>JAZDMK010000161.1:0-2641 GCA_043800975.1 Bacteroidota bacterium | reverse complement strand
TAACATTGTAGAGACCGATAGTATAGGTGCCGGCAGTGGGAGCCGTGAACACTATATTTCCTTTGGAAATGCCATGGACAGCAATGGGTGCAGTTTTCGAAATGTTTGCATTAAATTTAATCGGTGAGCCGATTGTTCCATCTAGTCCGACAGGTGCCTCCATCCATTCGACCAATTCTGAAGCAGTAATAAAACGAACATCTGGAATGGTAAGCATATAGTCTATCATATTCTCGATACACTGACGACGCTGCAGGGGGGTAATATTCGGATTGTCTTCAGTGTTACCTGGTTCAGGAAAGCATTCGTCAGTATGGATATTTAAGGTAAAAGGGCGGCGGTTGCCGGCGAGACATTGATCAAAATTATATTTCATGGTTACATAATAACCTGCACTGTCGAGGGCGTAGCTGCCATTTTCATAGGTAGCCAATAGATTATAATCGAATCCAGTTACTTTATAACCACCTTCTGCGAGCCATTCGCAGTGTGCTGCTGCTGAATCACGGATATAGGGATCTGCACCGTTACTTGCTGCGTATGCAGAATCAGGCAGTATCAGACAATAAACAGGGACTTCCCACAGACCAGGGATTTTGCCACAGGAGATAAATGTCCAGCCAACCGGGTCATCTGCCCACCAGAGTGCATTCAGCATATCTGACTGGCTGCCGTTATCGAGGGTAAAAGGCCAGTAAAAAGCACCACAGCTTGTCTGGTTAGGTGTGCTTAATTCGCCGTCTTCATACCCCTCTTCGATACTGCAATCATAGAGGAATCCACGTTGCTGGATTGCTAAAAATGTACTGTCATTATATTGGAGTCTAGGGGTGCGGAACCCTTTAATAACATATGGTATACTATCATATGAAATTCCCAGTGCTTTAGCTATTGCGGTATCACCTTGAAGAATTTCAGTCATCCACGCATCAATGTTAAATGCGTATCCATTTCTTTCGTCCTGGTCAGGGGTGCTTAAATCAAGAACATGATCATAGCTATGATTGCCAATCTCATGGCCCGCATCGTATGCTGCTTTCCAGGCAGCAACAATGTCAGGAGAGGTGAGAGAATCTGCTGCATACCCCACAAGATAGAAATTCATGTGGACCGGTGCACCATCTAATGTTGCTGTCTGGTTTATGCCAGTAGGGTTGGTTTTGCCTGTCAGATAATCGGTAATCCACGTAACACCGCTGTCGATGGTATTATCATCTGAACCAAGGACGACGAATTGAGGAACATTGGTTTTTGTTAACCCTCCAGGTGGATTTGCGGAAAAGGGGAAATTTGTTCCAAAGGCAAAATTGGTACAGATGAAAACTGCAGCGGCAAATAAAAAGAGTTTGTGATTCATTATAGATCTCCTGAGGTTGTTTAGGTTCTTGAGTATAATCTAAACAATCCATTTTTGATTCGCAATGCAATATGACTTCAAATAATTGATAAATTTCAATAAATTTATTTAAAATCAAGTTTGTTGAGGAAAATGCCTCCTCGTGCATGAATATTATTACTCCGGCAATTAAATATTACTCAAATGGTTGTCATTTCGACGAACTATATGAGGAGAAAGGGCAAAGGTTACAGTAAAATTGTTGCAAAGCAACATATACCTCACCCTTCTGAACGAAGTGAAAAATCTCCAGATTATGGTGAAAAACGAGATTTGGCCCATGGGCAATTATGCAGTCTTCTTTGCTTCTGCTCTGCGGTTTATCCCGATTTTCAATCTGGAGAGAAATGACCGTGAGAATTATTTAATTGCCGTAATATATTGATCTGCATATTTTATAGACAAACTCCCATACTGTTCCAAAATAGTGGTATAATCCAATCAATATATTTAAAAAAGGGTATCTTTTTTAAGTTCCCCATTTCTCATCTGGCATTTTATTATATTTCAAAACAGGATAGTATGGGGGGCGTTTTTTTCACTTCTAAATAGGTGCTGATTTCTCAATAATGTTGCGTTGAACAATGACATTAATTCGAGAACCCGAAGAATCAGCCATTTTACGATTATTGTTTTAAGTTTTGCACAGGTGCTCATGGCTGGTTTTCCAAGTTATGGTGTGCTTGCTAGTGAATAGCACTGATTCGTTTCTAATCCAAGGGGGATACCTATGTCTATATTTCGTATTGTTGTTCTTGTAATGGTTGTTTGCCTGGCGACAGATCTATTTCCAAACGATAACGAAACCGCCAGTACAGAGAAAACCGCGAAAACCGAACAAAGCGTATTTGATAAAAAAGCAGGAACCGCACGTATGTCTATTGCCGTTTTGGATTTGTATGCAACGTTCAGTTTAGATAAAGAAGCCGCACTACTTGTTTCGGATAGGATTCGGACAGAGCTGATTAAAACTGACATGTTTGAAATCAGGGAGCGGGATGAAACATATGCTATTCTCGAACGTCAACTGACACTCCGGTTAGATACGTGTAATAACAAAATCTGTATGGCCGAAGCAGGACAAGTTATCGGGACTGACAGGTTGATATATGGTTCAATCGCAAATGTCAAAGGTTTTTATACCGTAGTATTGCGCCTGTTGAATGTGCCACGGGTCGAAATACTCAATACTGTTACAGTTGATATTTCGGGTGATATCAGGGAAGCTGTTTCAAAAGAGGTTGC
>JAZDMK010000156.1:0-9806 GCA_043800975.1 Bacteroidota bacterium | reverse complement strand
GCTTACTGCATCAGGGGTATTAACAAAAAAGTGGGTTGTTAACAAAAAGAAAAAAGAAACCAAAAAAGAAAAAGTCAACATTAAAATAATAAGTGATTAATTAATTAAAAACGGTCAACGTTATTTGGACAAGGTCACTTTTTAAAAATCCGTAACTTGTAACTCGTCACTTGTAACTAATTAACTAATTCGTACTTCGTTGCCTTCCGTTCCCGTCTTCCGTCTCCGGTCTTCTGTCAAAAATGAAAAGTAACAGCTACTGCATGGTGACCCAGCATCGGGCATCGGGCATCGGACAAAAAAGAAAAGTATAAGCTACTGCTTGCACACATTTTCTTCTGTCTTCTGTCTTCCAACTTCGTGCTTATTAGTATATTTGTCTTTGCCAAAAAATTTCACCAACATGCGAAACCGTATTCTTCTTCTCATTCTCATTTTCTCCCTCATCGTTCCCGCCTGCCGCAAAGGCGAGCAGGACCCTGCCCTATCGCTTCGTTCGCGCAAAGCACGCCTTGTGAACACATGGCAGCTGGCACAGTGGGATCAGTTGCAAACAACCAGCAGCGGCGGCTCGGAAACTTCCGAAGAAACCTCGTTTTATGGAAATACCCTAAATATTAATATGGGCAGCAACACGCAAACCTATTCCTATTCCGAAACATTTACCATTTACAAAAACGGCACCTTCCTGCGCACCTTCATCATCGACGGTGTGACCAACACCTATACGGGAAGCTGGTGGTGGACCAACTCGGGCAAAAACAAAAGCATGATCACCTTCGACAACGATCAGGGAAGCTGGGCCATTCTGGAACTGAAAAACAAGGAAATGATTCTTCAGCAATACACCACCAATTCGGATTCGGATGGTTATTCAACAATGTTCTGGTGCAAAAAAATATACGTATCAATGTAAAGATTTATGAAAAAACTTTTTGTCTTTCTGCTACTAATTGCAGCTTTCAGCAGCCTGAAGGCGCAGCCTGTGAACGGCGTTGTTGTCGCCGACAGCGGATATTTTAAAGTAATCAAAGTATGGGGAAACCACTATGAGCGTGGCTATGCGCTGGGTTATCTGGATGGTGTACGCATACGTTCTATCTACGACGGTTATATCAAACCCGGCTTCGGTGCTTCGATGGCCAGCGCTAAGGTGATAATACAGCAGGGCATCCATGTTCACATCGATTCCATTTTTCACTGGGAAGCCAAAGGAATTGGAGCAGGAATGGCTGCTGCCGGAGTGTATGTTGCCGATATCGATTATCTCGATCTTCTTGTAGCCAATGCTTTTCTTGATCTGCGGGCCTTCTCCTATTTCATGGCAAACAGTTCTTCTGTCGGTTTGGGATGCAGCAGCCTGCTCGACTGGGGCAGCGCCACAACGGGAACCGACCTGAACGGGCATTCTGTTATCAGCCGCCACCTCGACTGGACAACACAGGCTGCCATTGTAAACAATCAGGTGATGGTGATTCATTTTCCTTCCGAACCGGATGAAGTTCCCTGGCTGCTCATCGGATTCTCCGGACAGATCAGCGCTTTGTCGGGAATCAGCAGTAATAAAGTAGCTGCGTTTCAACACATGATGTCGGATGTTTCTCCTACCGCTCCTTACAACAAAGCATTTGAACCCGTCTGGTTCAGCATGCGCAAAGGCCTGGAAGCAGACGATTTTAACAGCGACGGACTGGATAACACCAATGACATTCGAAGTGCATTGATTGCAAATACGAACGGTTACTCCGATGGATACATCGTTACAATGCTCGCTCCTTCCACCGCCGGTGGTGACAGCCTCACCGGACAAATTGCTGAACTTGCTTCTGCAGCTCCGCTCCTCACTTTCCGCAGCTGCTGCTACAACGACAGCTTGCAGGGAGAAAATATTTATGCTGCCAACAGCGCCATTGCACGAAACAATGTACATCATTATTGCAGCCGATACAACAGCGTGATTCCGGAAGTAGGACTGGGCACAGGCATCAGCTCATCGCTCAACTGGAGTATCATGCGCGATTTTTCAAACGCCGGAACAGGGAATATTCAGTTTATGCAATACATTCCTGAAGAAAGTATTTTGAGGCTGGCTGTGTATCACAATGGAATCCCAGGCTATCTGAACGATTCCGTTCAGTACAATACCGATTCATTATTCTCGCTGCCAACAGTGGGTATTCATGAAAATAATGCAACGGCAAATCTGAATGCATCCATTTATCCGAACCCTGCCAGCGATCGTTTCACGCTTTCTGTTTCATTAAACAAATCGGAAACGGTGATGATTCAGTTGTTTGATTCAAAAGGGATGATGCTTGAAAGTGCTGTATCGGCGAAGCTTTCGGCAGGTGTGCATGCCATTGAAAAGGATATCTCGAAATATTCATCGGGTATTTATTTCTGTAAAGTAATTACTGCAGAAGGAATACGGATGATGAAATTGGTTAAGAAATAATCTTATTTGGGAAATCTGTAATCAGTTATCAGTAATTAGTGATCAGTTATCAGTTTTTAATAGATAGAAAAACATTGAAAATACAACACATAGGCACATAGAAAGGCAAGCAAGCGGTAGCAGATACTCTTCGTTTTTTTTGCCACCAAGACACGAAAGCACCAAAGAACACTAAAAATACAATATCACTTAAGAAAGAGTTGAAATAGTAACATAATAACTCAATAACTTAATAACTAATAACTCAATAAATATGAGTGATTGTAAAGTCAGTAAAAACCAATCGAATTGCAACTGTTCCTATTCCTGTGAGAAAAAGGGAATCTGTTGCGACTGCATTGCCTATCACCGGCGCAGCGGACAATTACCTGCCTGCTATTTTCCCGATGCAGTGGAACGCACCTACGACAGGAGTATTGAGAATTACGTAACGAATGTTTTGGGAAAGAAAATTTGTTAAAAGGCTTCCGCCATTTCTTTCAACGAAGTAAAATAAAAATCAACCAGCTTCGGATTCTTTCTGGCAATCGCTGTGTCGTCGCCTATGAGCGCGGTAAACATGCCGGCCCTGTGTCCGAAAATCATATCACTTTCCGAATCACCCGCCATCACACTATAGCCGAAATGTATGTCCGGGAAATCGTGCTTTGCCTTTAAAGCCATACCCACCGAAGGCTTGCGATCGAAGTGATTATCTTCTTTGCGGTGCTTGCAAAAATAAATTTTATCGATCTTTCCTCCTGCTTTTTCAATGCCAGTCAACATTTTTTTATGCACACTTGCAAGCATTTCTTCGGTCATCAAACCTTTGCCAATGCCCTGCTGGTTGGTGACCACAATGATGCGGTGAAAGATTTTTGAGAATACAGCGATGGCATTTTCTACTCCTTCGATAAATTCAAATTCGTTTTCATGTTTCACATAGTCGTCCGGAAGACGGCGGTTGATCACACCATCGCGATCGAGGAACAAGGTCCACGATCCTTCAGAAACCAAGTCTTTCAAACGCTGAGGCCGCTTTTTCATAATCTTCAGGAATTCCTATGTCGAGAAAAAAATCATCGAATGCAAGGCCACAAATCATTTCGGTTTTAAAAAACTGTTCGAGACAATCTTTTTCGAGAGAAAACTTTTCGGGCATATTTGTTTTCGTAAAAAAATCACGTTGTATATAATACACACCGCCATTGATCAATCCTTGCTCACAGCGGTTTTTCTTTTCTTCAAATCCGGAAATGCGGTTGTTCTCAATCTTCACGGTACCATAACGGGAAACATCTTCCATTTTCTTAGCCGCGAGTGTAAATGAGGACTGCATTAGCATATGTTTATCCAGCAATACATTCAGATCAACCGGAAAGAGCGTATCGCCGTTCAGCACAAGCACGTTTTCGGTTTCGGTAAACGACAGCGCGAAACGAATGCCGCCTCCGGTTCCCAGCGCCTGCTCTTCGATTGCATACACGATAGGAATATTTTTATAGCTGTTTCCAAAATGAGAAGTCACGGCTTCGTGCATGTGCCCCACCGACAAAACAAATTTATTGATCCCCGAACGAATGAGATAATCGAGAATGTATTCCAGAAAAGGCCGGTTATTCACAGGTGCCATAGGCTTGGGAAGATCGCTGAGCACGCTTTTCAGGCGTGTTCCGAAACCTCCTGCAAGAATAACAGCTTCTTTCATCATTTGGGGAAAAGTGCTTTTTCTACTTCCTCACAGATGGCATGCCCTATTGTGATATGGCATTCCTGAATACGCGGCGTATCGGTGGAAGGAATATTAATCAGAAAGTCGCAGTCGCTTTTCATCTTCCCGCCGGTTTCTCCGGTCAATGCAATAACGATCATTCCCTTGTCCTTGGCGGTTTTCATGGCACGTATCACATTCTCCGAATTGCCGGATGTAGAAATACCGACCAATACATCGCCCTTCGCTCCTTTCGCTTTCACAAGGCGGGCGTATACTTCATCGAATGAATAATCGTTGGCAACAGCCGTGAGGTACGAAGTGTTCACGTGCAAAGCTTCTGCTGGCAAGGGATCGCGGTCGTAATAAAAACGACCGGAAAACTCAGCCGCCAGGTGTTGTGCATCGGCTGCGCTGCCTCCGTTTCCACAGAACAATACTTTGCCACCCTTCTGAAAACATTGTGTAATGGCCGCTGCAGCCTGCTCCACTGCCTTTAAAAGTATCTCATCCGACAGGATTTTTTCTTTTACAGAAATGGAATTCTTTATTGCATCTATAATTTTCATCGTACAATTATATTGACCAGGTTGTCAGTCCGTGAGAATTGAATTCATATCGTTTCACCTGACCACCTTTTTTATTTAATGCTTCCACCACTTTGTAGCGGCTGTTGTTGGGGCAGTAGAAAAACATAAAACCACCGCCGCCGGCACCCGATATTTTACCACCGGTTGCGCCTGCTTTCATGGCTGTTTCATACAGATCATCAATTTCAGGATTGCTGATGCCGTTCGCCATTTGTTTTTTAAACTGCCAGCTGGTGTCCATGATCTTTCCGATCTCATTCAGATTTCCTTTCAGCAGGGACTCCTTCATTTGAACGGTTTGTAGTTTCAACTGATGCATGGCATCGAGCGAAATCTGGTTCTTTTCAGTCACATTTTTCTGCTGCGCTTCAATAATCGTTGAAGAAAGACGGCTTGTTTCGGTATAATACAAAACAATGTTAGCGGCCATTTCGTTCAGATAACGTTCGTGTATGCGAAGGGAATTTACAATCACTTTATCATCGGCAAAAAACTCCATGAAGTTGACACCGCCAAAGGTAGCGGCATACTGATCCTGTCTTCCGCCGGCCATGCCCAGATCGTTTCGTTCAATTTCATAGGCCAGATGCGCGATGTCATATTCCCCGAGCGGCAGTTTCAGCCATTCGGTAAAGGCGCCCAGTATAGCGACAACTAAAGTGGAAGACGTGCCAAGACCTGATCCTGCGGGCGCATCCACGTAGGTGGTCAATTCGAATGAAAGCGGATTCTTAGTAAAATCTTTTACGATACGGTTGTAAACGCCTTTCAGAATATCCAGTTCGCCATTAATGGAAAGACAACGACGCGATTCATGATCCACATACTCATTTCTGTCGGCAGAATGCATCTCGATACGGTTGTCGAAGCGCGGCTTGATGGAAGCATAGGCGTACATATTAATGGTTGCATTCAGGATACAACCTCCATAGAGATCGGAATAAGGAGATACATCGGTCCCCCCGCCTGCCAGACCCAGACGTAACGGTGCTTTGCTTCTGATGATCATAGAGTTTTCATTCAGCTTTAGGTTTCAAAAATAAACATTTTTTTCATTAATATCCGGTTAATTTTATCAGGACTAAAGTCCTTTATTGGAGTATTTGTTTTAACCCCAGACTAAAGTCTGGGGTTAATATGCCACAATGGATTGGATTTATTTGTGGGTGCTTTCTGGTATCTTAGGACTAAAGTCCTTTGTTGGGATGTTTTCAATAACCCCGGACTTAAGTCCGGGGTTAATAATTGAAAAGTCTTTTGGGCTTTAGCCCTGAAAGATGATTGAATTATTTGATAATATTGATACGCTTAAAGATTTCCTGATTAATGACTTTCTTCAAATCCTTTAAATGCCTGCCAATATTTGTCTTTAAAAATGTCATAATTAATTTTAAAAGATTTAGAATATTTTAATTCAATATTATAGAGAACCATCGAGGGTTTTCTGAACTCTTGGCATGCAAAATAAACTGTTCTTACTCCTTTAGCTGTTTTTCTTCCAATATTTAAATATCCATCAACATCTTTTAATTCTTCTAAAATATTGTCTTCAATTTCGTTCAACGCTAAATATGTTTCTTCATTAGGCATACCGTCACGTTTAATTCCATCATATTTAATTTCAATTTCTGCAATCCAAGGATGTGAAGCCTTTCTGTCCCAGCTAAGCAAATTTTGATTGATCGTTGCTAATATTCTACTACCATTTTCTAAGTCACCTTCAAGTATAAAATAGCTATCTTGATCAGTATTGTACCTTACACCTTTGTATTTTTCTATAAACTCTTTTTGTCTCCAAATTAAGTAATCTTTTAATTTTTCAATCGGGATAAGATCTCGTTGTGCTTTGTCAGATCTAGTTACCTCTATAGCATCTATTGTTGTAATAAAATTTAACTCTCCAAGAAAATTCTCTAAAAAAATGTATATTCCTTTTGTAATTATTGAACTGTTCTCATTGTTAAAATCATTATGCGCAATAGTTAAGTCAATTTCATCAGGATAATCAGACTTATCGTTTGAGTAAAAAAACAAATTATCACTGCTAAAAACATATCCTTCCATTTCGATTGCATAATTGCAAATATCCAATGGTGGTTTTAATACAGTAAATTTCCAACCATCAATTTTGGGAGCAACTTTTAATAGTTCTTCAACAAAAACAATATTTTTAACTATTCCATCAGCTGTTAAAATAAGTTCTGCAGTGTTTTCATTTAATTTTCCAGCTAAATAATAAAATCCATCTTTTAATTCATTGAGTTTACAAGCTATTTTGTCAAGAAAATCCTTAACAATATTCCCATCCTCCATTACGACCTTAAAGAAAGTCTTTTCGTTTTGCTGAAACCAATTCCAAAAATCTTCATAAGATTTTATAGGTTCTTCTTTTTTTCTAATAATATTAAAAAAACCCATGTTTCAATCAATTGATTTGTTTGATTAATTTATAGCAACAACCTGACTTAAAACACTATTTAAGGCAGCCGTCATGTTTTCCCATGCATATTTTTTCTTTTCCTCTTCCACGCCGGCAGTGAGAACTTCCATTTTATGATTTGCAAAGAAATCGACGATTGCTTCAGCAATAGCGGATGGCTCAGGATTCACCACATAGCCTGCTTTTCCATGCGGAACAATTTCGGCGAGCCCGCCTACATCGGTTACAACCATTGGCTTTCCAAAATGATACGCAATTTGTGTAACGCCACTTTGTGTTGCGTGTTTATAGGGTTGAATCACCAGATCGCAGGCACTGAAAAACAAAGGCACCTGATCGTCGGGAATAAAATCGGTGAAGAGATCAACGCGATCTTTTAAATGTAAAGTTTGAATAAGCTCGTGATAGGGTTTGGGATCAGAATAAAATTCACCGGCCACCAGCAAACGCAGCGGGAGTTTTTCAACCGATGAATCCGCAAATGCCTTCAGTAAAATATCAAGCCCTTTGTAATCGCGGATGAATCCAAAAAATAAAAGATAGCGGAACGCAGGATCCAGCTTTAGTTTTTCAAGCGCTTCGTTGCGTGGCATCACGGCTCCAAAATTATCATACAAGGGATGCGGGCAAAACACACGGGGTTTCACTGTATCAAAAGTGTCCAGATCTTTAATGACAGATTCCGACATAGCCACAAATCCATCCACCGGCTTGATGAAATATTTTGTAAACATACGATCGCCGAAACGCTTTTCGTGCGGGATGATGTTATCCAGAATGGAAATTACCTTTGTGTGTTTATTCTTTTTTGCTTTCCGCAGAATCGTTCCAAAACAAGGCCCTATAAAGGGAAGCCAGTATTTTACAATAATTAAATCGGGATTCAGCTTTCGCAGTTCTCTTCCGATTTTACACCAGTTAAAAGGATTGATTGAATTGACAACCGTTTTAATTGTTAGTTTTTCGGGAGCCGGAGAATCGGAATACTGCGACTTTCCGGGAAAAAGGAATGAAGGATACTGCAGTTTAAAATTATAAATCGTCACATCACAGCCCTGCTCCATGTATGCGCGTGCAAGGCGTTCGTTGTATGTAGCCAGCCCGCCCCGCAAAGGATGCGCTGATCCGAGAATGACAATTTTTTTTACTGAACCGGAAATCATTTCTTGAGGGAAAGCATTTCAGAATTGCGGAGATATTTATTCTCATCCATAAACATCGTATCCATGCGGATTTCCAATGCATAATTGCCGCCCAGCGAAAGGATAAGACGTTTCTTTTCGATCTCCCAGCTGCCTTTAAAATTCTCACGACCATCGTATCCATGATAGCGCCCGTCCTTTTCAAATACGACGCTTTCGCCTTTGGGCGTTTCGATAGAGTTCCACTGACCCACAATTTCTTTTCTCAGAACAACATCCGGATCCGAAAAAATATGAATCAGTTTTTTATAACACGAGAGGGCTTTACCTTCCAGTTGTTGCGGATTGTTTTCGCAGGAAACAGTAATTAATATTACTGCCAGTATGATGAATGAAAGTGATTTTTTCAAAGTAATGTCAGAGATTAATTTTTTTCTCAACGTGATATGAATTGCGATCGGGCGAATTTCTTGAAGACATTTCGGCCAGAAAGCCGGTGAGAAACAATTGGGTTCCGAGAATCAGACACAGCAATCCGAAATAAAACAACGGACGTTCCGTCATTTTATAACCTTCCATAAAAATACGTGTGTATGCCAGATAACCTGCAATTCCGAGCCCTACAATAAACACAAGTGTTCCGAGTGTTCCGAAAAAATGCATGGGTCGTTTGCCAAATTTCCCGACAAAAGTAATTGACATCAAATCGAGGAAACCATTGATGAAACGGCTCATTCCGAATTTAGTCACACCGAATTTACGCGCACGGTGCTGTACTTCTTTTTCACCAATCTTGCGAAATCCTGCCCATTTAGCAATCACAGGAATGTAGCGGTGCATCTCGCCATACACTTCAATGCTTTTAATTACTTCTTTGCGATATGCTTTCAGTCCGCAGTTAAAATCATGCAGTTTCACTTTCGACATACGGCGCGTGGCCCAGTTAAAAAGCTTGGTGGGTATGGTTTTGGTGATGGGGTCGTAACGTTTCTTTTTCCAGCCGGAGACAAGATCAAATTTTTCTTCGGTGATCATTTTATACAAACCAGGAATTTCATCCGGGCTGTCCTGTAGATCGGCATCCATGGTAATGACAACATCACCCTGGGCTTCATCGAAACCGACATTGAGTGCAGCTGACTTTCCGTAATTACGGCGGAATTTAATTCCTTTCACATTGCTGTTTTGTTGTGAAAGTGTTCCTATCACATCCCATGAATGATCGTTGCTGCCGTCATCCACAAGAATAACTTCGTAGGAAAATTTATTTTCCTGCATGACGCGGTCGATCCAGGAAACCAGTTCCGGAAGAGATTCTTCTTCGTTATAAAGCGGAACGACGATGGAGATATTAGTCACTATAAATTGATTTCGTTTTCGTTAAAAGAGGTATCTTTCTTCTTGATAAATATTGACGCTATGAGCGAAATAATGAATCCCATAAATGTTGTAGAGAAAATGGTTCCAATAAACATAATGATCGGTGTAG
>JAZDMK010000155.1:0-23632 GCA_043800975.1 Bacteroidota bacterium | reverse complement strand
GGGCAATACGCAAAGATTTGTTTTCGGGATTGTAGGAAGAAACCATAACTGTTTGCTTTCCACAAATCTCATTGATTGTATTTCCTGCCAATTGATAAATCTCTTCCAGCGTGCGGGCAGCAATCATTTTACTTGCGTATTCAGAAAGAAGATGCTGCTCATTCAGCTCTTCCTGTTTCAGTTCATCTGCTTTTTTTCGCTGCGTGATATCTCTCGAGATTACATAAAATTCTGTCAGTTGATTGTGAGCATCAAGCATAGGCTTCATGAGTGATTCAAGCCATACGTACTCACCCATTTTGTTTTTGAACCGGAATTCTATTTTCATTCCTTCCCCAAACAATTCATTCGGCGAAGAAAATTTAAACGAATACTTTTTGAAATCATCGGGATGCGCAAAATCCATAGGACTCTTCTCAATCAATTCTTCAGGTTTGTAACCCAGAATTCCATAACAGGAAGGAGAAACAAACGTGAATTTGCCCTTCAGATTATTTACAGAAACGATATCACTGATATTTTCTGTAATCATCCTGTGTTTTTGCTCACTTCTTTCTAATTCAAAACGGGCCTCGGCAAGTTTTTTTTCTGTATAAAGATGCATTTGAACACGCGAAAGAACAGGCATCAAAACATCCAGAAACGCATTGTCTTTAATAATATAATCACGTGCTCCCAGCTTCATCAGTTCAACGGCAGTTTTCTCATCACCAAAACCAGTCATGATAATGAAGGGCTGACTCAAATTACTTTCCAGCATCTTCGAAATAAAAACCTCTGCACGCATTTCAGGCAGTATGTAATCCAGAAGTATCAGCACATCAGAATTATCTTTTAAATATGCCAGACCACCATTCCCGTTTAACGCATGATGAGCATTATATCCCTCACGCGTCAGGGTTTTGGCAATCAACTTCCCAAGAATGGGATCATCCTCCACTACAAGAATTCTTGTGTAAACCCTCTCTGTCCTATGTTCCTGATCTGTCATGTTTGTTATTAGTTATTGAGTTATTGGGTTATTAAGTTAATAGGCAATTTAGTTTTTTCTGATTACTGCTACTGCTACTACTTTTTAGTTATTGGGTTATTAGTTATTGAGTTATTAAGTTTTTTATAATTACTACTATTGACACTTTGTTTTTCACTTCGCACATCGCTAATCCTTGTTCATTGTTCCTTGTTTCTTGCTTCTTGTTCAATTTCTGCTACTGCTACTACTTTTTAGTTATTGAGTTATTGGGTTATTAAGTTATTAGTTATTGGGTTATTAGGTTATTGGGTTATTTAGTTATTGGGTTATTGGGTTGTTAGTTTACTAGTTATTAAGTTTCTGAGTACTTCTTTAATTATTTCACGCCAAGACGCAAAGCTCCTGTTACTGCAACTGCTACTGAACTTCTGACTCCCGTCTTCGGACTTTTTTTCTATGTGCCTATGTTTTTCTATGATCCTATGTGTTAAAAAAATGAATACTGAATACTGATCACTGATTACTTCTTCCATTCCTTTCACGCAGAGACGCAAAGTCGCATAGCTCGTGCTACTATGTTTTTCACATCGCTGATCCTTGCTCCTTGTTCAATTTCTGCCACTACCACTTTTCTTGTTTTCATTTATCATTTAAATTGGGCACCTTAACAATCTTCAAAAAGAAACCCAGCTTGCGAATCACTTCCATAAACTGATTATAATCGAGTGGCTTCGTGATATAGTTGTTGCACCCTAATGCATGGCATCGTTCCACTTCGCGCGGATCATCGGTTGTGGTCAGCATAATAACAGGAAGTTTTTTTAACGCTTCATCCTTTTTGATAAATTCAAGCACCTGAATTCCGTCAATGCCGGGCATTCGTATGTCGAGGAGTAAAACATAAGGTGTGTTTTCTTTCATTTTTCCTTTTCCATTTTTTTTCTGTAAAAAATTCAACACCTCTTCCCCGTTCTTAAAACGTATCATTTCATTATGAATTCCGGCTGCTTCAATATTCTTTCTGATCAGCTTCGCATGCCCCTCATCATCTTCTGCAATTAAAATTACAAGTTCTTCCGTCATACTATTTTTTGTTTTAATATTGAAAAATAAAATTTACTTCCCTCATTGCGCTTTGTTTCAACCCAGGCCCTGCCACCATGTTTTTCCGCAATCTTCTTTACTATAGCCAGCCCAAGCCCGTCGCCCTCTGTATCATTATCAAGCCTGTGAAAAAGTGCGAATATTTTTTCGGCATGCGCATCTGAAAATCCAGGGCCGTTATCTTCAACGCAGTAAATTACCTCCGATTCATTCTCTGTCCCGCTGAAACGGATAATCGGCTGTCGCCCGTCAACAGTAAACTTCAAAGCATTGGATAGCAGATTGGAAAATGCCTGATCCATTAGATTTTCGTCACCAACACAGTCGGGAAGTTTTGTAAAATCAATTTTCGCCTTTACATTTTTAATCTGGAATTCAAATGTTGCAACAACCGAGAGTAACAAAAAGTTTATGTTGACCGGCGCCAGATTAACTTCGGTGCGATTCAGCCGGGATGCTTTCAGCAACGAACCAATCAGGCTGTTCATCTTACTTGCACTTTGCCCGATAAAATCGATGGCTTCATTAATATCCGGTTTTATAATTGTATCAAAATGCTTTTTAATTTCATTCAGGTCATTCTCATCTTCCAATTTTTTATTCATGCTCTGATTAAGCTTTGACAACTCTGAGCTAAATCCCTGAATATTGACAAGCGGCGATCTGAGGTCGTGCGAGGCAACAAAAATAACCTGTTCCAGTTCTTCATTCTTTTCGGTGAGTGTTTTGTTTAATACCAGAATTTTTGAAGCCGCTTCTTTTTGATCTGAGATATCTCTTACAATTGAATGCAACATAATTTTACCTGCTACCTGAATTCTGTTTAAACTAACAATGGCAGGGAAAGTACTATTATCTTTTCTTTTGTGAACCCATTCGAAAACCTGAGGTTTACCTTCCATGGCTGCAGCAATATTCTTACGTGCACCGTCAATTGACAACCCACTATTTTCCTGTCTTTCTGGTGAAAAATCTGCGGGTGATTTACCAACGATTTCTTTATAACTGCACCCTAAAAGCTCCTGGGCTTTTTTATTACAATCAGAAAACAGTTCCCCTTCCATTGTAAAATATCCATCATTGGCTGAATTAAATATTGTGCGGAATTTCTCCTCATTCTCTTCCAGATTTTTCTGTAGTACCCGCTGTTCGGTTACATCTTGACCAGAAGATAAAGTTCCTGCAATTTCACCTTTGTCATCTTTCAGAATAATGTTGTGGAAGGCAAACTGACGCACTTCCCCATTCTTTGAAATCAAAGGGTTTTCATAAAATTCAACATTTTCTATAGTGCCTTTGATAAGCTGATGAAACACATCTCTTGTCTGTTCTGCACGATCAGGCGGAATAACCTTTGAGAACCAGTCGACACCCAACAACTCACCTTCTTCATATCCAAGTAATGAATTTCCTTTTTTATTGATCAAAACAACCTCCCCTTGTTTATCAAGTACAACTATCATTACACCGGCCACATCCAGATATTGCTGTGCCGTATTCTTTTCATGCAATAGTTGTTCTTCAATTTTTTTCTGTTCTGATATATCAAGAAATACTGTTACAAACCAGTCTTTCCGGGGTGAAAATACAGAGATGTCGAAATGTTTTCTAATAGGTGCAAAATAGGTTTGAAAACGAAACGATTCAGCAGATGAAGCCACTTTCCCATATTCATTAATAAAGGGAGGAGGAACAACACCATACAGCTCTGAAGCTTTTGACCCAACGGCATGAATTACTGAAATTCCGGTTAATTCTTCAAAGGCAGGGTTTGCATCTTCGATGATGTAATCGCAATACTTTCCTTTTTTATCTTTAATCATTCTGTGAATACACACGCCTTCGGCCATGGTTTCAAAAAGCGTACGGAATTTATCTTCACTGGCTTTTAATACATCTTCTGCATTTTTTTGCTGGGTTACATCCTGAAATACGCCAAATGTCCCGATAAATACACCTTCCTTATTGAAATAGGGTGATGCAGAAACCGACAGACAGCGCCTGCTGCCATCAGCAGTGTTGATCCATAAATCATACTTTGAATCCTGACCATTTTTTCTTTTTTCAGTTTCTTCCAAAACGATCGCTATATTTTCCTTGGGGATAAATTCATTCAGGTTTCTTCCCGTTAATGTACCCGGCTCCACGCCAAATATTATTTCCCCGGCAGGATTTACAAACACAAAGTTTTCGTTGAAATCGACAATACCCAAACCTTCGCTTTGATTCTCCACGAGAAGGCGATAATTCGTTTCACTTTCCTTTAACAGCTTTTCAGTATGAATACGGTCGGAAATATCCTTATGAACCCAAAGCCTTCCCTGCCGCTCGCCATCTACAATGATGGGAACAAAATCGGCCAGATAATGATGCCCGTTTTTTAATTCAATTTCTTCATTAAAGAGTGAAATATTTTCGCTTAACACATCCGAAATGCGTTTCATGATCGCCTCGGGATTTTTATAAGCAGGCAGAACTTTCTCTAATATCTGCATGGATGACAAGCCGATCAATTGTCCCGGCTTTTCTACCAGATTAAACTGACGGCAATATTCTGCATTAGCATATTCTACAAATCCCTCCTCATTCACCATGAGTATCCCCAGAACAAAATTGGAAAGCACCGAATAAAAACGCTGCCCGATATCACGAAAGGCTTTTTCTGCTTCCTTTTTGGCAGTGATGTCGCTGATCGTTGAAATAATAAAAGTTTTTCCCTGTATCTGAATAAGATCTGCCGAGAAAAGACCGATAATTAATTTTCCGGTTTTATGCCGAAACAAAAATTCAAGTGTATTTACTTTCTTATTCTTGGTCAGTTCATCCACAACAAAAATTCTATCATCATCATTTACCCACAGGTTTAAATCTATTGTTGTATGCTCATGAATTTCATCATAAGTATAACCGGTAATAGTGCAAAAACTTTCATTCACATCAATAATTTTTCCATCCGTAGGTGTAGTAATTGTAATTGCATTCGGTGAAGACTGAAAAACCTTTGAGAATTTTTCATCAGCAATTGTTTTTTCCTTTAAAAGCTGGTTCACCGTTTTAAGATCTCTCAATACTTTTCTGTTACTAATAAATAATACAGCAATAACAGATGCAATAAAAAGTATACTTATAAACAGGGCAAACCATTTTATTATACCGTCCAGCGGTTCCATTATCTCACTTCGGTCAGTTTTGGTAATCATATACCAGTTTGTTCCTGGAATTTTATTTGAAATGGCTATTACTTCTTCACCTCTGTAATCTTTTGCTTCTATAACACCTTCTTTTCCGCGTAAAGCTTTTACACCTGCAATCGCTGTATCATTCAAAGAATATTTAAAACGAAAAGCAGTATTACTTTTATGTCGCAAATCATTCAGGTATATCAAACTGTCGCCCCCGGAAGTTTTTTCAATTATTAAAGATTCTGAGGTTCTGCTTGTGGAGGGCCAGGTTTGAATCAGGGGATACAGTTTTTTATAAGGATCTATCTTAAGTATAACCAGGCCCAGAAATTGACTGCTTGTATCGTCCGCATTTTCAAAAAAAGGAATGGTAAGATCCATAGAAGCTTTGCCATCCTTATCCTGATAAAGATCCGAAAGAAGAACATTTCCTGAACGATGGGCTTCTGAAATATTCGCTTCTTCCTGAACAGAACTACAGTGGTCCATCCCAACAACCGATAACAAAACTTTTCTTTTATCTGAAAGTATAAGAATGTCTTTATAATCCTGACCGTATGTCATAGGTAACAACCATGATCGAATATCGCTACAGGTTAAAACATTCTCGGGGTCACTGTTTAATTTTATAAGATCTCTCTGAAAAAAAATATTTCTGCCAATAAAGCCTGCATCAATCAAGCGCTCACTGCGCCAGGCTTCAATCTGCTTTACTTTTAAACGGGCAATCGCCGATAATTCTTCTTTTTTATTTTCTATGTTCGCTTGTGATTCCTGCCTGTAACTGACAACACTCAATACTGCAATACATACTGCAAAAAGAATAATTAAATAAAAAACCGGTGGAATTCGAACAAAGAATCGGGAAGAAGTTTTTTTTGAAGTCATGCAAAAAGTATAGGTGGAAAACGCTGTTCTTTTTTTGAGAAGACTAAATTACATTAATTTAAAGCAAATCGCAAATGATATTCTCCCTTTTCATTCCAAAATACAGGAAAATACCTAGCTGAACATCAATATAAATCCGGCACTAGAAATTCAGTTCTTCAATATTTCTCCCGCTTTCATTGTGAATGATTAACTTTCCCCCGACAGAACTCACATACTTTACGCTTTGCTCAATGGCTTCATCCGTAGTAAGGGTATTAAAATCTAAAATCGGATAACTGCTTTCTTCCCATCTCAGTACCCAGTGTTCTTTTTCAAAAGTCAAATGATAAATGTCTTTCATTGTTGCAAATAATTATTCATGAAAGCCAAGGCTTTCCGGTTCAAAAAATCACGAAATGAATATTCAATATAATACAGTACTTCTGTATTAGCTTTCTCAATCATGCTTTCAGGCTGCATTCCCTATAGCACGATGTAATAATTCAGACCGCATTTTTTTGCGCAACAAATCTCTGTATAGCAAAGATAGTGTTTCCGATAATTCCTTTTGCAAATATGTTCAGATGGAACTCAAAATAGCAACGATCGAACAGTTTTGTTAATATCTCGAATCAGGGCTTTCTGCTCTGGCCAATGAATACTCCCTATTGCAACGACTTCAGGTTTCCCAATGCATCGGGCATATGAAGCAATACTTTATTCAGTTTATCGCAATTCTCCAGCATGTCGCATTCGGCACAAGGTTATATGCTGGCTATTCTTGTATGAAAGGAAAAGCAGATTACTGAATGATAATTTTTTCGGTAAGATATTTCACGCCATCAAAAACATTTACGAAATAGATACCCCTGCGACATTGAGAAATATCTACTTCACAGGAAGTTTGACCTTTAACTGAAGTGTTGGAATATACTTTTGCACCCATCGCATTATAAACATCAATTATATATGCATTTCCGGCATTAACAGTAATCATCAATTTTCCATTCGAAGGATTGGGAAAAACGTTTATTGCACCCGAATTGTTGCTGATTTCGTTAACACCAATGTTTGAGGATAACAAATATTTTGCGCTTTGTACAACGCCTTGCGCATCTACAGTAATACCTGCTATAAAAGGATTCGTCTGGCTCAGCCAACTGTACTCAATAGTTGTATCTATTGTCGGGGCGCCGGCAGAAACCCATCCTGTTAGTGTTGTATAAACAAAAATACTGTCAGTTTGGAATTTGGTGACTTTTTGACGCAGTGAATTAAAAGAACCGGCTGGTGTTGTCACCGTTCCCCAGCCATCAATCAGGCTGCTATAGCTAATAGTCATAATCATTTTTATTGAATCCGGTGGTGGCGTGCTGTTGGGAATTTTAAGGATTTCCTTTGTCTGTCCTGAAAAAGCAGTATTATAAGTGGAAGGAAAGGATAATTGTTTCTGAGGAGGAACCAGGGGCACGATGGAGGTATCGGGTGCCATGAAAACGCCACAAAGCCCTATCATTTCAAGCTTGGTATTATCATCAATCATATAAAAAAAGAAATCTCCCTGACTTCCATTTTGGCTACCGGCCAGAGTGGCAGCAGGAAAGCTAGATGAACAAGGTCCGGCGGAGGGAGCGAAAAAATTCATAGTGTCAGGATAATCATTCCCTATACCTGATAAGTTCCAAGTCTGTGAGACTCCGGCGTTACCTGGCGACAGCAGGTTCAGATTAGTAGTATCGTTTGCCTGGATCACATTCACACCGATAAAATTTCCCAAATCGACTCTGTTAATAATGATTTGCGCGGTAGAACACAAAGCAACTGCACATAACATGCTAACAAAAAATAATTTTATTTTCATAGAAATTTAATTTAAAATTTTCCTACTCGTATGGCTTTTCGGTATCGCCCTGTTTTTTATTAGTGGTACCTGACTCCACTGCGTATTCATTTGGCCTTTGAGGCAGAATAATTTATGTAAATTTAGCTTTTTTTTCAATCTATAGGATTATTTTTTCTCCCTAATGATAATTTCTGATTCAAAAGCGGTTTCGGGTTATTCATTCAGGCACGTTTCGGAGCATTAACCTCTCAGTTTACCACCGGTTAAAAATTTCACTTTTGAACGTCTTAACAAAAGAGGAATGTATGTCGTGCAACTCATAATAGGCCTGCAAATGCGCGGGTTTTGTCAATTTAATATAAGTTTCCCTGTTGCAATATTATTTTTATTTTCTTTCACTTGATAAAAATACATACCGTTGGGTAAATCATTTCTTGAAAATACAGTTTTCTGATTTTGCATTTCGAATTTTGTAATTTCTCTTCCAAACAAATCGAAAATTGTCAAGACGTATTTCTGGTTTTTCCAACTTGAAATTTCAATTGTAGTTTTATCGCTGAATGGATTGGGATAAACCTTCACAGCGGATTCATCTGGGTAATCATGATTAACTACCCCAACATTGTACTCATATTCATAACACCCTATATCAATTGTTGACGGTGCAATTCCATTTCCATCCTGAATGCGAGTATTTCCTAACAAATCATATTGCCCTACAGGGGTTCCTGTAGTATCTGGCGTTCCCGAATCAATGCAGGGACTATTAAATAAAACCTGATAATTTCCATTAATAGTGTCAGCAAATAAAGGATATGCAGCAAAGGAATTTGAATCTTGCTGATAGGCATTCTGATAATCAGAAAATTGAGACATGGTATAAGTACTGAATGGCAGTGAGCCCCATCTGATATCAATCAATGTATCATTTTGTGTTTGATACCAAGTATTATAATCCAATGTAAGTGAATCAAGATCCGAATACCTTAATACATAAAGCCCGGCAGATGACGCTTCGTAAAAAATATTATTCAGAATGTAAAAATTGTTTGTCGCAGCATCAATTTGAAAAAAATTAAGATGTCTTCCTCGTTTATCAGGACGTTGGGCATGTGCCCAGGTATTACCGGCATAAAGGCAGGTATTATTTATAAAATAGATATTTTGTGTTAAAGAGCCTGAAGGACGGTTCCAGTACTCAAATGACCATTCAGAGTTATATATCAGATTGTTTCTGTATATAATATTTGTTTGAATTGCTGTGCTTCCATCATTTTGATTGGTTATTGCAGCATCGTAGATTTCCCAAACTTTACATTGCTCTACTAAATTATTAAATGAATTAGCCCAAAATTCAATACCGTTGCCATAACGCACCCAACCATAAACAGGATGATAAATCGCTCCTCCGCCAATATACGATATATCACATGAGCGAATTATAATGTTATCTGTATTTCCACCTCCGATACCATGGCCGGCACCATACTTTATTGCTAGATTTTCATAAATGATGTAAGATTTATTTTCCTGATGAATAATATTGTATGCTAAAGCACATTCAATATCATTATAAAATACAGCAGGATTAGAAGTGCTATACAATTTTACTTTGTTGTTAAGTGTGTCATACCAGTAATCTCCTTGCTGCAATAATTCTGATTCAAACCATTTTTTTACGCCAAACGAACTTGCATTATCAAAAATAATATTTCCAACATCAAGTGGTATTGATATTGAAACTATTGTTGACCATATATTGCCACTAAAATTTTCCCAATACAACATGTTGCTTATATTCCATGATCCCATAAGAGTCGGCTTATTGCCTGTACCATAAGCCCCATAATATTTATGTTCATTTATATCTCCGCTCTGAGGGATGAGTTGACCACGCCAAACATCTCCACGATTAAAAAGTATGGAATCACCTGGCTGAAAAGAATAAAAATTAATTTTGTCTAATGTTTGCCAACTGGTTAATTGAGTAGTCCCATTATTCAAATCTGAACCAGAATTTGAAACATAATAAGTAGTAGCGGTTACATTATTTTTAAAAATGAGTAAAAATACTGTGAATAATACTAAGCAGCAGTATGAATATCTCGCAGGTTTCAAATTGAGTTGATTTTGATTTACAGTATTTTCAGTTTTCATAAATTTTAATATTAGATTAATACCTGATTATTGAACAATTACTCTTCCTGTAGCAATAGATTTGTTTTCATTGATTAAAGTTACGAAATACAAACCTTTTTGCCAATTTGCAGTTTCTATTTCAATCTTTACATCACTTTTAACAGGTTTATTTTCGATTTCACGACCAGTAATATCATAAATTTGATAATAAGCCCCAATCAAATTGATTTTGTTCTTTAGTTCAACAACAAAGTTATTTGATGTCGGGTTGGGATATATTGAAAAATAATTATTTTTGTTGTTAGTAATCGCAGGGACATTAATTATTGAAAGATCATAAGGTTCAATAATAATTACACCTGCATTAAAATCTGTCAGGTAAATTTTGCCATCATTACCCAAAGTGACGGCTGTATTTCCAAATTGACTTTCCCAACCGCCTGTACCTTTAAATTCAGCAACGATTGTATCTAGTGAAATATCAAATATTTTTAACCCAAAAGACTTGTCCGAAATATAAATTAAGTTGTTTTTTAAATGAACATCAACTGCATTAAGAAGTATATGATAATATGAACCTAATTCTGTAAACTCAATTCCATTCCATGAATACCACGAAATTGTATTTCCTTTACCGATAGCAACTATATTATTCTCGACGGAAATCGAATTAATCTGAGAATTACCTTGCATTGAAATAGTATCAATTATGATGAAGTCATCGTTCACAATTTTTGCTGCGGAAAGATAAACTGTAGTACTCACTGAGTCGGTTTTCATGCCGTAAAACACAGTATCTTTTACAACACATATGCTTTGAGGATTGTTAAACAGATTAATAGTTCGCAAACTGTTTCCCAATGGATCATAAGGGTTAAATAAAGACATCTTCTGGGATAATCCAAAAAATTCAGAACCAATAACTAGTCGTTGCCCTGAACCAGTAAGAGTATTATGCATGACACCGGCACCGTTAATTTTGTAAAGCAAATCGGGCTGACCGCCCTGTTGCCATGGTTTTATATTATACAAATCACCACTGGATAACACCAGAAGAGAATCATTTAAAAATTCAAAATCACCTACAAAGAAATGACTTGAACCTGAAGCAAACAAATGTAAAATTAAGGAATTTGTCATATATCCCTGATTAAACATTAAACTATCTATATTATACGCCGCGAGCCCCCATCCTTCGTGAGCTACCCAAAGGGTGTCACCTCTTACTTTACAGTTTTGAGTCCATCCTCCTGTTTCAATAAGTTTAACTGTATCAATTGGAGCTAATGTTGACACATCATTAATAACAACGCCCAGCCATTCAGAAGCTGTTGCCATATATGGTGTTCCATGTATAAGTGCAACATCAAAATGCCATAACCCTGCATTAATATGACTTATCATATTCATTGTATCAGTAGGCAAATCAGTAGCATCAAAAACCGGAATATAAGACAATGGAGCACCCATTGCGACATCAACGGCACAACCTGTAGCCACAAACAGGGTATCGTTACGGGTATCCATATTTTGAAAATTTGCAGCTGCCAGAACAGGAATCCCCGCAATATGAAATGTATCAATTGGGGTTAAAGTATTCCCAATAATTTGCAACGAAACAAAATATGAGTTAAACCCTGCATCAGATGATCCTCCGCATACATAAATAATATCATTTCTTAAATCAGAAAATCTGACATCGCGAATTTTAGTGATGAGATTGCTTTGCCAACTGGCTATGGCGGTATTCAGATTTGATTTGTCGTAAATTGTGACTCTCCCTGTAAACAATTCTCGGATACCTAAAGCAATATAGTTACCTTTTTGAGCAATACATCTTGTTTCAGACGGAAGACCTCCAGAAGACGTTAATGCCGTAAATCCGGTAATGCTGTCGTACCTTAATCTTCTGATATAAGCGTTATCTGAAATGTATAAGGTATCGTTTATTCTTGCCAAATCGTAAGCTGCACGATCTCCAAAACCTGTAGGTACAGAATAGTGAGCAAGTACGGTAAGGCTGTCTGATAGTAAATCAAGTGCATAAACACCATCATGCGTTGCAGCAACAAATAAAACATTTCCACTCACATTAGTTTCGTTAATCATACCTAATAGTGGGCGTTTTGCCAGCACATGAGGATGTAACGGGTCGGATAAATTGTAAATCCATACACTGGTACCACAGCCAACTATTAATCTTTTACCAACCGTGTCATAATTTACATGAAAAGAAGCACCACCCGGTGTTTGACCAATACGATTCAAATTCTGAACCTGAGCGAAGAGCATATTAGAACATAATATGGAAATAAACATTAAAATGCCAAAAGATTTTGTTTTCATATTCAAACAATGTTTAGTTAGAAAATTTTTAAGAAAAAAATCATACGAAAAAAATTCTTGTGGGTTGGCAAAAAAGATGTACGTCTCAATCACTGAACGTTTTCGTGCTATGTGAAGTTGCCGCTTTATCTTCGATAAACTCACGTTGTTCGGTTCGTGGACTGCATTCTGAACGCCGAAACCAAACTAACCAAGCGAACAACGCCGCCCAAAATTAGTAATTTTTCGTCAATTTTACAAAACATCTATTGGCAGCTGGTGTTTTTTTAGTAATCAATTTCTAATTGTATTTCAGTTGCTGCTTCTATCAATATTTTCATGCCATTTTTTCACTCTTACCAATCGAGAATTCCATTTAAATTCATAACAACTCAGATGTCCATCACTTTCTTCGATGTAATCAATTTCCTTCGTTAGCGCGCGTTTAGACTGCGTAACGCGTGCAAAGAATACTTACTGTATTTCTTTGTGAAACTTCGTGGAATCTTTGTGAAACTTGGTGGCACAGTTCTTCACTTCGCAAAGTAAAAAAAACAGAACTCTTTGCACGCGTTACGCTGGTCAGAACACCCTCTCAGCCCGGCTGACATCTCCCCCTGCAAGCAGGTGGAGTTACTATGTAGTTGCTGCGCAACGATTGTTTGCGCGCTATCGTTGGTCATCTCCTTTTCCAGATAAACTGAAAATAACTAATATCGAAACAATCGATAATACAACCGTATGAAAAAAATTCTTCTTGTTCGTTTTACTTCAACGAAAAATTATTTGCCTGTGATGATTTCGCAAAACAAGCTGGATTCATCTACTTCCGTGATTTCAATTTGCGCACCCAGTTCCCGGGTTAAATCTTTGAACTGAGCAATACTGTACGTCGTTGCAGTAAATCCGTCCTTACAAACGATAACACCCTTTCCTGTTTTCTTCTCATCAATTACACCTATACATCCGGCCTTTGCCTGTTCCCTAAACCAGCTCAGGCGATGTTCCCAAAACTTTTCAGCATAGGTTGAAATCAATATCTTTCCACCGGGTTTTGTCACCCGCATACATTCACCGATCAGCAATTCCGCCTTCCTTTTAAAAGCGGAAATTCCGTTTTGAATACATATTACAACGTCGAACATTTTTTCGGGGAGCAGTAGCTTCGCTGCATCCATGTGAAGCAAAACGCAGTTCTTGTACTCTATCATTCGTTTCTGTGCAAGGGCCAGGCTGGGAGCAGAAGTATCAATACCATATACAACCTTTGCTTGGAATGACAGTTGTGACAAAACTCTTCCGTATCCACAGCCCAGTTCAAGCACAGTATCCGTTTTTTTAATTTTACTGAGAGCAAAATTCACTTCTTCTTTCAGGTATTGTTTTACACGGGGAGGTGCCACTTCATAACAAAGTTCTAACATCTCACCTGAAAGCGTATCCTTGTAATAATCGTCTCTGCTGTTATTCACTTTTATCAGGAACAATCTTCAGTTTAAAACCGGCCGGTGTTTCAATGATTGCCCATGCATCCATTTCAACCAGCAGTTCTTCCCTGCAAAGCGTAGCCTGAATACCCACGGATGCAGGATATGGTTTCACGCCTTCTTCTTCGAAAAATGCAAGCCTGATGCGGTTAAATTCATCATAGTTTTTTTCAATATCCTTGATGTAAACCGTTGTCTTTACCACATCTTTCCAAGTGGCGCCTTCCGCCTCCAATAATTTTTTAACATTAATGTAAGCTCTTTTAGTTTGCAATGCAAAATCATTTATATGGATTGATTTCCCATTTTCATCAATACTGGCTGTTCCTGAAATAAACAACATCGTTTGTTTTCCCATGTCAACCCTTATCCCCCGGCTGAATGCAGATGGCTTTTGATAATCGAACGCTTCGTTCAGTGTTTCGTGGCAGGTGATTGCTTTTTTATTCATTTTCTTTCATGTATTTTGGATTCAATACGGTATGAACATTCCCGTCCTCAAAGTGAATTAACAACTTACCTCCTGCAGCTTCTGCATAATCCACAGCATATTTTACCGCCTTCTCTTTATCCTGCTTATCAAATAAGGTAACGATGTGATTATTTTCCTCCAGGAGGAGTATCCACAGATTGGATCTAAAAATCAGGTGAAAGGTTTTGTCCATATTTTCAGATTAACGAAAGTGTACGGGCACTAAAAATCTATCTCTCTATCTGATTTCCAACCGCTGTTTTAGAATATTAATTTCTCTTCAAACAGCGATCCTCATCTTCCCTTCGCCGGCATTACCCGGATCAGGTTCAATGGGTTTTATCTCAGCCCAACAGTAAGGCACCCCGGATTCTTGAATGACAAATATAGTTTAAAATTTGATTTTTTTTAAAATTCTACATAATGTTATTAAAATCATAAGTGTCGAACCGAATTGTGAAAATTTCGAATATACTTTTTCATACTTGCCCAGCAGCCATTCTCTGTTGTATCGGCTTCAGGTTTTTCAATTTTTTGGCTCATGCAGCAATTTTTTGTTTTTATTGACTGTCTGTTTTTCCTTACTTCTAACCCGCCTGCAAATATGACTTTTGTCATTCCATTTTCTTGAAATTACTTATTAACTATACAATACAATTGCAGTCTTTTTTTTACTTCATTTCCCGCATTCACCGTTTTAGCCCAAAGATCCCGCCCCCACAGTCTTATCGCAAGAAAAATATTTACATTTTTTAACATTTAAATGATAATATTTTTAAAAATTCTGCGTTTTTAGGATATAAAACAACCTAAAACGCCATGCTACTACAGGATGAAACATATTTTAAAACTGAATGGATAACACATCCGTCATGGGCGTATTCTCATATGCCTTATCTCATCTCTCTTTCGTTATCGCAGAATTCTCATATAACATGCGCAGATTCTCATCCGACCGATTACACCACACATCCGTCTTCGTACAATTCTGATACGTCAGAGTATTATTCTCATCGGACTGATTACTCCTTACATCAGACTGATTACACCACACTTCTGTCAAGTGAGAATTCTCAATGGACCGAATATTATAATCATTTGACGGATGTAAACTCTCATCAGACAGAATTCTGTTGTAATCCGTCTGAACACTATAATAATCCGTCGGATGTTTACAGTAATTGGACAAATGCAAGCTCTCATCCAACTGAAAACAGTAGTGATTCGTCAGAACATTGCAATATCCCGTCTGAACACTATAGTAATCCGTCTGATGTTTATTGTAATCGGTCAAAAATTGGGAAAAGCTTGACAGGCGATGGTTTGCGCAGGTATAATAAGAACTGTTTTAAGACAGAAAAGTATAAAAACAAAAAAATCTGCATGAGAACAATGGTTCAATGCGAATGCAGGGCGACTAAAATTCTGCGGGTGCGATTGGCACGCCGGAGGCAGGCATGCAGTGGTCGTCTGGCTGAAGCAACCAAAAACTTAACTTTATGAAAAAAGTAAAAGTTTTGCTTGATTTTCTCCGGCTTCCAATACCCGGAAAAGTGGAGTTTGGCCGTAACACGGTGACACGTATGACGGGGAATATTAGTTTTCCAACCCCCGACGTACCGCTGGCACAGGTTACTACTGCATGCAACAACCTTGAGACTGCATACAATGCGGCCCAGGGCGGCGGCAAGCAGCAAACGGCTGCACTTCATCAGGCTGAAAAGGCATGGGAAGACTTGCTGCGCCGCGTTGCAGCGTATGTCGACCGCATTGCACTGGGCAACGATGTGATGATACTGAGTGCGGGTTTCAACACCACGCATCAGCCGGTATCGCGCCTCAACCCTGATTTTTCAGTGGAACGTGGGGAACAAAGCGGTGAAGTGATTTTGAAACACAAAGCCTTCGCGGGAAGATCAGCATGGATTTGGCAAATGAGCGAAACGCCCGATACCACTGCGGAAGAGTGGAAGACCATCGGAACAACGCTACAGGCCACATTTATTGTCAACAACCTGAAACCTACTGTGAAGTACTGGTTCCGGGCTGCATTGGTAACTACGGCGGGCCAGCAGGACTGGTGTGAACCGCACTCTGTCATCGTTCTCTAATGAAAGAGTTTGATGATTAATCCCTGCTTCCGATACGCGGGAAAATACCGGAGGCGGGGATTTTTTATTTGATTATTCACTTCATTGTATGTTTTCAAATGTGTTCATGTGCTCGTTCGCCGCGGCGGTCTCGGCTTGCGATTTTTTTTATTCGTAGCACGACTCTAAGTCGTACTACGAATAAGGTTTGCATTTCATTTGAGTTCGTATTTTTTTCTGTACCCATTCCTGTTTCCCTACCAGTAGGGAAAAGATTAATGTGAACTCAAATGACACAGCTAGCCATGAAATAAGCTGTCTTTTCAAGTCCCTTCTCTATGCCTAGAGAAGGCTTGTCCGGCTTTTGCCTCGGCAAAGAGAGGGGGATTTATGGATGAGTAAGAAACCGAAAAGTAAACAAAACCAAAAGCTTGATCATTGCCCATCCACATATTCCTTTTTGATAATAAATTCTCAAAAATCACAACTCAAAATGTAGGAATTGTATAAATAATTTCAAGAATTGTATAACACCCAATTTCATCAAATATGACAACTTTACAAAAGTTTGTCTGCAAAAACTAAAAAAACTGTTATGCAAAAAGATCAGGTTTCACAAGAAGATTTTACAAGCAAATCGAAAGAAGAACTTATAAAAGAAATTGGGAGTTTACAACAGAAAAATACTCAGCTTACAACACAAAAGGAAAAAGACAAAGAAGCGAAGGAAAAATGTTCTGCTGAAACCCAAATCAATCTCGAAAAATTAACATCTTCTGAAGTTCGTTATCGGCGTCTTTTTGAATCTGCCAAAGATGGCATTCTGATACTTGATGCCGATTCAGGAATGATCGTAGATGTGAATCCCTTTTTAGTTAATTTGTTGGGTTATTCACATGAGGCGTTCCTTGGAAAAACAATCTGGGACATTGGGATTTTTAAAGATATCATTGCAAACAAAGATCATTTTATTGAATTACAAAAAAAAGGATACATACGTTATGAGGATCTTCCTCTTGAAACCTTTGAAGGACGTCGTATTAATGTTGAATTTGTAAGCAATGTATATCTGGCGAATCATCAAAAAGTGATTCAATGCAACATTCGTGATATCACAAATCGAAAACAGGTGGATGAAGATTTGCGTCAAACGAATAGCTTATTAACCTCCATTGTTGACAATATACCGAATACGATTTTTCTGAAAGATGCAAAAGAACTACGTTTTGTAAGATTTAACAAAGCAGGCGAGGGTCTGATCGGTATACCCAGAGAAGAAATGATTGGCAAAAATGATTATGATTTCTTTTTAAAGGAACAGGCCGACAGCTTTACAAAAAATGACAGGGATGTATTGCAAAATAAAATAATGAAAGATTTCCCTGAAGAAACGATTCAGACCCGGCACCAGGGAATACGCCTGCTACATACCAAGAAGGTTCCAATTCTAGATGCGAACGGAGAACCGGAATATCTGCTGGGTATTTCAGAGGATATTACTGACCATAAACAGGCTGTAAATGCAATTATTGAAAACCAGCGTTTGAGTGCAATAGGTGAAATGGCTTCTTCGGTTGCACATGACTTTAACAATTCACTTCAATCGATATTCGGCAATCTTGAACTTGCTATGCTGAGTGCCGAATTTTCAGAAACCACACTTAAATATCTTCAAACAATAAAAACCGTTGCCAGCGATGCTGCCATCAGAGCACAGCTTCTGCAACGCTTCGGCGGAAACAAGCAGGCCCCGAGTCATTTTTTAAATGTTAATCTGAATTCACTGATTACAGAAGTAATTGCCCAGACACGCCCTCTATGGAAAGATGAAGCAGAAAAAAAGGGTGTAAAAATTGAAGTCAATACTGAATTGGGAGAAATCCCTGAAATGCTTGGAAATGATGGTGAATTAAGAACTGTCTTCTATAACATTTTTAAAAACAGTATTGAAGCCATGCCGGGAGGAGGGCTGCTTACAATACAATCAGAAAAAAAATATGAGCAGGTATATTTAACGGTAACTGATACCGGAACGGGCATGAACAATGAAACCAGAACCCGGGTATTCCAACCTTTTTATTCAACCAAAGGATTTGATATCGGAAGAGGGCTTGGTATGAGCGGCGTTTTCAGTATAATCAAAGAACATGGCGGAAGTATTTCAGTTAAAAGTACGGTTTTGGGAAAAGGTACTACGTTTGAAATAATTTTCCCAATCACTAAAAGAGTAGAAACAAAAGAAGATAAAAACATAAAAGAAAGTGAAGAGATAAAACCCGTAAAGAATACTTTATTAAAAGTATTATGGGTGGAAGATGATCTGATCATCCGTGATAATGTAACTATGATGATGGAAATGCTGGGACACAAAGTTGATTCGGCACGAAGTGGTGATGTTGCAATCGAATTTCTTAACAAAAACAAATATGATCTTGTTATTACAGATATTGGAATGCCGGGAATGAGCGGCTGGCAGTTGGCCGATATCATCAAAGAAAAATTCGGTGGCAAAATGAAAGTAGCTGTAGTCAGCGGCTGGGGTGGACAGATTGATGAAGAAGAAAAAATGGCGCACGGTGTGGGCTATGTTTTAGGCAAACCTTTCAGCATCCAACAACTGGAAAAATTGCTGAGCGATGTGGCGCAGTTTAATGCAGGATAGAAGGAAACAGTGGCAGGCTCATCGAAGTACGAATTTGTACGAACATACCAAGTACGAATTTGTGTGAACATCCAAAGAACGGAGCTGGGAAAAGTGGCAGTAGCAGTAGCAGTAGCAGCAGCAGTAGCTTTGCGACTTGGCGTGAAATAATTAAAGAAGTACTCAGAAACTTAATAACTAGTAAACTAACAACCCAATAACTAATAACTTAATAACCCAATAACTAAATAACTAAAAAGTAGTAGCAGTGGCAGTAGCAGTAGCTTTGCGTCTTTGCGACTTGGCGTGAAAGGAATAGATGAAATAATCAGCAACCTACATTTTTCATCCTACAAAAAAATAAAAATAATAGCTACAGCATATCTGCATTTCTATGTGGCTATGTGCAGTATTTCTATGTTCCTATGTGTTAAAAAAAGGAAACCGAAGCTTTGTGTGTCAGCATGTCCATATCGGACATCCAGCACCCGACATCGGGCTTTTAAAAAATACCAGAAAATACTTACAATATTTCTACACCGGAATTGTGTATATGTCCCGGTTTTTCATTAACTTTGAAAATCTTATATCCATCTAAATAAATTTATGCAGAAAATCCTCATTATCGAAGACGACACCGCTATTATTGAAAATGTTAGCGATTTCCTGAAAGAAGAAAAATTTACTGTCATTACGGCACACAACGGCCCCGAAGGCATTCAGCAGGCACTGAGTTCTGTTCCCGATCTTATTCTTTGCGACATCAACATGCCCGGCATGGATGGTTATCAGGTATGCAAAACACTGCAGGAAGTATCCACCACCAGCACTATTCCCTTTATTTTTCTTACAGCACGTTCACAAATGGAAGACATGCGCCAGGGAATGCAGCTGGGTGCTGATGATTATATCATGAAACCTTTCGAGTTTGATGATCTGCTTCGTGCGATAAAAACCCGCCTTGATAAAACGAAACGTCAGCAAAAGGCATTTTCTGAAAGTATCAATGCTTTGCTTGATAATCCTATTGTTCCGGTTTTTGTTTTTTCAGAAAATAAATTCACCTATACAAATCTACTCACTTCCGATTTACTCGGATACTCCCGCAGTGAACTTAACTCGCTTGGATTTTCTGATATAGCTGCCGGAAAAGACAATGTCGCAGCTTTAGAAAAAATTGAACGATGCATGAGTGGAACGACCAATTCTGTTCACACTTCCTTCAAAGCCACCTGCAAAGACGGAAAAGAAATCCTGCTGAATATTTATGGTATTCATATGAAGCACCTCGAAAGCCCTGCTGTTGTTGGAAACATTACAGAGGCCAATGCCGTGAATGAAAAAGCAATGCTTGAAAACGCAACGAAATGCGGGATTACAAATCGCGAACTTGAAATCATTCAGCATATCTGTAAAGGACAATCCTCTTCCGAAATCGCAGAAAAACTTTTTATTAGTCAGCGCACAGTAGATACGCACCGCGCCAATATTATCGAAAAATGCGAAGTAAAAAATACAGCTGAACTGATCATGTATTCAATCAGGAATGGATTTATTTGTTTCTAGTTATTCTCCATCTTTATGAATCTTGAAATAATTTTTGCTGACAAACTCAGCAAGCCCAAAGAAAAAATTGAAGTAATCAGCAAAGCCCTGCTTGATAAAAAAATTTCATTTGATGCATTAATTTTGTTTGCCGTGAATGCAAAAGATCCTATAAAAGCATCCTGTATTGAAGCATTGGAATTTGCCACAAAAACAAATCCCAAAACAGCAAACCTGAAATGTCTGGAATTTGTATCCCAAACCCTTACCAGCAAAGCACCCCGCGTTAAGTGGGAATCCGCCAGGGTGGTTGGAAACATTGCACATTTATTTCCTGACAAACTGAATACAGCCGTTAAGAATCTCCTGCTTAATTCTGAGCATGAAGGAACGGTTGTACGCTGGAGCGCTGCCTTTGCATTGGGAGAAATCATCAAACTGAAATCAAAGAAATATGCAAGCCTGATTCCCGCAGCAGAGGCTATTTGCAAACGGGAAGAAAAGAACAGTATCATAAAAATTTATCAGGCTGCAATTAAAAAAACTTCAAAATCCTGAGTTCTTATGAGTAAAAAAATCCTTAGAATAAAATCCCGCTTCTATTATTACTCCCTCCTGTTCATCGGAGTTTTTACTGTTATGTTTTTTGGCCGCTGTGGAAACAATCCTTCAAAATCTACTGTCAACAATGATTCCCTTGTAAAGGTAAAGCATGATTCTGTAACCAAAGCCGACTCGGTGGCCCGCGCGCAGAAGGAGCTTGCAAAGCTGGATTCAGTTGCACGAATTGATTCCATAAAAAAAGTGGATTCCATCGCTAATGCAAAAAAGAAAAACAAGCCGAAGCAGCAAAACCCTTTGAATCCAAACATCATCGTGACGGATTATGGCATTATCCCTGATTACAATACACCGGCTACGAAGTATGGAGTACCGGATAATCGTTATTAATAATTTTATGAAAAGAGCCCTTTTAAAAACCCGTTCCGCATTTTTCCTGAACATTCTGCTGTTCACTGGCTTCACTGCAATACTTTTTTCCTCTTCCTGCCGGAGTCGCAATACGGGAAAAACAGGAACAAAAGACACATTGAATAATCCTTACAGACCTTCTACCCCAGAAGATAAATACGGCGGACCGCCAGCAGAATTCAGAGAAATGGACTCCACAAAAAACTAATCATTGAAATAATTTTTCGGTCTTCCGTCTCCTCTGCCCGCTGGTAAAGTGGGGGTCTTCTGACTCCTAACTTCTAACAAAAATAAATCCGTCTTCCGTCTCCGGTCTTCCGTCTTTTTTTGTACTTTTGATTCAAACATCCTTTCATGATTATCAAAAGAAAAATATTAAAATTTCGCTCCGGCTTTTATTATTACTCACTCGTATTGCTGGGTCTGACCGGAATATTGTTTCTTTCACGCTGCAATAATCCGGAACAAAAAAAGGACAATCAGCAAAGCATCAATGATTCGTTGGCAAAGATCAAACAGGATTCATTAAAAGCCGATTCTGTAGTAAAAGCAAAAAATCAGTTTGTGCTTGATTCCATTGCCAGAGCCGATTCTATCCGAAAATCAGACTCGGTAAAAAAAGCAAAGAGAATTAAACCTATTGTGGGACCACCTAAAACCAAATATGGAGTCGTGCGCGTCAAAGCACCCATGTATGGAACTCCGATAAATGATTTCAATTCTTAGCTTTAATTAATGAAAAGGGAAATATTAAAACTCCGTTCCGGATTCTATTATTACATTCTCTTTTTATTGAGTATGGCCAGTGCGCTTTTCTTTTCACGCTGCCACAATCCGGGAATAAGCAACAGGCAAAAACATTCTGACGATTCTCTGACAAGTTCAAAAAGGGATTCTCTTCACGCTGATTCCATAAAAAAAGGACTTTTTCCCACATACTATCCCGTTAAATACGGCGTACCGGTTGATCCGCGCGCCACCGAGTATGGAATTCCTCCCTCTGATTACAAACTAATGGATACCACTAAAAAGTGATCATTTAATTTTTTTCGGTCTCCGGCCTCCGGTCTCCCGTCTTTTTTTGTACTTTTGATTCAAACATCTTCTCATGATTATCAAAAGAAATATTTTAAAATTCCGCTCAGGCTTTTATTATTATTCGCTCGTATTGTTAGGACTCACCGGAATATTATTTCTTTCCCGTTGTAATAATCCGGAACAGAAAAAAGACAATCAGCAAAGCATCAATGATTCGCTGGCAAAGATTAAACAGGATTCGCTGAAAGCCGATTCTATAGCAAAAGTGAAGCATCAGTTGGTACTGGATTCTATTGCAAAAGCGGATTCCATTCGCAAGGCTGATTCATTAAAAAAAGTCCAGAAGCCAGTGATCCGTCCTGTCAACACAGCTAAGAAATACGGCGTGCGTCCGTCTGATTATCCCATGACAGAGTATGGTATTCCGCCCAACAACTACGAAAAGAAAAATTAGAACTTATTTATGAAGAGAAATTTTTTCTTGCGTATTAGTTCTATGACTATACTGTTTCTCGGATTGATGATCGGGCTTCTATCCTCATGCCGGGCAAAATACACACACAAGGTGTCGAAATACGGGGTTGAGAAATCATATTTCAGGAAAATGCCAGACAATAAAATTTGATTGACCATGAAAAAAGAAAAAAGATTTTTTCTCAAATCTGCATCCTTGTTTCTGATTTTTATCGGACTGCTTTCCCTCTTTCAGTTTTCCTGCAGGGCCAAAGCGAAATACGGCGGACCACCCAATTCTTATTCTGAAATGAAAAAATAATCATTTAACGTTATTAGTTATTCGTTAATAGTTATTCGATGACCTTGTCCAAATAACGTTGACCGTTTTTAATTAATTAATCACTTATTATTTTAATGTTGACTTTTTCTTTTTTGGTTTCTTTTTTCTTTTTGTTAACAACCCACTTTTTTGTTAATACCCCTGATGCAGTAAGC
>JAZDMK010000142.1:0-2655 GCA_043800975.1 Bacteroidota bacterium | reverse complement strand
GTTATCAAAGAACCATCGGGTGAATAAACCGGTTTTACTTTATAAGCTCCGTCAGTTGTTAATAAATCTGAACCAGTTCCATCTGCATTGAATGCTCTAATGTTAAATTGATTTTCATCTTCAATAACGATACAGGCAATTTTTTTACCATCAGGCGACCAGTCTATTCCAAGTGGTAACCCATGTGCTACACCTGCTAAAGTTAAATTTGAACCATCGCTATTGATAATATAAAGTGAGTCTTCATCTTCAAATCCATGAGTCACAAATGTTATTTTTTTTGAGTCAGGTGAAAATTTTGCAACAGGCAGGTAGTCATCCGTTGATTGCAGATAGGTATATAATTTTAAATCATCGGTATTATCATGGTCCAAAACATGTATTTCTACAGGATATTCTTCATCAGTACCCCTAACAAAATATATCAATTTAGAAGCATCGGGAGAGAAAAAAGCAAAAAACACACCCTCACCTGAAACAAGCAAATTTTTATTTTGACCATTGATATCTGCTGTAACTATCGTTCCAATCTTATTTATAGTATCAATCGAAGTATAAACAATTAGATCATAGACTGGAGAAGAAAATAAAATTGCAGAACTGATTAATAATGTATCTTGATTATTTTCCATATCTATTCTATGGATATTCCCACCATCATCAGTCATTTCCGTATAGAATATATACTTCTTTTTCCCATTATCAATGACATTGGAACTGTCATTGCATGCCATTATAAAGAATAGCGAAACTGTAAGAATAGTTGTAATAACTGTTTTCATAATAATACTCCTAATATCTATAAGAAAATAAATTTTTAGCTTATAAATCACATATCTAACTTAAGTATTTTTCACTACCTGTCAAAGTTATTTTTAGGATTTTATTTTTTTTATTATTCTACTTTTCTATTGTCAAATTTATATCATCATATTTGGAAACACTCCTTCATACTCCTCAACTAATCTACTTACTGTAGTAGAAAATGCGTTGCGTATTGTGAATGTTTCTTTTGTTACTTTTCCTAAATTCTTATATGCGATATTATTTTCTTTGCAAAGCTGTTGAATATTTTGTTCGTTGTTTTCGCTAGAAGATACAATTACTCTCGAATGGGATTCTCCGAATAGTTTTCCGATTGTGATGTCGTTTCCTAAATCAATTTCAGCACCCAAATTGTTTTCCGAGTGAATTGCTTTTTCTGCAAGGCAAACAGCCAAGCCGCCTTCACTGCAATCATGTGCGGAATTAATTAGCTTTTCACGTATGGCAGTTAGAATAACTTTTTGCAATCTGATTTCCTCGTCAATATCGAGTATTGGAGCTTCACCCGTAACAAGCCCGTGGATTTGCTTGAGCCATTCCGAACCGCCAAGCTCTTCCCTGTCGTTTCCAATCAGGTAAATCACATCTCCCTCATTTTTGAATCCGCAAGACATTCTTTTGTCCAAATCGTCAATCAATCCAAGCATACCGATGGTCGGTGTCGGGAATATTGCTCTGTTCTTCGATTCATTATGAAAACTGACATTGCCGCCTGTAACGGGTGTATTCAAAGCACGGCAGGCATCACCCATTCCGCGAATAGCTTCCTTGAAAGTCCAGTAAACTTCAGGATCAAAAGGATTGCCGAAGTTCAGGCAGTTTGTAATAGCAACAGGTTCGGCACCAACACAGACCACGTTTCTCGCCGCTTCGGCAACTGCCGCCATTGCTCCCATGTATGGTTTCAAATAAACAAAACGGCTGGCACAATCAGTGCAGGTGGCAAATCCCTTACCGGGCAGTTCCTTAATTCGCATCACAGCGGCATCACCCTTGATGTTCACTGTATTTGTCCTGACCTGAGAATCGTACTGCTCGAAAACCCAACGCTTGGATGCAACTGCAGGAGATTTTAATATTTTCCAGAAAGATTCCTCAAGTGAAAGGTTTGTATTCAGTTTTGAAATGTCGAAATTACGTGTTTCCTTGAGGTAAGTTGGTTCTTTTGCTTCCCTGACATATTGCGGAGCGCCACCACCCAAAACCAAAGGTTCAGCAGGCATTTCGCAAACCAGTTTTCCGTGACGGCTTATTCTCAAAATTCCGTCATCAGTTACAACTCCGATTTTTGTCATAGGGACATCCCATTTATCGCAAATTTCCTTTGCTTTGGCTTCCATTCCTTTTTTGATTACGAACAACATTCTTTCCTGAGATTCAGAAAGCATGATTTCATAAGGTGTCATGTTCGGTTCACGCATCGGCACTTTGTCTAAATCAACAATCATACCCATTCCGTTCGGGGCACTCATTTCGGAAGTAGAGCAGGAAATACCTGCGGCACCCATATCCTGAACAGCATCAACAACTCCGGCTTCGATTAGTTCCAAAGTCGCTTCAAGTAATAGTTTTTCTGAGAAAGGGTCACCTACCTGAACAGTCGGACGCATATTTTCAGATTCGTCATCAAATTCACGAGATGCAAGCAGTGATGCTCCATGAATGCCGTCACGACCTGTACTACTGCCAACAATAAACACAAGATTTCCAACACCCGTAATTCTTGCAGAAGCGGTTTTATTGGTTTTGACTATACCCACAGCCATTGCATTAATCAAGGGATTATCGAAATAGCAGTCTTCGAAATAAACTTCACCTGCGACTGTAGGA
>JAZDMK010000140.1:0-4573 GCA_043800975.1 Bacteroidota bacterium | reverse complement strand
CAACCAAAAGGGCTGAGATCAAACCCATATCACCTGATCCGGGTAATGCCGGCGTAGGGAAAGGGAAAACTGAAACGCAACAGTACCCTCTTGACTGTTGCATAGTTTAACCTAAAATGAAAAAAGAAATGAGAAAAAACTTTTTCATGTTGTCAATTCTGACATGCATGAGTATTGGCGCCTTCGCCCAATACAAAATTAACGGCACAGTAAAAAATGCCACAAATAGAGAAACACTTACCGGCGCTACTGTGCAAATCGAATCATCGCTGAAAGGCGTGTATTCGGACAAAGACGGATTCTTCACACTTTCTGGAATTAAAAAAGGAGAAACAAAACTCCGTATCAGCTTCATCGGCTTTCGCGATACGCTGATTTGTTTTACGATGAAAGCAGACACGTCGATTAATCCTGTATTAATTCCTACTGCCATTGAAGCCGGTGCGATTACGATCAGTGCCACTCGCGTCAATGAATCTTCCCCGACTACTTTTACGAACCTGAACAAGCAACAGATGAGTGAGCGCAATACTGGTCAGGACATGCCTTATCTTCTCACCAATTCGCCTTCGGTTGTTGTTACGTCCGACGCAGGTGCAGGCGTGGGATACACGGGCATGCGTATTCGCGGAACCGACGGCACACGCATCAATGTTACTGTAAATGGAATTCCGGTTAATGATGCCGAATCGTCCGGTACTTACTGGGTTGATTTTCCAGATCTTGCATCATCGGTAGATAACATACAAATACAACGCGGCGTTGGATCTTCAACCAATGGAGCCGGTGCATTTGGTGCAAGCCTGAATATTCAAACGGATGCATTGAATGATAAACCCTACGCTGAAATAAACAGTTCGGCAGGTTCGTTCAACACATGGAAAAACACAGTAAGTGCAGGAACAGGGCTGCTTTCGAAACATTTTACTTTTGATGCACGCCTATCAAAATTGTATTCCGATGGATACATTGACCGCGCTTTTTCGGATTTAAAATCCTTTTATCTGAGTGGTGGGTATTATGGCAAAAAAGATGTGATCCGTTTTGTTACTTTCTCAGGACAGGAAGTTACATACCAGGCATGGTACGGCGTTCCTAAAGATTCTTTAAAAACAAACCGCACCTATAATCCTTACACTTATGCGAATCAGACAGACAATTATCTGCAAAATAATTATCAACTTTTTTACACGCATGAATTCAATAAAAAACTGAACGCCAATGTAGCACTTCATTACACGAAGGGTGCAGGATATTACGAAGAATATAGGGAAGCAGATGATTTACAACACTACGGAATAGATACTGTTTTCGCAGGCAGTGATACAGTGACAACTTCAGATTTAATCCGTCGGCGCTGGTTGGATAATGATTTTTATGGAACTGTATGGTCATTCAATTATTCCGATTTCAAAAAAATAAGTATAACATTAGGCGGTGCTTATAATGAATACTTCGGTGATCATTACGGTGAAGTAATCTGGGCGCGCTTTGCAGGAAACAGTGAGATCAATTCAAAATATTATGCAAATACCGGCGAGAAAAAAGACTTTAATACATTTCTGAAATGCACTTACAACATAGGAAAGAAACTTTCACTTTCCGGAGATGTGCAATTCCGTCATATCAATTATTCATTTTATGGGTTTGATAATGATTTGAGAAATTTTGATGAAAAAGTTATGCTGAATTTCCTGAATCCTAAAGCGGGAATCAGCTATGAGATTAATAATTACAATAACGTTTATACATCATTTGCCGTCGCCAATAAGGAACCCAACCGGGATGACTATACACAATCGGAGCCCGGCAAATATCCAAAGCAGGAGACTTTGTATGATCTGGAAACCGGATACAGACACCGGTCAAAGAAGTTTTCCTCACAAGTTAATTTATATTACATGAGCTACAAAAACCAGCTTGTACTAACCGGCGAAATTAATGATGTAGGAGCTTACAACCGCACAAATATCCCAGAGAGTTATCGTGCCGGGATTGAATTAGAAGGAAAATACAAACCCTTCAGTAAGTTTTCTGTTGGAGCAAACCTGACGCTGAGCCGCAACAGAATAAAGAATTTTAAAGCATTCATCGACGACTGGGACACCTGGCTGCAGGATTCTATCACCTACAGCGAAACCGATATTGCCTTCTCCCCCGACATCACCGGTGGATTCTTCGTTGAATACGAGCCCTTCAAAGGATTGTTTCTAAGTACAACATCACGTTACGTAGGCAAACAATATCTGGATAATACTTTTAATGCAAGCAGAATGATTGATCCATACTGCGTGAATGATATCAGAATCTCTTATGCTTTCAGCACAAAGAAAATTAAAGAAGTCTCCATTTCCTTTCAGCTAATGAATTTCTTGAACACGATGTACGTTTCGAACGGATGGACATATTCATACAAATCAGGAGGAGAAAATTATAACGACAATTACTATTATCCGCAGGCCGGAAGAAATTGCATGGCCGGCGTTACATTGAAATTCTAAACAAACTTAAATTTAATCCTTTCCCTGATGTTTGAGAAATCATCATCAGGGATTTTTGTACCTTTGCTATTCATGGCAGTAAAAGATCAAAAAATACAGATTAAAAACAAGAAGGCTCATTTTGAGTATCTGATGCTGGAAAAGTTTACTGCCGGCATCATGCTCACAGGCACTGAAATTAAATCGATACGTAACGGGAAAGCCAGTTTTGTAGATTCGTACTGTATTTTTATCAACGGAGAATTGTTTCTGAAAAATTTTCACATTGCAGTATATGAATTTGGTACTCACTACAACCACGAACCCAAGCGAGACCGAAAGTTATTACTAACCACTAGAGAATTAAAAAAACTTCGTACAAAATCCGAAGAAAAAGGATTCACTATTGTTCCTACTTTTCTTTTCGTAAACGACAAAGGTCTTGCAAAAATAGAAATTGCTCTTGCAAAAGGGAAGCAGTCGCAGGACAAACGTGAGACGATTAAAAAACGTGACGCAAAAAGAGAAATGGAACGCGGCGAATCATAAGAGAACATAATAAACTTAATGGATCAGACACAGAATAAAGCAATAAAAAAACCTTCAATCGGAGAATATCTTTTTGGTTCTGCGATTGACTTTTCACTTGAACACCGTTTTTTCAATGCCACCTGTTTGTTCTCAATTGTAGTCGCATCTGTATCTACGATTTTCAATACGCTACTGATTCTTGATATTCTTTTAATTTCAATGACATTGGCAGCCGTGCTCATGTTTGTTTACCTTTATTACAAATCCCGGGTTAAAAAATTATACAAAACATGGATGCTGATGGTGTATGTTTTCTTCACGCTTTCATCTTTTGTTTTTATCTGGTTTTTTAATGCAGGCATTTTCGGTCCCAATGGCTATATCCTTATCATATTATCAGGTTTTGTCATTATTCTTGTCAGCAAGAAATATACTTTTACATTCATTGCAATATTCACACTTTACGCACTGGGTTTGATTTTCGTAGAATATTTCTTTCCTAACATTTCAATTTCATACGAGTCGGAAGACCAACGTTTTTTTGACTTTGCATGGACGATTTCGATTTCAATTATCATACTTACTCTGGGAATATCTGTTCTTAAAAACAATTACAGAAGTGAACGACAGGAAAATCTTGAACAACGAGAAGAAGCAAAAGAAAAATATTTGCTTGTACAAAGTATGCTACGTTCATCTCCGGATGCAATCATCATTACTGACCTTCAAGGATTAATTGTTGACTGCAATGAGCAAACGCCGCTGATGTTCGGACATTCCGGCATTGATGAAATTATTGGAATCAATGCATGGGAAACCTTTATATCGCGCTCAGATTACCTTCGTGCACTTACGAATCAAAGAAAGACAACCGAAGGGGCACCTTCAAAAAACATCGAATACAAAGCACACAGCAAAACCGACAACGAGTTCTATATTGAAGTTTCATCTAATGTGGTGAATGATGCATCTGGCAAGCCCATGTACATCGTTAATACAGCCAGAGATATTTCTGAACGCGTTACCTATGAAGATGGTTTGCGTGCTGCCAGGAAAAAGGCCGAAGAGTTGAATCAGGCAAAAAGTGTTTTTCTTGCAAAAATAAGTCATGAGCTGCGCACTCCGCTGAATGGTGTTCTGGGCTTTTCTGATTTACTGCTTGATCAGGAAAATGACCCCGACAGAAAAGCAATGATTGAAAACATTCGCTATTCAGGGAACACACTGTTAAGGCTTATTAATGACATACTGGATCTCTCACGTATTGAATCACAAAAACTTTCTTTCGAGCAACAGACTTTTAATTTCCCTACTTTTCTCGACTCAATAAAAAATAAGTATGACCGTGTTTCTGAAGAAAACAGGATCACCTTTTCAATTCAGCAAATTGGCTCTATACCCGAAAACATCAATAGTGATCCCCTTCGTATTGAACAGGTACTTGTCAATTTATTGAATAATGCCTTTAAGTTCACCAACAAAGGGGAAATAAAACTTACAGTCGCTGCAGAAAAATTATCCTTTCATAAATCGGAACTTATTTTTACTGTATCCGACACAGG
>JAZDMK010000136.1:0-9545 GCA_043800975.1 Bacteroidota bacterium | reverse complement strand
AAATTCCTGTAGAGGATTTTGCACAATTAGCAAGACTCACAAGAGACACCAAATACAATTATACGATGGAAAAGTTGGTTTTACTTCTGGATGAGTTCTGTACTTTTCCTTTAATTGAAAAAGCAAAATTATTCCGTTTAGTTCTCTTCAACTTTCTTGTGGGAAACGAAGATATGCATCTAAAAAATTATTCTTTAATCAGGGATGGTGATAAAATAGAGTTTTCACCTGCCTACGATTTATTGAATTCAACCATTGTTCTGAAAGGCGGATCCGAAGAAATTGCATTGTCAATTGCCGGAAAAAAAAGAAAACTTAATCGTAAGGTACTTGTAGAATATTTTGGAAAAGAACGTTGTGGACTTACAGAAAAAGTGATTGAAAATAATATCAAAGCATTGCAACAGGCAAAAGAAAACTGGCTTACTTTGATTGACTCTAGTTTCCTTTCAAAAGATTACAAGGAAAAATACTTGAAATTACTTTTAAACAGAATTAATATTTTAGAGATTTAATAATTACTTCCCGATACAAAATTTTCCAAAAATCTCATTCAGTACTTCATCGGTAGTTATCTCACCACATACCTCACCAAGTGAATGAAGTGCATTGCGTAAATCCGGAGTTAACAAATCCCGCGAAATTTTCTTTTGTACACCATCGATGAGGGCCTGAATATTTTTTTGAGTACTTATGAATGCATCATAATGCCGCAGGCTTGTAACAATAGGTGTATCAGAAATACTATTTTCTTTTACTGACGTTACTAGACTTTCAATTAAGAGGGAAATATTGACTTTCCTTTTTGCCGAAATAAAAACCGTTTCTAGACCAATCAAGTCCTGCAGCCCATGCGGAGCGGATTCAAGCAAATCTGTTTTATTGGCTACAACAATAATTTTCGAAATTTCATTTTCAAACTGTGATTGAAATTTTTGCAGTGACTCTACAATTTCTTCAATTGTACTCAGGCTGATATCAACCACATAAATAATAACCGCAGACTGCCTGATTTTCTCATGCGTCTTCTGAATTCCTTTCTGTTCAATAGATTCCTGTGTATTACGCAAACCTGCTGTGTCAATAAAGCGAAAAAGATATCCGCCATAAACTACAGTGTCCTCAACTGCATCGCGCGTTGTTCCAGGAATTTCAGAAACTATGGCCCTTTCATCATTCAGCAATGCATTAAGTAATGTGGATTTCCCAACATTCGGTTTTCCGACAATAGCAACCGGAATTCCGTTTTTCAGTGCATTTCCTTTTTGGAAAGAATCGATTAATACATCCAGCTCCGTTTGAATCTGCATAAGCAATTGCAGCAACTGTCCGGAATCTGCAAAAGATAAATCTTCTTCTGAGAAATCGAGTTCCAGTTCAATCAACGAAGAAAAATGTAATAGTTGAGAACGAAGCTCCCGAATTTTCTCTGAGTAACCGCCACGCATTTGATTCATCGCCAGCTTGTGCGCAGTTTCAGAATGTGAGCGAATGATGTCGTTGACTGCCTCCGCCTGCGAAAGGTCCAGTTTGTGATTTAAAAATGCACGCTGGGTAAACTCTCCTGGCTTTGCTATCCGTGCACCAGCCTGAACCAGCAACTGAATAATTTTTTGCTGAATAAATGGAGAACCATGACATGAAATCTCAGCCATATCCTCACCGGTATAGGAATGGGGTGCGCGAAAAAACCAAATCAGCACTTCATCAATCAACACTTGATCATCGAATATCGATGCATTGTATACATAGCGCGATTGAATTTTTTCAAAAGATACTTTTGATGAAAGTTTTACATTTTTACTCAGTATGCTGAACACGCCCTTACCGCTAGCACGTATCAGGCTAATCGCACCACTGCCCGTAGGCGAAGAAATTGCACAAATAGTATCATTTGAAAACATGATGTAAAAATAGAAAAACAAAAAATGGAAATTACATATCGCACAAATTATTTGCAAAGAGCCATAAATTCTAAAAAAATTAACCAGTAACTAAATCCGTTTGTTTTTTTAAAAAATAAAAACTTACTTTGTCTACAAATAAAACATATCATGAGTATTCTTGTTGGAAAAAATTCACGTGTGCTAGTCCAAGGATTCACGGGCTCCGAAGGCACTTTTCATGCTACACAGATGATCGAATACGGAACCCATGTTGTGGGTGGTGTTACTCCTAACAAAGGTGGGACTGAGCATATCGGTCTTCCCGTTTTCAATACAGTTTCCGAAGCGGTGAAAGTTACTTCAGCCAATGTTTCTGTTATTTTTGTTCCACCAGCTTATGCAGCTGATGCGATACTGGAAGCTGCAGCAGCCGGAATCGAAGTTGTTATATGCATCACGGAGGGAATTCCTATCAAGGATATGATCATGGTCAAAGAATATTTAAAAAATCACAATACACGTTTGATCGGTCCCAACTGCCCGGGAATTATCACACCGGGTGAAGCCAAAGTAGGTATTATGCCGGGATTCATTCACAAAAAAGGATGCATCGGGATCATTTCACGTTCCGGAACACTTGCCTACGAAGCCGTTGATCAGGTTACCCGTGCTGAACTGGGTCAGACAACCATGATCGGTATTGGTGGTGATCCAATCATTGGAACAACCATGCTGGATGTAGCCAAATTATTTATGGATGATCCCGAAACCAAGGGAATTGTTATTATCGGTGAAATTGGCGGAGGCATGGAAGCCGAAGCTGCGCGTTGGATTAAGGAAAATGGTAAAAAACCTGTTGTTGCGTTTATTGCCGGACGAACAGCACCCAAAGGCCGCACCATGGGTCATGCAGGAGCAATCATAGGCGGAGCAGAAGACACAGCCAACGCTAAAATTGCAATCATGCGCGAATGTGGAATCCATGTAGTGGAATCGCCTGCAGAAATCGGCAAGAAAATGAAAACACTGATCAAATAAAATGCATTCTCTTTTTCGCAGAAAACAACTGCTTTTCCTATTTTTTTTACTTGTATACTTTACAATTAAATCATTTTCTCAGGAACCTGATATCGTTGTAAAAATTAATGAAAGTACAGTCAATAAAATGATTCGTGCGATCGGCCCTGTTTCCGACAGCGGTTCGCACAATGTAGTTATATGCAATGTTAATTATAAATGGAATTTGCTCGATGCGAGAATCGCCTTTGAACCCGGCAAAGCTCGTTTTGGTGCGAATGTGAGCGTTCATGCCGGCATGATTAATTACAATGATTTTGTAGAAGGCGAAATTAAAATCGATTACCGTGCTGACACGAATAAACTTTTTTTGACCCTGCAAAAAGCTGAGTTTGATATTTACACCCGAATTCTCGGAAAGAAATTTATTCTAAGCAGCGTTGATCTAGCCCGCTGGTACAAAGAACCTTTTGTTTTCGACGGCCCACTTGCCTATCAGTCATCCATGGATTTTGAAATGCCCAGTGGTCCTATGAGGACTTTAACTGCATCCATCGACAAGTGCAAAATTGATGTAGTCAAGGGATGTATCCTGATGAATGCATGGCTGATTTTCAAAAGGGAAAAATAAAAACATACATTTTTTTAACATTATGTTGTTGTAGGTCTTTTATTAAACCTAAAATTTTTATAATTTTGCCGAAAGTTTCACAGCATTGGTATTAATTTATTAAAATTCTACCAGTCAGTAATTTAATTGAAAAACTCAAAAAATGTTCACGCTACAGTTTGAAAAACAGCAGCTAACAAATTTAGAATATGGCCTCAGCCGTGAGCTGATCCGTGCCAGTCGTTCCGGTTCTTTTGCCTGTACAACTATCATTGGATGCAACACGCGCAAATACCATGGCTTGCTTATTTGTCCGCAACCTGCGATAGACGGTGGAAATCACGTTCTGCTTTCTGCTATTGACGAAACCGTTATTCAGCATGACGCAGAATTTAATCTGGGCATACGCCAGTACCCTGGCGGTGTTTATAACCCGAAAGGTCACAAATACATTACCGGCTTTACAGCCGATCCCATTCCTTGCATTACTTACCGTGTGGGTGGGGTTTTACTATCAAAAGAAATACTCTTCGTTGAAAATGAAGACCGCGTTTTAATTCGATACACTTTGCTGGAAGCGCACTCTCCCACACGCATTCGCTTCAGGCCCTTCCTCGCTTTCAGAAATGTCCACAGTCTTTCTAAAGCCAATGTTTCTGCAGACCGCAAATACCAAGAGATCGACAATGGCATTCGGTTGCGAATGTATACCGGTTACGATTATTTACATTTACAGTTTTCGGATAAATTGGAATACGTTCATACTCCTGACTGGTATTATAATGTAGAATATCTGGAAGAAGCCCGAAGAGGTTACGAATGTCAGGAAGATCTTTTTGTACCGGGTTATTTCGAAGGGGAAATTAAAAAAGGTGAATCAATCATTTTTTCTGCCGGTACAACTGACAAACGAACAGGCACACTGCATCGCGCATTCAACTGGGAAATTCGCAAACGCACACCCAGAAATTCTTTCACAAACTGCTTAATAAATTCTGCCGAACAGTTTATTGTTAAAAAAGGCAGAAAGACGGAAGTTGTTGCCGGATATCCCTGGTTTGGCCGCTGGGCAAGAGATACATTCATCTCACTCCCGGGTCTTACGCTGACACTTGATAAACCGCAAGTTTGCAAAGCTGTGATGGATTCTCTCCTTGATGATTTGAATGGCCCACTGTTTCCCAATATGGGAGATGAAAATAATGCACCCTTGAATTCAGCTGATGCACCTCTCTGGTTTCTGTGGACTTTACAGCAATACACAAAATATGTGGGTGGCCCTGCTAAAACCTGGAAAGAATATCACAGGAAAATTAAACAGATTCTTGATGGTTACCGGCATGGAACACATTTCGATATTCACATGACACCGGAATGTCTTATTTACTGTGGTGTTCCAGGAACATCAGTCACATGGATGGATGCTGTAGTTGCTGGAAAGCCTGTCACACCTCGCATCGGTCTTCCTATTGAAATAAATGCACTCTGGTATAACGGCATTATGTTTTCACTTGAAATGGCGGAAGAAGCCGGAGATAATGAATTCATTGAAGACTGGAAACCCATAGCTGAAAAAATTGACGAAACGTTCAAGCCTACATTCTGGGAAAAAGATCGCGGATACCTTGCTGATTACGTAAATGGCGAATATAAAAACTGGTCTGTCAGACCCAATCAAATTTTTGTTGCGTCACTTCCTTATTCACCTTTAAGCGAACAAATCCGAAAATTGGTTGTCGACATTTGCAAAACCGAATTACTTACACCACGCGGCTTACGGACACTTTCACCCAAAGATCCCGAATACAAGGGCACCTATGGCGGAAGCCAGGCTGAACGTGATGCTGCATACCATCAGGGCACAGTATGGCCATGGTTGCTGGGTCATTACGCAGAAGCGAGTTTACGTATTGATGGAAAAGCAGCATTGTCATCTATAAACAAATTATTTGAAGGCTTTGTTACTGAAATGACAGAACATGGTATTTGCAGTATCTCCGAAATTTATGAAGGAGATCCACCGCATCGTGCCGATGGCGCTATTTCGCAAGCATGGAGCGTTGCAGAAATTTTAAGAATGGAAAAATTAATTGAAGAATACTCTAAATAAAGATTACAGATGAAAGTGCTGATGTTTGGTTGGGAATTTCCTCCGCATATTACAGGCGGACTCGGCACGGCATGCCTTGGACTAACGCGTGGGCTTATCCACCAAGGCGTTCAGGTGATCTTTGTTGTTCCAAAAGCTTATGGTGATGAAAGCAAAGAAGTGCGCATCGTCAATGCCAGCGATATAACCTTAGACTTTCGCACTGAAAATTCACGTGAGAATTTAAAAAAACTAACCTACATTGAAGTAGGTTCCAACCTAGTTCCCTATTTATCTCCTGAAGAATTCACAAAAATTACAGAAGAGCTGATAAAGGATAAAACAAGTTTTGATTCGTCCATCTTTGCTGAACGTTTTATTTTTTCCGGAAAATATGGAAAAGAATTGATGCGCGAGGTTGCCCGGTATGCTTTGGTTGCCGGAAGAATTGCAACTGAACACGACTTTGATGTAATACACGCACACGACTGGCTGACTTATCCCGCAGGCATTGCCGCAAAAAAGGTTAGTGGAAAACCACTGGTTATTCACGTGCATGCAACGGAATATGACCGTTCAGGAGAGAATATTAATCAGGCTGTTTACGACATTGAAAAATTAGGAATGCAGGAAGCAGACCGAATTATCACTGTCAGCAACCTGACTCGGCAGATTGTCATTGAAAGATACGGGATTGATGCATCTAAAGTTTTTACTGTTTACAATGCTGTAGATCCTGTTATTTACGACTATGATGCCGTGAAAAAAAAGGTTCCTGAAAAAGTAGTTACCTTTTTAGGACGCGTTACATTTCAGAAAGGGCCTGATTATTTTGTGGAAGCAGCCTACCGTGTATTACAGGTTGACCCGAATGTGCGTTTCGTCATGGCCGGAAGTGGTGATATGCTGAACCGCATGATTAAACGGGTTGCGCAACTTGGCATTGCAACCAAATTTCACTTCACAGGATTTTTAGCCGGTGATGAAGTGCATCGTATGTTTGCATTGAGTGATGTTTATGTCATGCCATCTGTTTCGGAACCCTTTGGTATTTCTCCGCTTGAAGCGATGCAATCGAATGTACCTGTCATTATTTCCAAACAATCCGGTGTTGCCGAAATTCTAAAACACGCTCTCAAAGTTGATTTCTGGGATATTGATGCCATTGCAGATTCCATATACGGATTGCTGCATTATGGCGCTTTATCACGCACCTTCTCAAATTTTGGAAGGGATGAAGTTGAAAATCTGAAATGGGACAATGCCGGTTTTGAAGTGTATAAAATTTATAGTCAAGTTTCATAAAACAGCCGAAGATGAAAATTATCTGCTTTTACTTTCAGGTTCACCAGCCCTTCAGGCTGCGCCGCTACCGCTTTTTCGACATCGGCAATGATCATAATTATTTTGATGATTACCGCAACCGCTATATCATGAAGCGTATTGCGCAAAAATGTTATCTACCCACCAATCAGATTCTATACGATCTGATTAAAGAATACGGATCACGATTTAAAGTTAGCTTTTCACTTTCAGGTACTGTCATGGATCAGTTTGAAACCTTCGCACCCGAAGTACTGGAAAGCTTTAAAAGGCTGGCAGATACAGGTTGTGTAGAATTTCTTGCAGAAACGTATTCGCATTCATTAAGTGCTCTTAAATCACGAACTGAGTTTGAATTACAAGTTAAAGCACAAACAGAAAAAGTAAAACAGCATTTTGGTCAAGAACCCACTTCTTTTCGTAACACAGAGTTAATTTATTCTGACAGCATTGGAGAAATGGTTGCTGACATGGGTTTCAAAGCTATGCTGACAGAAGGAGCCAAACATGTCCTCGGATGGAAAAGCCCTAATTATTTATACTGCAATGCGATTAACCCTAAGCTTAAATTATTGCTTAAGAATTATCAACTCAGTGATGACATTGCATTTCGTTTTTCTCAACAAAGCTGGGGCGACTGGCCATTGACAACTGAAAAATATGTTGATTGGTTGAATCAGATTGATTCGCGCGAAGAAGTTGTAAACCTGTTTATGGATTATGAAACATTCGGCGAACACCAGTGGCCTGAAACCGGCATTTTTGAATTCCTGAAAGCACTACCCAATCGTGTTTTTAACAATTCTGATTTTCAATTTTGCACACCTTCGGAAGTAGCAAATAAATTACAACCCGTTTCTCCCTTGCATGTCCCCCATCCTATTTCATGGGCTGATGAAGAACGCGATCTCACGGCATGGCTTGGCAATGAGTTGCAGGATGAAGCTTTTGATTCCTTGTATTCACTCCGTGAAAGAGTAAGACATTGTAATAATACTGATCTGCAGCGCGACTGGAAATACCTTCAAACTTCTGACCATTTCTATTACATGTGCACCAAATGGTTTGCCGACGGTGATGTGCATAAATATTTCAATCCTTACGACACACCTTATGAAGCTTTTATTAATTTCATGAATGTGCTTTCCGATTTCATCATTCGTCTGGAAAGATGCGAGGGTTATACAAAACCTGTTGATATAGAAACAGAGAAACTAACGGAATCAAAAAAAGAAACGAAGAAGGTTTCAGAAAAAGATTCTAAAAATCAAAAATCAAAGAAAACCAAGATACCTGCTAAACCAATAGCAAAGGCAAAATCAAAAAAATCGACATCTTTAAAAAAGATTCATGTGGAGTTCGAAAATCTGGATCAGATTTCTGATGTTCTTGCCAAGAAGATTTTGAAAAAAATTAGCCCTGATGTGCTGGCGCTTGCTATTAAAGACGCTTCTGCTGCTTTGAAAAATAAATTTTTACATAATTTAGGAAAGCGTGCATCTGAATCACTTGAAAAAAGAATGCATGTTTTTGTTAAATCCGGAAAAGCAGAAATCAGCAAGTGCAGAAACACACTGATACGTCTGGCGAATAAAGAAGCAAAATAATTTAGCTTTAGTTCAGATCTGAGAACAGCGAAAGTTTGTCGATAAAACGAAGCGGAATTGTAAGTGAATTATCCGACTCTCGGTGACGTGTAACAACAATTTGGGCAATTCCTTTTAATGAATTCCCATCTTTATCTTCAGTGATCATATAATATTCGGGACGGTGGATAAACATAACAGTATCCGCAAATTCAAGGATGGGTTCCGAAATATCGACCAACTGGGGTGTAAAATCAGGATTGTTTTTCGACATGCTGCGGTTGGCCAGTGAAAATGCAACAACCGGGATATTCAACTTATCGGCCATTTCCTTCAAACCTTGCGATACAACACCAATGTATTGCGAAACGGATTCTGCCTGTTCATCAGGTTTCAGCATTTGCAGGTAATCGACGAGTACGATATCAATTCCATGCGAGTTGAAAAGATTTTCAGTTTTAAACAACGCACTATCCATCATTACACCACTGGCATGCAAAATAAATATTTTTGCTCGTGCAATTTTCCGGATAATCTGATACGCTTTTTCTTTGCCAAGATCACCAAATTCACCTTTTTTAATTTTATCTGCAGAAAGCCCTGTCTGGCTTTCAATCCAACGCGACACCAAATTGGAAGGTGTACGTTCAATCGAATAAATACAAACCGATTTCTGATGATTAACAGCAATATTATGAGCCATTGAGATCATAAATGCAGTTCTTCCCATACCTGGTCTGGCTGCAACAACAGCCAGCTTACCTTTGGTGAACCCGGAGAGTGTTGTGTCAATCTGAGTAAAGCCGGAGCATACGCCATCCAGCTCATTTTCGGGAATATTTATTTCTAGTTCCGATGACACTTCATCATCAAACAAATCTTTCAATTCAAATTCTTCAGAGATAATTTTATCTACTGTTTCAAAATCGATGAATTCCGCTATAGTTTCTAGTTTTAAGCGAGGTCTCGCCATGTATTTTAATTTTAATGCAATGTTAAGGAATTCTTGGCGTTTTAAAAAATTTATTTTTATT
>JAZDMK010000134.1:0-38164 GCA_043800975.1 Bacteroidota bacterium | reverse complement strand
GATTAACCGGTGTAGGTGTAAGACTTTCCAAGTCGGGAAGACTTGGAAAGTCTGTAACTTAAAAACCGAGAATCAATTTTCGAAATCAATCACTAAAATGATAATTATGAAAAAAGCATTGTTTACAATTATGACCTTTACCCTGGCTACTCTGATGGTGTCGTGCGGAGGAAGCAAAAAGGATGAAAAGAAAGACGAAAAAAAGGATACAACACAAGTTGTTGAAGAGCAAAAACCCACCGTAAAGGACTTTGCCTATTTTGAAAAAATTGCAAAAGAAATGAAACTGGAAGGACTGGAACTTACTTCCGGAAATAAGTATGCAGACACTGCATCCAAATCCTTTTCATATGGATACAACATTAATAACGGAAAAGAAAAAGGCGCTGATTATATTATTCTGACAGCGGGAAGCGTGAAACGGCTTGGCAATAAAGATGACATTCTGAATAAATCGCTGGAAGAATACAAATCGTTTTGCACCAAAACGCTGCCTAAGGGACAGAAGGTTTCTGATTTCAAAGAATGGAAAAAGGGAGATCAGGTTTTTTATTATTGCACGTTTAAAGGAGTATCCGATCAAATGGGTGGAAAGAAAAACTACAATCGGCTTTCCTGTCATTATGTGATTGATGATGTTTATCTGGACGGTTATGTGAAGGTTTATGATAGCAAGCAAGATCTAGCCAATGCAGAAAAAATTCTGATTCAATTGATGGAATATATTGTTCGCTGATCTACAGATTTAATCATGCCCCGGTTTTTTGTTAAGATCGGGGTATGAAATTATTTCACTTACTTATTTGAAAAAAAACTACGATTGCGCTTTGCTATCTATTGCGAAGCAGCAGAGGTGGAGTGTGTTTGCCGATTAACCGGTGTATGACTTTCCAAGACGGGAAGGGGGAACAAAAAACAGAGTGAGAGTGAGCGCGAGAGCGAGCACTCTTTTTTTGTTTTCACACTCCCGGTCACACTTGCACTCCAAAAAATATTTGCGAAATAACTGTTGCGGTCTGTAAAATGGCTGACTTCGGATTTTACAAGAGAGATGACTTTTGTGGAACGGTTAATTTCAAATTTTGCAAGCTTGATGACTTTTGCGGAACAGTTAATTTCAAATTTTACAAGCGTGTTGACTTTTGCGGAACGGTTAATTTCGAATTTTGTAAACGTGTTGACTTTTGCTGAACAGATGATTTCGCTTTTTACAAACGTGATTTCAGATTTGAAAAGGAAGATTTCATTTTTTGCAAACGTGATGACGGTTGTGATGTCGCTGACGTGTTCAGCATAGTCAGTGATGGGATGTGACATAGTTGCTGAAATTTTTTGTATAGTTGATGAAGGCATATGACATAGTCGCTGAAAATTTCTGTATAGTTCGTGATGATGTATGTCATAGTCTTTGAAATTTTCTGTATAGTGCGTGACGGCATGTGACATAGTCGGAAAAATCTTTCGTATAGTTCGCGACGTGTGATAACATAGTTGCTGATGTGTTTCGTATAGTTCGTGAAATTGGTTGCATAGTATGAAAACCGTTTTGTATCGGTTCCCGCATGCGCGGGAAGGACTGATTAATAGTTTGTATTGTTTGTGATGTGAATGACATAGGAGGTGATGCGAGACGCATGGGTTTCCGCATTCGCAGTAAGGGATGTATTTTCTTTTGCTTAGTGATACAAGACTTGCGCATAAATGTTACTACTTGGCGTGTAATGGCCGCCTGCAAGGGCATTCTGCTTTTTTTATCCTTTGCGGTTTAAGCCACTCGCGTGGCAAGGTCGCGCCGTCGCGTGCGGCGCGAATTACTTTTTGCCGATTGCGGAGCACGTCATTGTCAAACCGAGATAAAGTTTGAAGCGAGCCACAGCCTTTGATTTCAGCAGTCTCTCGGCAATAAAATATACCGCCTGTTATACCTCGTTTTATTCATTTTTTTTCAAATTGGAATTTTTATTTAAGAAATCTTTAGCTTGCCCATGTGAACCATCATTATCTGGAACAGATAGAGCTTTATTAAAAAACTCTGTTGCTTTTTCTGTTTCACCTGTTTTATTATAGATCACACCTGTTTTTATGTAAGACCAGGCAACAGTCCAGTGAAATTCTTTTGTCTTTTTATAGTTTTCAATAATTTGCTCAAAATGTAGTATTGCTTTATCATATTGTTGAACTTCCTGATAGCATCTTGCGATATAATAATGTCCCTCCCAATTTTCAGGATCTTTTTTCAATGCTTCATAAAATGCGATAATTGCTTTATCATATTCCTTTTCAATATATAAATATTTGCCTTCATACAATATGTTTCCAAAATCATATAAGAGCTGTATTGCAGGGTGAGCAATCGATTTAAGTGTACCAAGTAGACCTGAATCTGTATCATCATATACATATGCATTTGCTGCTATATATACTGCTGATTTTGAATTTGTTTCTGCCAAAAAAACGGTGGTATATCCTGGTTTTCCTCCATCATGAGATATAAATTTCAGGCTATCTTTTTTATTAATTGTTATGTATGTACCCAGGCCATACTCGCTATTAAACTGTGGTTTCTGCATTTCTGCAACGGAATTTGGACTCAATATAGGTTTACCTTTAAAAATACCTTGATTCAATTGAGCTATATAAAAATTAGCCATATCAGGGCAAGTCAAAAAAATATCTCCCCCAGGCATTGTATTAACACGATATTGATTTTCTGGAACTATTTGACTATCAACAAAAATGTAAGGCAGTGCTAATTCTTCTATCATCATTGGAGTTGGAATAACAGGACCATCTGTTTTTATTTGAAGTGGTTTTAAAATATTCTCCACTATATATTCCTGAAAAGACAATCCTGTGATTTTCTCCAATGCCAAACCAGCTAAAGCATAACAATGATTACAGTATTCGTATTTTGTCCCAGGTGGCTCTACGGGGCTTATTTCTGAAGCAATCTCTTCTAATGATTGAGGAAGTTTTCTGGACCATAAGAGAGTGATTTCAGTTGAGCCCTTTAATCCGGAATGATGACTTAATAAATGACGAAAAGTAACAGGTGTTCCTTCTTCCGAAAGATCATTAATGGAATCTTTTCCTAAGTACATGTTGACCGGATCATCAATTTTTAATAAACCTTTTTCCTGCAATTGCATTATTGCAGTTGCTGTAATGAATTTGAATGTTGAACCAACGCAGTAAATAGTAGAGCTTGTTGCAGGAACTTGTTTCTTTACATTTGCAAATCCGAAAGCTTCTGACCAGATTATTGTATCGCCTTTTACTAAAGAAATAGAAATTGATGGTATGCCTGTTTCCTTTAATATCTTGTTAATTTTTTCTGTAAGTGTCTTTTTTATGTTCTCTATTTCAAATTCATTTTGAGAGAAACCCTTATTCGACAAAAAAATAAGTCCAATAAAAAAAAGTAATGCAATTCTATTCATAATCTTTATTTTCTAAATAATGAGGTATAACGTTTCGGGGCTTTGCATCGGCCGGGTTTTTAACAGGCCTTCCGTGTCAACCCGTCCATAAAATTAATTAATTTTCCATTCGTTTCAAATTTTTCCCGCACCCGCCTGACGTAAAACCCGTGTTGGCGGCGGGCATTCTGTTCGTCCGAAGATATTTCGTGTCAAGTTTTGCAATCATTTCTCACATTGTTTAAGTCCTTCGTCAATCGCTTTGAATACTTGATGGTCTTTGTCATAAATTTTGCTGAAGATGTCTTTTGCTTTCAAGAAATATTCTTTCGCAACTTTTTTGTCAGTGTCAATGTAGATTTTGCCTAAGTAAAAATTCAAGTTCCCAAGAACTTTATCGTTGCCCTTGAAAGATGAAAGTTGGGATTTGTAAAATGCAGTTAAATCATTTTCTTTTTTATTGCTGTAATAAATTTCTTCAAGGTCGTTGTATATTGTCGGATTGGCTGGGGCTAAATTGAAAAATGCTACTGTTTTTTCATCTGCTTTCTTGTAGCTAATTTTTATATACAAATTGAGAAGCGGTTTGATGTTGTAATAATTTCCTGGATCAATCTTGTCAGCTAATTCATAATTCTCCAAAGCGTTTTTGTCGTCTTTAAGTTCTGTGTAAATCTGTCCAAGCATTCTTGCCGCATCACTTTTGTATGTCTGGTCGGTGTATAGGTCAAGAGAGTTTTTTGCATACTTCAAAGCGTTTTGTCTGTCGTCAGTAAAGAGATAAGCATAAGCCAAATTGTAGTGAGAACTTGCGTAGTCCTTATTCAATTCTATTGATTTAAGAAAGTAGGGGATACTTTCTTTGTATTTCTCTTGTGCAAGATTTATGTAACCTAAAACATAGTGCGATAAATAATCTGCACAATTTCCGTCAACTGCTTTCTGGAAATCTGTTTCCAGAAGTTTGAAAAGTTCGTTGTCATCTTTAAGCCACTTGCCACCATATTTTAAATGAACCTCGTAATAATACTCACCAAGTCCTTTGTAAAGTTTGCAGTTGGTCGGATAAAGTTTGATAAGGTTTTCAAGAATGCTGTCCACCTGAAACATTTGCATACCGAATGAACCTTCTTTGCCTCGGTAATCCATAATGTCCTCATTTTTCTCAAGGTCTTTAAGTGCAAACATTTGGTGCATAATACTTGACACAAAATAGTTCAGCACAATGTCCTCTTTTAATAAAACGATGTCGGGTTTACTGTTCTCTGGGTCGAAGTCATCAAGGAGTTTAAAAGCCGTTTCATACTTCTTATTTGTAATCAGGTCATTTGCCTTTTTGATTGTTTCTGTTTCAGTTTGTCCGAAAACTGTCAGAGTTAGAAGTGTCAAAAAAAGTGTTGTTATTTTTTTCATTGTTTGTTTGATTTAAGCACTAATGGTTGGAGTTAGCACTGTCCCCAATGCTTGCCGCCAACGGTTGGAGCTTAGTTTTGGCGGGCAATTAACACCCACTTCTTTTTCTACCGAAAACAAATTTACAAATAATTACTGAATTTCAAATTACTAATTTCTGCCCGCTTAAAACAAGCCCATGTTATAGCCAGTGCTTACTTGTCCCGTTAAACCTTTTATAAATGTAAACTAAGTCCATAACGGAGAATTAAACTTTCTGCTAATGGTTCACCCATAAGGTACCCCTTGGTCTTATACCCTGTTTGTAAAAATAATCCCATTTTGTTTTTTCGCTCAAATGGTCTTAGTGTTAAATCAATTTTAAATGCTTCGCCAATTTTGTTAATAGTGCTTGGCGTAGAATATTTTTCAAGTTCAAGGTCGGGTTGGCTCCATACATCAAGATGAAAGTTTATGGCAATTCTTTTTTTATTTACGATGTTAAAACCTTTAATCGAAAAACCGTAAAAATTATTGAACGTGTTATCCCCTATATTAAAATCACCGCTAAGCAAGGCATTTTTATATCGTATATAATTAACAAAGTGATATTGGCTACCAAAAGGAGTAAGTGAATAATTAAATGCTGGCAGATAACGCAAACTGCCAAATTTAATCATAGGCATTTTAAGTTGTTTTTTTCCTTTGATTCCATACGCATATAAAATTGAAAATGCAGAGTAAATTTGAAATGGATTTGCGAAAGAAATTAAGCTTTGAATAGAAAGTTTATTAACATCGTAATCATTGTTTAATGAATTAGAATACAAATTATTTAAATCATTTACATAGGAAACCATATCATTTCCTTGTTTGATATTTGACGGTTTTGTATATCGTGTTCCCCATAAGTAGAGTAATAAATTGTTTTGAGCAAACAGATAAAAAAGCCCCTGTCTATAATGTAAAGTGTCATTTAACAACATTTGATTGGTAAGATTATCAGCAAGTAACATTTCACAATCAACTCCTCCGATGTGCAGTGCAATGTTTTCTTGTGATGTTGGCATATCATAGCCCGTTTTCAATGTTGCTCCCCAATGAGTCAACCCACTTCCATCGCCAAATGGGGGCAGTAAATGCATATTATATAAAACATCACTATATCCTAATTCGCGTGCTCTAGCTCCATGACCAAATACTTCATGCTGTGCCAAAGCAATAAAACCATCAATTTGCCCATCTAATAATAATAGCTTAGTCATCCGGTATCCAAAGCCGGCAGTTTTTTTAAGAAAATTATTTTCTCCAAAAAGTGTGTCTCGAATATTTTTATCCTCAAAAGAATAGAGAACTTGATGTAATGTGATAAGATTGTATGAGCCAAAATATTGTGATTGTTGTTTGTCAAAAATAATTTGAGAATACGATTGTCCTTTAGAATATAGAGAAACAGTCATTCCAAGTGTCATAAATAAAATATTTCTTAGCAGGAATGAAGTCCAATATTGTTTTTTCATATCTTTATTTTTGTTGCTGTATGTCTTTGCAGCATTGGCTATAGCGTTTGTTGTACACTGTTTTTATTTTTTCGCTATTACTAAAATCTGGTTTTCAATTTTGTCTTCATAGATATACTTTTCTCTTTGATTCCAAAATTCATTAGCAAGTTCTAAGTCAGCTCCTTTAATTTCTTCAGTTTTAAAGAATAAAGATTGTCCATTTACAACTACCTTTTTGCCATCTTTTGTTTTTAAAACAGTCGGATAAAATCCCATTCTCATTTCTTCCGCATCTTTTGTCTTTTCTCTCACCTCTTTCAATAATCCAAACTCACTTGGCTTGATAGATTCAACATTGTCGATGAATACAATTCTTACGAAATGGTCATAAAAATATCCAATTGGCGGATTACTAGAAACCTGAACAGTCGCAAAGTCAAATATTTCTCCATTTTTTAGTATGACTTTGCTTGGAGCTTGTCTATTCATTTTCCAGTCGAAAGTTAATCCGACTTTTTCTAAATCCCCTTTTAGTTTTTCATTGAGCTCTAAATCCAAGTTAACAAACTCTTCTAATATTTTTATCTGTCCTTTAGCAAATCTCTGAAATATGTCGCCTTCTTTATAGAATTCCGATTTGCAAAGCGAACATCTGTATGTCTGGACATCACCTATTTTATCTGATTGTTCAATTCTTGAATCAAATTTAGATTCTAAATAATCAGTGCCAAATCCTATTGTATTGCTGTCATAGCAAACAGGACATCCTATTTTTTTCTTTTTCTTAAATAGTCTAAACATCTTTAATTGTTATGTAATAGCGTTCTCTTAAAATAGTGTACAACTAGCAGACTGCTGCCAGTCCGTTTTTAAAACGTTTGTAAATATTTGTTATCGTTTTTTTACAAATACAATATTAGTTGAAAATCAGCAGTTGTGCAAGTTAATTTTGGTGAGGCTGACGGGATGTTATGGACAGGGGCCGCGTTTGGCGGAAATCCGTGCAACATTTCTTCATGTAGGGCTGGCGGCAAAGTATTCTTTGCACGCGTTACGCAAGCTAAACGCGCGCGAACGCAGGAATTTTAGTCAATTTGACAGCTTAGTTTCTCAGCGCATTTCTCAATATCTGCTGCAACAACTTCTTATTTTGCTTCTTCTTTTTCCTCTACCGCTTTTTCTGAAACAAACCATGAAGCAATGTAACCAGTAATGGTTCCAAACAATCCCATTCCGACAATCATAAGAACAATTCCAATAGCACGGCCCTCACCTGTTATCGGATAATGATCCCCATACCCAACTGATGTAATTGTAGCAAAGACCCACCAGATAGCATCGCCTGCAGTTTTGATATTGCTTTGGGGATCTTCTTCCACTACCAATATAGATATTGAAGCAAAGATGATCATTAGAACTGAAAAAACAATCACTGTTGTAAAAGCTCCCTTGACTTTGCTTTTAAAAACATGATAGTATAGATGATAGATGCTTTTGAAAGCCCGGATGATCCTTATGATGCGTATTAAACGTATTATCCGGCCAGCTCTTAATGTGGCAATCATAGGGATACTAGATAAAAGATCAATCCAGCCCCATTTCATGTATTCCCATTTGTTTTTTGCAGTTATTAAAAGATATAAAAAATCAAAAAGGAAAAAGATACAAATCAGCGAGTCGAGAATGTAAAGTATTTTTGATTCTTCTTCAGGAAGGACCCAAAATGTATCTGCAACTAATGCTCCCAGTACAAATAATGATAGAACAGCATTTAGAATATTGAGTAGCCCTAATTTTTCATCCTGTTTATTCATAATTGAGTTTTCTCAGATTAAATGAAATTCTTCAATAGTTTATAAGCATAACAATTCAAAGATAATGTTTTTTACTCATAAGCATTCATGTCAGATGTTAGCTGTATATGTTAAAAAAATGCAGAGGGTTCATTAGTGTTCTTTGCACGCGTTACTCAGGTTAAACGCGCGCGAACGTAGTTACAACTACTTTTGATACGAGCTGTACCGCTCGATAACGATTCGGCGATTGCTGTTCGGTGGCGGTTTTTTGTTCTGATGTTTCAACGAAGTTACAAATATTTCTTTTCATTACTTTCTTATCTACGAGCCAAGTCCCGCCACTGACAGCAATTGCCTGTTATCGACTGCCCTACTGTATTTCCGAATACGTTCTTGCATGTTTTATTATTCATTTCTCTATCGTATGATTTGAATGCATCATTTTGCACTCCCAAATTTATAGGCAAATGTGAGAGCAGGGTAATGTAAAGCAAATTTGAAATGGTTTTGCGTTTGAATAATTTGAGATTTTAAAAATGTATTAATAAAAACAAAACCAACTGATTGCTCAATTCCTAATGAAAAACTTTTAAATGATGCTGAAAGATTACCAAACAAAGAAAGACCAACAAAATAGCCACCCGGATATAATTCTGGCTCATATATCAATTCGGAAACTCTATCACCGGTTAAAGTATTATACCCATCACATAATTGCACAAAGAGCGATTTACCAACCCCTCTCAGGTATAACGGAACTTCTGCACCAATTTGTATATTCATAAATTTTAATTTACGCATAATACCAATGCCCGGTGTTAATTGCCAGCTTTTTGTTGATACTGAATATTGACTAACACTTTTTACATCAAGATAGGCAGTATCGTTTGTTGCAGGATTGTGATAATAATGGTTATCAACAGATTCATGACTGTAATAAAAATGGTCAAATCTACATCTCATAAAAAGTTGAAACTTATTTATATTATTAAGAGTTTTTGAAAACGCAAATCCAAGATTATAATACCTATAAATGCTGTTGTAATATTCATCCCTCCCGTTTTCGTGCGATTCTTCTTGTATATCGTACATGAAAAGATGTTTTTTTGTAACTCTATCATTAATTAAATCATCAAAATATGAATAATCCGCTCCCACCCAAGTAATACGAAATTGAAATTCTTTATTTTTGGATTCCGTTGATGTCTTTTCCTGTGCTCTCAAATTATAGCAAAATGATTGAATAAACATAAAAAAAATGAAGAATTTAAATAATGTTTTTTTTGTAATCATTGATACAGATTTTTTTTCATAGGGTTGACGATAATTCGTTTATAGGTATGATATCGTCATACTATTGCACCCGATTTGAGGTGGGTTAGTATGACATTTGTCATACATGTCTAACAAAGATACGATTCTGTTTTTAAAGATCATCGAAAGGACTTTTAATTTTATGAATACTTTTAGTTGAAACATGCGTGTAAATTTATTCACTAATAAATTATTTATTTGGTGTTCATGAACCATTTTATGGTTTCCGTTGTTTTGCTGCTCTTATGTCCCAGCAATTCCTGTATATAGCGCAGGTCAGTCCCGTTCTCGAGAAGATGTGTGGCATAGCTGTGTCTCAGGCAATGCAAAGTAAAATTATGATTTTTTATCACTTCTCCCAAATATTTATGGAATATTTTTTCAAGGCTCGTTTCACTATATGTTTTGCTATTGGTTGGACGATAATATAGCTGTAAAAACGCGCGGAGCGCGGAAATGATATTGCACAAAACTTATGAATTATTCACTTTATCAAATTATTTCAAATGTGTTCATGAACTCACTTAGTTCGGTTGCCGACGTAGTCTGGACCATGTCTCTTCGAGCCAGACAGGGACTACGCCGAACGGTATTTTAAATGTTTCGCTATCAGATTAACGAAAATCTTTATCGTTAATTCAAAATGTAAAAAAAAAGGCCACCTCCGCTGTGGCGGATGGCAGCCTTTCTTTACTATTTGATTGTGCTTACTTTTGAATGGTAAGCTTTTTCACAAGCTTATTACCGCCAAAGGTAAGCGAGTAGAAATATAAGCCCGAAGACCAATCGCTGAGATTAACTTCGAGCGAATGTTTGCCTGCATTCTGAGTTACTTTTTCAGTATACATTATTTCACCAATCACATTTCTGATTTCAAAAATGGCTTCGCCGTTTTCGGGTAATGCATAAGGAATAAGGGTTGATCCGTTTGCTGGATTGGGAACATTCTGGAAAAGCATCAGGCCATTGCCTGAAATTTCCTCGATACCAATAATTCCCTGAACCTGCTTACAAATCGTATCATTAACACGGTAAGCATCATTTAAGAGTGATGTGTACGCGCAGAATTCATACATATTAATAAGCGAGTTGAAAGGTGTGGTGAAGGTGTATGAAACAGTTGCTCCCGCTGCCAGTGAACCAGTCCATGTTTCAACAACAGCTGGGCTGGTGGAAACCTTGTAAGCAACGTCCATTGAAGTGACGGGTGTGGTGCCAAAGTTCTTCAGCGTAACTTCCACATAATTCGGATAACCTATGTATGACTGCGCACCTGGAGCGACAATCGCCGATATTCCGGCATCAATGGCACAAGGTGAATAAGTGATGTTCTGGCAGGTAGAGTCGTTTGTATGATAGGTATCACCGGTTAGGATAGTGTATGAGCAGAATCTGTAGTTGTGATCCGGAGATTGATAAGGCTGTGTGAAATAAAAGAGCATCGTATCGCCCGGTACCAGTGTGCCTGCCCATGCCTGTGTAGTTGGAGTCGTGTTTTCAACCTTGTATGCTACCGTCATGGAGTGGATGGTATCAGTACCAAAGTTCCTGACAACAACCTTTACAGAAGTATTGGTGGCAGTTACAATTGGTCCGGTATCCGGTAAAATAATTTGGCTAACACCGGCATCTTTAGCAATAGGAGCAACCGTGATTGCAAAATTATCCACAGCCCATCCATTCAGATTTGTAGTTGCGTTCGATTTAAAACGCATACGGAATTGAACCGGAGTGGCTGAGTTGTTAAATGCAGACAACACATATCTGGACTGAACCCATCCCGCATTTGTTCCGCTCCACTGCGGGTATCCGCCATAGTTGGATGTGTACCAGTTTGTCCCCAGCGGGTCGCCCACGTTGCCAAGCAATAGCCATGTTGAGCCATTGTTAATAGAATATTCAACCCTGCCGCCGTCATAGTTTGTTTCGGTGTTGTACCATTGATAAAAACTGAGGGTGGCGTTATAAATATTCTGGAAATTAAATTTGGGTGAATAAAGGAAAGCATCTGTGGAGTTGGGATAGTTGCCGGCCAGAATTGTTTTCCATGCATTGGGCGTTGAGTATGCCGAATTAATAATACTTGAATTAGGCGTTCCTCTTTGCCATACAGTGTTAGGCGCATACCAGTAATCATTTCCGTCGTAATTATCTGTCCACGAAATGTTGAACAAGGGGAACGCATAGACTGAAAATTCAGAAGTGTCATTCATGTTGCTTGAATCACCGGCAAGAACTGTATAAGCTTTGATTAGATTGTTTCCGTCAATTGCATTGAAAGAAACAAGTAACACAGTGTCTTTTCCAGCGGTTGCAAGATTTCCGGTCCAGGGCTGAGACACGGGCGTTCCACCATTAACTGTATAAACAATGTTGCATGAGGTTAAAGGCTGTGAGCCGAAGTTTTTAACAACAACTTCTACAGGTACTGCAGCGCCTGAAGTAACAAGTGTTCCCGCTGGCTGTATAAACTGTACAATCCCTGCATCATTCGGAATCAATGGGGCAATGTTGATTAAGTAATCTTCAGTTTCTCCATATGAATAGGTCATGCATGGAGTAAGACCTGTTCCGGAATAGCCTTCAGCAACAATGATACGCATTGCAGTTACGCCGACATGAGCAGTTAATGGAACAGTAAAGGTGCCGGTAATAGTTCTTGGGCTTATAGTTGTTGTGTTTTCTACGAAAACCTGTTCTCCGGCATCTGTAAAGTCACCATCTTTATTGTAATCAATCCAGATAGCGCATCCATTGGAATAATAGGATGCACCATCACATTCGTCTTCCAGAATTGTAAAAGGGATCGCAGCCCCGGGGTTTAAAGTTGTCAGAGGTGGAAGTGTCATAAAATTCGAATAACAATTCAGAACAGACCCAGGTCCGGGAGCAATAGTTGTGCAGTTGTATGCATTTGTTTCTCCGTTTACAGTCACGCTGTATATTTCTTCATCAGCCGTAGTTGAAGGAATTGATGTGCAATATACAAGCGGCGAATTTGTAATGCTTATTATTGTGGTATCATTCGTATGTGTCAGGTCGCAGGATGGAGATGTGTATGCTTTAATTGTAAAAGTTGTGTAGGCTGATAAATTAGCTGTCGTAGAAAAAGTATAAATCAGCGTGTCCTGCGAATTAATAGGTCCTGCAATCACTTCAGTGACAGGCGTACCTCCGTTAATCTGATAATTGACAGGAATATTGCTTGCAGCAGCGGTTCCATAGTTTCTGACTTTCACTTTCACAATTTCTGCGCTTGTAAGTTCAATTCCAGAAACGGGAGAGTAAATTGCCTGAGCACTCATGTCACAGGCAGGAGCACCCGAAATGATTACATTCACAGGAACGCGATTGCTGGGGCAACCTGAATTGCCGCTTATTCCGGTAGTAAGTGTCGGGTTTAATGCACCGATAGTCTGCGTAGATCCAGATGAAGCAAGAACCCAGTCGGAAGAATTGTTATTATCAGAAGCAATTCGTGAAATTCCTGCCAATCCTGATGAGCCTCCCATAGAGCCTGACCAATCAAGAGCAGTAACACCGGAGCCAACAGAGAAAGTCCATCCGTCAGTAGCGACAGCATCTAAGATAATACCGGTTTGGTCTTTAATGTAATAACCATTTGGGTTGCCGGATGAATTAACAGCTGATGTTGACATTACATATACATTGTGTGTGGGGTCGTCGGTTGGTACTCCGTAAGTAGTAAGTATCATCACTTGTCCCGGATCTAAAGTAACACCGGCCGGAATGGTATAATTAATAGTAACGGAACCTTCAATATTCACTGCATATCCTGCAAGATTAGCGACTGATGAACCCATGTTTGAAATTTCAATGCCATCCCAGTCTGATGTTGTAAACCAGGCGGGATATGGAGATGTGGCGCCTGTGCCACTGGAATACTGCGTGATTTCTGTAATTTTAATGTTCGCAGACGGTGCTCTTGCTTCAACATAATAAACTGCATTTCCATAAAGCAGAGGAGTGGTAAACGAAGAGCCTGATCCAAGACTGTTACCTCCGGTAGCTACACCATACCAATAAAGAGAATCAACAGAAGTGGCATTCAGTGTAGCTGCTGTGCCATATGGAATAGTGACGGGAGAAACGACAACCGGGTCGTCGGCAATTCGATAAGATTCTACAGTAATTTTTGCAGTGTCATTAATTGCAAAAGCATCGCCTGTTAATGTAGTGTAAGCAATGATATTAGCAGAAGAATCAATCGTAGTTCCAAATAGTATGGGCGTAGTAAATGTATAGGTGATTGTATCCATCGGAGCAATCGTGGCGTTGACAGTTTCTGTTATGGCAGGTTGACCATCATCAGGAACATAAGTTGCGTCTAAAGTAGTAATGGTATTGCTTCCATAATTGGTGATCTGAATTTGCACATACTGCGTGTCAAGTCCGCATCCTGATACCGGATTGATAATAGCAGCCACACTTGCATCCCAGGGTGAAGGAGTATATTCATCAGCACCAATATCAGGTGTTGTTAAATTTCTGGTCTCATTATCAATGTCAGTTAATATAAATGAAATTGGTTTCCCAAGTCCGTTTAATACGCCACTCATTACATGAAGATCGGTGTTAGAAACAAAAAGCGGGTTTGTAGAAACAGAGTTTGTGTCTTTCTGAGAAGCTGTTTTCCATGCGGCAAGGTTCGCACATGTTGTGCCGCAATACCCTAATGTTGCACCGGAGGTGTAGAAATTATTGTAATTGGAATTGCCGAGGTAAGTAGATGAACTGCAATAAATCGCATATCCACCACCTGAATTCACAACATTGTTATTGTAAAGCCGGACATTGCTCCCTCCGGGAATGTATATCCCGTAGGCGCTTGTATATGATGAGGTGATGCGGATAGAATTATAGAATAAATCAATGTAGTTGCTGTAATAATGGGAAATTCCATACACACTGCTAGATCCGCTACCGGCTACACTTATAAAATTATTGGAAACATGATGGCGAAGCGCTGCAGTAGCAGTACAGTAATACAAATATATTCCGAAGCCCACAGGACATGATAATTTATTCTTCTGAACAAAAAGGCTGTCGGATGCATATTGAATATTGAATCCGTTAAAATTGGTATAACTTGAAGATGTAGTCAGCACATTTCCTCTTATCCTTGTGTTTTTCGGATAATACAGATACATTCCATTGCAGTATTGATTTGTGAAATTATTATTGTCAATGGTCATCGTCTGATCCTGAGAAATGCCGCTTCCACCATAAAAGTAAAATCCGTAAGACCCATTTATAAATGAATTATTCCTGAAAGTTATTGCAGAATCAACAGAAGCAGTGTAATTGTAAATAATCGAAAAGTAATCAGAAGTGCTGGTTGTAGAAACGCCAATAAATTTATTTCCTTCAAAAACAATATTTTTATTACTGCCCGAAAGATCAGCGACGCGACCGAAGCCCGCACCCTTATTCTGGAAAGTAACATTTTTCCATTGAATAAATTTTGCGCCATTCAATTTCATTACATAATTATCAGCTAAAGATGTTGAACTATCGTGGATAATCACATCATTTGCATTTCCTGTAAGCGATTGAAATGTAATGGTGTTTGTAGCTGATACTCCCGAAATAGCAGGGATGGTAAAACTTTCATTATAGCTTCCGGTGTTTATATCAAATACTACCGGACCATTAATGCCGCAAAACAACATTGCATTGATGGCATCATTGATCGTTGCATAATCAGCACCACCGCCACCTACAGTATAAGTTCCATTGAGAATATTGTCGCAGGCATAGAATGTAACACTGGCGGTATCATTATAATGGTTGAAATCAATACTGTCGTTTGGTATGGTTGTCCATGCTTTGATCTTATGACTGCCGGCAACAAAAGAAGGAGTGCCAACAGTAATAGTAGGCGATACTACTCCCTGTAACATGCTTCCAATCCAGGCATAAGGTGTTTGAATGGCACCATCGATCGACCAGTTAACAGTAACACTTTCTAATGTATCAATACCGAAATTTTTAATAACCAAATCCACATTGATAGGAATTCCTGTAAGAACTGTTCCGGAAGGAGAAGAAATTTGTTTAACTCCTGCATCTTCGTTCAGATTGGCAGGCTGAAAAGCAATACGGATGTCAGGGCGACTTGTAGTGAAAGTTCCTGATGTTATCGGAAAACTAACATCCGTATAGTTGTATACGCCTTTATTGTCAGCTGTTGCAGTATAACGGAATGTGGGTTGGCCAGAAGAATAAACCCCATCATAGTTAACCCAATATATCAGCAAATTGCTGGCACCATCATAAGTGAAGCTATTGCTCGAACATGGTATTTTAAACCAGCCGGGTCCCGTCCAGCTTACGTCGCCAGCGAATACGCGTGTCATGGTTGTTGTGTCAGGCATCGAGGCATCTGGAAACACAGAAAAAGGAACGTGTTTCATATACACACGCTGATAAGGCATAACATAAGGAGTAGATGATGCAATGCTATTAAAAACATAAAATGAAATAGAATCAATAGTTCCTCCTGTGTTTATTTCAGATTGCAAATACAATTGTTCACCCCAGCCGTAGTCATAATAACCATAGCATGGCAGGAATGATTGAGATAAAGTGCCATTCCCGATTTGAACAACCGAAGGTCCCATTTTAGTGTAAAACCATTTGTTGACACTGTTTGCTGCATTCGCAGCAGGTGAATTGTCAATCGCATGAACATAGTAATCCACATGTTTGTTGTATGTAACACTGGGAATGTTTCCGGAATATGTATTGCCAGAAACTAGAGTCATTCCAACATATTGGGTGGGTCCATAATTAACATTGTATGCAATATAGGCAGTGTCAATTCCGGAAGCATCCGTAATATCCGCTTTAATTGTAAAAGGACCTGTATTGAAAATTGTGTCCTGAACAATAGGTGCTATAAGTGTTACAACAGGAGGTATTAATTCGGAGGGTGACGCATTCACAATGATATCATCAACCAACCATCCGTAATTCGTCATATGACCATTGGCAGGAAGAGCATCTTTCAAAATAAAACGAATTTGCACCTGTGCTGAATTGGAAGCATAGGGCGTAATATCAAATGTTTCGTTTTTCCACCAGGTGCTAAGTGGTTGTGTCGCATTGTTCGAAGCAGCCCAATCTATTGGATAAGAAGTGGCAGCAAAATGATTGCCTAAAGAACCAAAATTCCCTGAACCCAGATAATTTGCCTGTTTCAGTCGGTTCCAGGTTACACCATTATCATTTGAAACTTCAATGATAGCCGAATCCGCCCACTCAATTTTACAAATATGAGAAAAGTTCAAAGTGACAAACCCAAAACCAGTAGTGTTAATTGTAGTTGTTGTTAATATTGAATTGCCGCCGGCTGATACGCGACAAGAGTCACTTTTTGAAGGGCTGACATAAAATCTGGATGAAAGTGCCCAGCCAGGAGTGCCGGATGCTACAACACTGTCAGCAACTGTAAAGTTTTCATGATAAACCACTGTTTGAGCATGAATGCTGCCTACAGTAACCATGGCAGCCAGAATCAAAAAGAAACGAGAAATTTTTTTCATAACTAATGTGTGTAATTGATTTTTATGGATTGCTTCAAAAGTAAAAAAAAATGTGATATATCTACTAAGGGAAATATTTAAATATCTGTATAAAGACAAAAAAATGAATAAATAGTTGCACTGAGTGTTCAAAAATGTGTACTTTTAAATCCGTGAAACTGAGCAGAGAGATTAATGCAAAACACTGACATAGAAATCGAGAAAAAAGAAATTCTTAAAAGTTATTCAAGTCTGCTGCGTGCCTGCAGGCCCAATATTGATAAGAAGGACAAGCAGCTTATCCGCAAAGCTTTCGAAATAGCAGCCGAAGCGCATAAGGATATGCGCAGGAAAAGCGGTGAGCCTTACATCTATCACCCGCTGGAAGTTGCTCATATTGTTGCATCAGAAATTGGTTTAGGTACTACATCCATTGTTTGTTCCTTACTTCATGATGTTGTTGAAGACACGGATTACACGTTAGAAGATATCAAAAATCTTTTTGGCGAAAAAGTGGCTCGCATCATCGACGGGCTCACCAAAATGACGGGCGTTACGGACCAATCTATTTCTCTTCAAGCCGAGAATTTCCGCAAAATGCTGCTCACGCTTTCGGATGATGTGCGTGTTATTCTGATTAAGCTGGCCGACCGCCTGCACAACATGCGTACGCTCGATTCCATGCCGCGTGAGAAACAATTGAAAATTGCATCCGAAACGTTGTATCTATATGCACCTTTAGCGCACCGCCTTGGTTTGTATGCATTGAAAACAGAATTAGAAGACCTTGGATTAAAATATACAGAACCGGAAATTTTTAATATCATTTCCGGAAAAATTCAGGAAACTCAAGATGAACGAAACAAATACGTTAATCGTTTTGTGCTTCCGCTCAAGAAAAATTTGATTCAGCATGGTCTTAATTTTTCAATTTTCGGAAGGGTAAAATCCATTTATTCCATCTGGGATAAAATGAAACGAAAGGAAATTCCGTTTGAGGAAGTGTACGACCTGTTTGCGATTCGTATCATCATCGACAGTCCTTTTGACCAGGAAAAATCGGATTGCTGGAAAGTGTATTCGATAATTACTGATAGCTACCGGCCCAAGCCCGATCGTTTGCGCGACTGGGTTTCTACTCCAAAAGCCAATGGTTACGAAGCTTTACACACAACGGTTATGGGTCCTGAAGGAAAGTGGGTGGAAGTGCAAATCCGTACAAAACGCATGGATGAAGTCGCTGAAAAAGGATATGCTTCGCATTGGAAGTACAAAGAATCTGTACACGGAGAAACCGCGCTGGATGAGTGGTTACGCAGAATTAAAGAATTACTGGAAAGTTCAGAAATGAATGCGTTGGATTTTCTGGATGATTTCAAGCTGAATCTTTTTTCTGAAGAAATTTTTGTTTTTACGCCCAAAGGAGAATTCCGAAGTATCCCCGCAGGTTCTTCGGCGCTCGATTTTGCATACTCTATTCATAGTAAAATCGGGGATGCCAGCATTGGGGCTAAAGTCAATCACAAACTTGTTCCGTTGAATTGTATTCTGAAGAGTGGTGATCAAATCGAAATCATTACGTCTTCCAAACAAAAGCCAAAAGAAGAGTGGCTCAGCTTTGCCACAACAGCAAAAGCAAAAACACAAATTAAGCAGGCTCTGAAAGAAGAGAAAAAAGCACAGGTTGAAATTGGAAAAAAACAGCTTGATAAAAAACTCACCTATTTAAAGGTTGAAATTACACAGGGAACTTTAAACAAATTAACCCGCCATTTCGGTCTTCCCAATCTGTTTGAACTTTACTATAAAGTCGCAAAAGGCGAAATTACAATCCGTCATTTAAAAGAATTTTCTCAGGAAAATGAAAGAGGGAGATGGTACAAATATTTACGCAGAAGCATTGTTAAATCAAAGATCACACAAGAGATTACATCGCCAATTGAAAAATTGTTTACGAAATTTTCCGGGAAGCCTCAGCAGACAATCGGTTCAGATGATCTTGAAAATATTCAATATACCATAGCTGCCTGTTGCAACCCAATTCCGGGAGATGATGTTTTTGGTTTTATTACCGATAAAGATAAAGTAACGGTTCATAGAACTAACTGTGAGCAGGCCATTCAGATGATGTCGAAATTTGGAAACAAAATTGTCAAAGCCAAATGGACATCAAAAGAAACACTGTCGTTCATGACTGGTATTAAAGTTACAGGTATTGATCAGGTGGGCATGCTGAACCAGATAACAAAAATTATTTCCAGCGAGCACAATATTAATATTCGCTCTTTGAATATTGAATCAAACGAAGGGACATTTGTTGGCATGATGACTGTTTTTGTTAATGATACAAATATTCTCAACGATTTAATTCTGAATCTGAAAAAAGTGAAGGGTGTGATTTCTGTTACCAGACTTTAGAATCTGTTTGGATTTTATTAAATTCAAACAGATTCTTAACATTTTTTGACTTTTTTTTATTTAAACTGATTATAAAAAAAGGTACTTTCGCTTTACTAAAATAATTGTGTCAATTATGGCCGATCATCCCGATAAAAATTTAGAAACGGTAAAACAGATTTTTATCAATTACCTTGAATCGAATGGCCTCCGTAAAACGCCGGAGCGCTTTTCGATACTGAAAGAAATTTATCAGCACAAAGGGCATTTTGATATTGAATCCCTTTACATTAAAATGAAGACCAACAAATACAGGGTTAGTCGTGCTACACTTTACAATACGATTGAACTTTTGCTTGAGGGAAATCTTGTCACTAAACATCAGTTTGGAAAAAATGTGGCTCAGTTTGAAAAAGCATTTAAGTTCAAACAACACGATCACCTGATTTGTCTTGAAACCGGAAATGTGCTTGAATTCTGCGATCCACGCATACAGGAAATTAAAAACAGCATCGGCAAACATTTTGGCTATGAGATTTTTCATCATTCGCTTACTTTATACGGACGTCCGCTAAAGCAGAATGCCAAGGCGAAGAAAGTGACGAAAACAAAAAAACATTCTTAATTTTGCCATCGAAAAAAAATAACTGATTTGAAGAAAGTTGATATTTTGCTTGGGCTCCAGTGGGGCGATGAAGGAAAAGGAAAAATTGTTGATGTCCTGACTCCCGAATATGATATCATTGCGCGTTTTCAGGGTGGCCCGAATGCCGGTCACACGCTCGAATTTGATGGCAGAAAGCATGTGCTGCATACAATTCCATCCGGTGTGTTTCATGAAGACAAGCAAAATGTAATTGGCAACGGAGTTGTTATTGATCCTGTTGTTTTTTGTAAAGAAATTGACGAACTGGTTCAGGCGGGTGCTCCTGTCTATAAGAATTTGCTTATCTCGCGCCGTGCGCACTTAATTCTGCCTTCCCATAAACTGCTGGATGCAGCTTATGAAAAAGCCAAGGGAAAAGAAAAAATCGGCTCCACGCTGAAAGGTATCGGCCCAACCTATACAGATAAAGTGGCGAGAATCGGCTTACGAATCGGTGATATTGAATCACCCGATTTCAAACAAAAATATGAAGCGTTAAAAAATCATCATACAATGATTCTGGATTCATTAAATTCAGAAGGTGTTGATGATAAAGCCGAACAGGCCTGGTTTGAAGCACTTGGAAAAATGCGCGCTTTTGCATTTATCGACAGCGAACAGTTTTTTTACAAAGCACTGAACAGTGGAAAACGTGTGTTGGCAGAGGGCGCTCAGGGCTCATTACTGGATATTGATTTTGGCTCTTACCCTTTCGTTACTTCTTCAAACACCGTTGCAGCGGGTGCTTGCACAGGGCTTGGTATTCCTCCTTCAGCAATTGGAAATGTTCATGGAATTTTTAAAGCGTATTGCACACGCGTTGGCAGCGGCCCTTTTCCTACAGAACTGGAAGATGAAACTGGTGAAATGCTCAGGAAGAAAGGAAATGAATTTGGATCAACAACAGGCAGACCACGCCGTTGCGGATGGCTCGATCTTCCTGCTTTAAAATATTCTGTCTGGCTGAATGGCGTTACAAACCTTATCATGATGAAAGCTGATGTGCTGAATGATTTTCAGACTATAAAAGTTTGCATTGGGTATAACAAAGAAGGTAAATTACTGTCTCATCTTCCTTTTAGTCTGGATGAATCGATTTCTCCTGTTTATACTGAAATGAACGGCTGGTCGGATTCTCTTTCCGGTGAAGGAAACAACCTGTCGACGGAAGTTGCAGACTATATCAATTTCATTGAAAAAGAAACTGGCATACCCATTGATTACTTATCTGTCGGTCCCGACAGGACGCAAACCATAAATCTTAAATAAACTCACAAAACCAAATAGTATGAAAGCAAAAATTTTCTTCGTAATTATGTTGGTGGCTGGATTTGCTTTTAACGCAAACAGTCAGGACATACCTAAAGCAGTAACAGATACAATGACCCTGATGTATCCCGAAATAACAGGAGTGAAATGGGAAAACAGTGATGTTGGTTATGTTGCAAAATTCAAAGATGAAGGCACGCCCGTTACGGTTACTTTTACCAAAGCAGGCAATTGGAAAGAAACAAGCATGACCATTGAAGACAAAGAGCTTCCTTCTCAGATTCTGGTTTATGTTAAAAGCAATTATTTGAAAAAGGACCCTGCATTCAAGATTAAAACTTCCTTTCTCTATATAAAGCCATCTGAGAAATATTATTATGTTCCTGTGAAAAAAGCAGGCAGCAAAGATACCTGGGAATTGTTTTTCAAAACAGACGGTACATTTATCCGTGTGGATGAACCTGGAACAGGAGAAAGCAATTAATATAAGTTGACAGTTTTCATTCGTTTTCTTTTGAAAAGATTTCTTTTTACTGCATTCATAATTGTACTTTCTGCAGGTTTCCTGATTGCACAGGAACAACCCAAGGAGAAGAAAAAAGTGGAATTGATTAGTGCAGTTTCATTGCGTTATGATAAAGATATTCCCGGTGTAAAAAGATTAATTGGGGATGTGGCGTTTAAGCATAATGGAACGTATATGTTTTGTGACAGTGCTTACTTTGCTGAAAATGAAAACTACATTGAAGCATATGGAAACATTCAGATCAACCAAAACGACACGGTTCGTATCTGGGGTAAAAAACTGATTTATAACGGGGAGGATAGGATTGCTGAATTGCATGACAGTGTTGTTATGGAAGATGGTAAAATGACACTTTTTACCAACCACTTGAATTATGATATGAATGCAAAGACAGCACAATTCTATGATTCAGGTTACATCTTTGATAAAGAGAATACACTGGAAAGTTTAATGGGGTTTTATTATGTAGACAAAGGCGAATTCTTTTTCAAAAAGGATGTTGTTTTAACAAATCCAAAATATGTGATGACATCGGATACGCTTCTTTACAACACGCAATCAAAAATATCATACTTTTTCGGTCCTACTGAAATTGTAGGAAAGGATAATTACATATATTGTGAAAATGGCTGGTATAACACTGAAAAGGAGGTTTCGCAATTCAATAAAAATGCTTTTCTGAGAGATAAAAATCAGACGCTCGAAGGTGACAGTATATATTATAACCGAACCCAAGGTTTTGGAAAAGGATTCGGGAATGTTAAAATTTCAGATACGATTGAAAAGACAGTTATATCCGGAGATTACGGACAATATGATGAAGTAAAAGATGAATCATTTGTTACAGGAAATGCTCTACTGACGAAAGTTTCCGATGGTGACAGTATGTTTCTTCATGCGGATACGCTACAGGCATATTTCGATACAACCAATCAGTGTAAAAGTGCCTTTGCCTATCACAATGTAAAAATGTACAAATCCGACTTGCAGGGATTGTGCGATTCTTTAGTATACAATTACACCGATTCATTAATCCGTCTCTACAAAAAGCCGGTCATCTGGTCCGATAAAACGCAGCTCACTGCCGAATACATCGAACTTAGAATAAAAAATAAAGACCTCGAATCGGCATTAATGAAAGATGCTGCATTTATGATTTCTGAGAAGGACACAATTCGGTATGATCAGGTGAAAGGCAAAGTCATCACCGGTTATTTTTCAAACCGCGAGTTATACAAGCTAATCGTGGAGGGAAATGGTGAGACAATTTACTATATGGATGAGGAAAATAAGTCGCAGCTTGGAATTAATAAAGCTGAGTCATCCGAGATTGTAATCTATTTTCTGGATCAGGAAGTAAACAGGATTTCATTTAAGGTAATGCCAACGGCAGTTTTATACCCACCTGATAAATTGTCTTCTGAAGAAAAGAAACTGAAAGATTTTCGCTGGCTTGCACCCATTCGTCCCAAATCAAAAGCTGATTTATTCTGACTTTTTCATAATTTCGCTATTCATTATAGGGTTACATGATACGTTTCTTCAGTACAAACGAGATCACACGTCTGTTGGCACTTCCGCTGATATTATTGCTATTGAGCGTGCCGTATATTTTAGAGCCAACGCTTGTAGGAACAACGAACTCAATGCCCTTTTTTCAGATTACATTCAACCTGTTAATTGACGTTCCCTATATTTCTTTGTTTTTAGGACTTTCATTAATTTTTCTTGAAGCATTTCTTCTGAACAATATTGTTTCTCAATTTGAAAAAGTTAAGACTACCTATTTGCCCGCTTTTATTTATACGCTTTTTATGGCTAACGGCCTATTCCCCGTAACAATAAATGCAGTGCTTGTGTCAAATCTTTTTTTAATTCTTTCCCTGAATTCAATCTTTACAATATACATCAGTGAGTAAAAAGTGTTGTCTGGCTTATTTAATACCGGATTTTACATTTCTCTTGCATCACTTTTTTATCTTCCGTCCGTCTTCTTTTTTGTTGTGGTTTGGATCGGTCTGCTTTTGTTCAGAGCCAGTAAAGCAACCGACTGGATGATCTCCTTATCGGGATTGATTATACCCTACCTGTATGTGCTGACTTACAATTTCTGGAATGATAACCTGGAAGTTTTTTTTAGAATGCATTTTGGTGAAATAATGCAATCTACCGAATGGCCTGATGTCCCTGTATTTTATTGGCCACTTATTGTTATTGCTACTTTAATTGGTATAATGGCTGTATTTCAGCAGTTGAACTCAGCATCAAAAGTAAATGTGCATATTCGAAAGCTTCGCTTGTTACTGCTTTGGTTTATGCTTACTGCCATATTAACTTTTTTATTTATACGTGATAAAAGTATAGCACACCTTGCTCTTTGTGCGATTCCGTTTTCGGTAATCGTATCCAATTTTTTTCAGGAAATAAAAAATAAAAAATTTCCCGAAATACTTTTTTGGATCGTTGTCATCACTATATTTATTGCTCGTTTCAGTTTAATTTAAAAGATGTTTTATTAACAATTTATCAAAATGAAAAAATCAGGATTAAAAGAAATTGAATCATTTTTTAATTCAAAATCATTCGCATTGATTGGTGTATCCAGGCAGAAAAGCAAATTTGGGAATGTATTGTTTCACGAATTAAATGCCCGTGGAAAGAAAGTAATTCCTATTCATTCCTCAATTTCGGAGCTCGAAGGAATTAAATGTTATCCGGATATTGATTCAATCACTGATAAACCGGAAGCGGCAATAATTTCAGTAAAGAAGGATAAAAGTGTAGCGGCACTAAAAATGATTGCAGATGCAGGAATCAAAAAAGTATGGATTCAGATGGGAAGTGAAACAGAAGAAGTAGTTGCATTCTGCAATGAAGCGGGTATTGTTGAAGTGCACGGCAGATGTATGATGATGTTCTCGGATCCGGTGAAATCGGTACACAAATTTCATCGCTCCCTGTCAAAACTATTTGGAAGTTACCCGAAATGATAGATTGAAAATTGTATTTTTGTAAAAAAAGGTAAATAGTATAATGAGCGTTAATTATTCCATACCACGGGGCACCCGTGATTTCGGTCCGGAAGAAATGCAAAAGAGAAATTTTATTTTCACTTCTCTGCGCAGCACTTTCGAAAAATTTGGATATCAACCCATCGAAACACCATCGATGGAGAATCTGTCTACTTTGCTTGGTAAATATGGGGAAGAAGGTGATAAGCTTTTATTCAGAATATTAAATTCAGGTGATTTTTTATCGGATGTCAAAGAAAAAAATCTAGATGAAATTGACAGAAGTAAACTTGCTTTTCAAATTTGTGAAAAAGGATTGCGTTATGATCTGACAGTTCCTTTCGCACGTTTCGTTGTGATGCATCGCAATGATATTGTCTTCCCTTTTAAGAGATATCAGATTCAACCTGTCTGGAGAGCTGATAAACCGCAGAAAGGAAGATACCGTGAATTTTTTCAGTGTGATGTGGATGTGATCGGAAGCGATAGCCTGATCAATGAATGCGAACTGATACAAATTATTGCTGAAGGTTTTTCAAAACTCAAAATTAAAATTACTATAAAGCTGAATAACCGGAAAGTATTATCCGGAATGGCTGAATATATTGGCTTCCCAGATAAGCTAACAGATATTACAATTGCCATTGATAAAATTGAAAAAGCCGGACTTGAAAAAGCAAATGAAGAGCTTTTAAATAAAGGACTATCTCAGGATGCCGTTACCAAACTTCAGCCTTTGCTTTCCGCAAAGCCCGGAAATAATGATGAATTATTAAGCCTGCTTGAAAATATTTTGAAGGATTCAGAAGAAGGAAAAAAGGGAATTCAGGAAGTTCGCGATGTTTTATCGTATGTGAAAATTGCAGGCACAACTGTAAAAATTGAATATGATCCTTCTCTAGCGCGCGGGCTTAATTATTACACTGGTTCCATTTTTGAAGTAAAAGCCGATGGTGTAGAAATGGGCAGCATCTGCGGAGGCGGACGGTATGATAACCTGACGGGTATTTTTGGAATGCCCGGCGTTTCAGGCGTGGGCGTGTCGTTTGGTGCTGACAGAATTTATGATGTGATGAATGAACTGAACGTATTTCCCGCCACAGTTGCATCGCAAGTGAAAGCACTTTTTGTGAATTTTGGAAATGCAGAAGCCTGTTATTGTCTTCCATTGCTCGATTCGTTAAGAAAAAGTGGAATTTCAGCAGAGTTATATCCGGATTCAGTTAAAATGAAAAAGCAGCTTGGATATGCCGATCAGCGCAAGATTCCTTATGTTATACTTGTTGGTGAAGATGAAATGAAAAGTGGCATACTTACAATTAAAAATATGACTTCTGGTCTGCAGGAAAAGATGACTATCGAAGAATTGAAAGCAAAACTGGAAGCTGAAGAATTTGAAATTGATGACGATGTGTTGATTGATACAAATTTTTAATTTGCATTAAGTCTTTCTGCAGTCCATACAAACGTATGGAATCTTTAAAATTAAATTATCCCTTGTTGAATCAAGTCCTTCAACTACATTTTTCATAAGTGAGGATTTAATTTTGTTTGGAATAACTCCTTCCCAGGAAGGCTTGAAATTATCTGCAATAAAGGGATGATTTAAAAATGCATTTGTGTTTGCAAACCTCCATTCAAAATTTAATAATTCGACTTTGTTAATTGAAAAACCGTTTTGTAACATGAGGTTTTCCCATTTCTTAACTGTAAATCTTTTTTGTTGAATGTGCCGGTTGATCTTCGTTGCAACGTCATCTCTGTTCATTTTTCTTAACTGCACTTTCAGTTCATTATAAAAAAGCGAAAACGTTCCGGGCAGATTGGCAGTGAAAACAAGTTGTGCATTTTTTTTCGAAACACGGTTTGCTTCTGCAAGGACTTTGTATATATCTGTAACGTTGTTCAATCCGTTATTTGAAACAACAAGATCAAATGAATTATTTTGAAAGGGTAATTCTTCGGCGCAGCAATCCAGTACACGAACATTGTTCAGTCCGCGTAGTGAAGCTTTTCGCTTTGCCCGGTCCAGCGCTTCTTCCCAGGGATCAATGCCAAAAACTTTGGATTTGCTTCCTGCTGCTGAAGCGAGTTCGATTAACGGGAAACCTGTGCCACAGCCAATATCCAGAATCTGCATATTCTGTTTGTACTTCACGTTTTTAAGTAGTGAAAGTCCGAATGAAGCCGACCACAAAGGGATTTCATCGTAATAATCAGGATCAGGCAAAACACCTTTGCTTTGTACTTCTTTTCTTGAAGTGCCCATTTGACTTATAATTGCATAACAAGTGTCTAACATAAATTTGGCTTGAATCAGGGAATTATTTTCTCAACCGAAGTTACAGCTGATGCACTGAAATACCCGAGTGCACCATTGCTGATGTTTCCTTTTACATTAGCAGGAGGACCACTAAACATAGGGTCCTGATATGAATTCATCATCAGCTGATAAATGAAATCAAAATATTCTTTGCTTATGGATTGCCATTCAATTTTCAGTATTAGACCCGGAAACAGTTCATAAACACCGAGTGAATAATTTTTAAGGTATGTGCCATTGGTCATTTGATCGGAGTACAAACACCAGAAATAAATTTCGTTAAATTTTTCTCCGTTTAAAGAAGGTATACCTAGAAAATATTCTTCTTCAATTGGATTGTCCTGACCCGAAATCTGTACTTCATAATGAAGCATATTGTCGGCTGTAAATAAATAATTAGCTGTAAGGGAATCAATAGTCATAGAAGGTTTCATAACGGATATTGCGCTAAAAGATTCACCTTTGTATTGAATGGAAAGAGTATACGTTTTTCCAATTTCACCAGCCATAGAATCGGTCATATATACACCGGGTTCTGTTTCTGTTAGAGCCCATGTTGAAGTGCCATCGTTTAAAGATACAGTAGCGCCGGATGCCTTTGGACATGCTACATTCTGATCGTAGGGCGACGTGCTTGTAAGCAGTACGGTGTGTCTTGTGTATTGATCAGTAACATTGCCCTCGACTACTAGGCGTGAATATTTTTCATCTTCAAGATTAAGATCAATGGCTTCCTTGCAAGCGACAGAAGCAAGAGCGATTAGCAATAGTGCGGAGTATAATATCTTTTTCATAATAATCAGCTAGAATTTGAAGTTGTAAGTGATTGCGGGAATGATAGGAAACATGCTTAGTTTAAAAGATTTCATCAGATAAGGATCGGCTTTATCAGCTTCGAAAAAGATGGAATATGCATTCTTCCGGTTGTAAGCATTGTATACTGAAAAAGTCCATTCGCCTTTCCACCTGTGGGTGTTTTTTTCACTTGGTTTTAGGGTAACCCCTAAATCGAGCCTGTGGTAATCGGGCATGCGTGCACCATTGCGTTCCGTGTAAACCGGCATTACAATACCTGCAAATTCAAAACGACCTGTTGGTAACGTAATCGGACTTCCTGTAATGTAGACCCAACATAAAGAAGCTTCCACCCGTTTTGAAATCTTATAATTTGCAACGACTGATACATTGTGTGTTTTGTCATAATTTGACAAATAAACATCTCCATTGTTAATGTCGTCAAACTGCCGTTCAGAGCGCGATATCGTGTAGCCTACCCATCCGTTTAATTTTCCGGATGCTTTTCTGATTAGAAGTTCAGCGCCATAAGACCATGCCTTGCCAAAGCGCAATTCACCTTCCAGTTTGGGATTCAGAATCAGGTTTGCAAAATCTTTAAAGTCGATCTGATTCTTCATGTTTTTGTAATACATCTCAACCGATGTTTCAATAACATTCTTTTTGAAATTTCTGAAATAACCAACTGCAACCTGATCGGATATCTGAGGCTTTACATTCGGTGATGCGGGATACCAGATATCGATCGGAGAGCCGACAGTTGAATTGGATGCAAGCTGAATGTATTGGCGTGTTCGTGAGTAGCTGGCTTTTAAGGATGATGTTTCACCCAGAATATACGAGGCGCTGGCTCTGGGTTCTAGGCCGGTGTATGTGTTGTAAACCTCACCGGATTTGTAAGTAGTAGAATCGATGGATTCAAATTTGTCATTATAATTATAAGATGTTCCTTTTCCAACATTTTGAAATGCTGAAAAACGAATGCCATAATTTACAGTGAGCGGATTCAGCAGGGTTTGTTCGTTTCCAATAAAGACGGCGTGTTCCAGTGCATTGCTGTAGGGTAATGTGAGCTTAACTTCAGTGCCGGAATTCGAAACAAATTCTCCGGGAAAGAACCGATGATAGGTTGATGTTAATCCATAACGTAGCGTATTTTTTGTATTCAGATACCATGTGAAATCAGCTTTGACGCCCACATCCCGCAGATAGGAATCCCAGTCAAATTTAAAGGCGCTCTGTCCCGAGCCAAGTAAATAGCTGTAGTTTGAAAAAACGAAAGTGAAATTTGAAAATAGTTTATCGTTGAAAACGTGGTTCCATCGAACCGTTTCGGTATTGTTGCCCCATGCAAAGCGGAATGCATCACCGAAGCGGAAGTAATCTTTTCCCAAATAGGAAGAAATAAAAATTCTGTTTTTACGATCAATATCGTAGTTGAATTTTAAATTGAGATCATAAAAGTATAAACGGTTTTTACGCAAGTTTGTATCATTCGCAAATTTTAAAAACACATCGGCATAGGTTCTTCTGGCAGAAACAACAAATGAGCTTTTATCTCTTATTATGGGACCTTCGAACGTTAGCCTGCTCGATATCGTTCCGATTCCACCCGAAGCTTTGTATTCTTTTTTGTTTCCATCTTTCATGCGAATATCAAGCAGTGATGCAAGACGGCCGCCATATTCGGAAGGAATATCACCTTTATATAGTTTCACATCTTTGATGGCATCCGGGTTGAAAACAGAGAAAAATCCCATCAAGTGGGATGCATTATACACAGCGGCTTCATCAAGAAGAACAAGGTTTTGATCAGTAGATCCACCACGCACATTAAATCCGCTTGAGCCTTCGCCTGCAGTTTGAACGCCGGGAAGAAGTTGAATTGCTTTAATCAGATCTGTTTCACCAAGCAGAGCCGGAATACTTCTGATGGCATCCACATTCAGCGCAACCGAGCTCATTTCTGTTTTCTTTACATTTTCATCCGATTTATTTTCTGAAATAACAACTTCATTCATCAGTTTCTCCTGAAGCTGTAGTTCCATATCCAGCTGCATGTTTTTATCCAGATGGATTTTCTTCTCAACCGAAGCGTAACCTACATAAGAATATACAAAGTTGTAATCACCTTCAGGAAGTGAAAGGGAATAGAAACCATATACATTGGCTGCAACACCGGATTTGATCTCGGGCACGTAAACTCCACCACCAATCAGCATTTCGCCAGTATTCTTATCTTTTATATATCCGCTGATCGAATATTTCTTAACGGGGTTTTCTGTGTCGCCTGCTTGAATAAGGCCGGACATCAGGAATAAACCAATAAGAAGGAACAATTTTGTTTTCATAATGATTTTAAAAATACTGGGCAAAGGTAAGTAGCTGCATTAAGCCAAAAACCTTTTATCGTTTAATGGTTGGAAAAATCCGATAAATGACAACATGGGACGAACTTTAATACATAAAGTTACTTTCATAGCTGACAATTCTGCATTTTATTTGATTTTTAACGGTATTAACAAATAAAAAACGTGATATCGCTTGCTAATCTTCTGTTAAAAAAATACTTTTGCAAAAAAAAGGATTGGCTATGTTGAGAATTGGAGTTTTAGGAGCGGGTCATTTGGGTAAGATTCACATTCGTTGTGCAAAAGAAATTCCTGATCTGAAAATGGTTGGTTTTTTTGATCCTGATATCGAAAATGCCAAGCTGGTGGAGCAGGAGCTGGGTGTTAAGCGCTTTGACACGGTGGAAGAATTAACCGACGAAGTAGACATCATAGATATTGTTACACCCACAGTTTCACATTTTGATTGTGCATCACAGGCTATCCGCAAGTCGCGTCATATCTTTATTGAAAAGCCATTAACCAACACAATTGCAGAAGCACAAGAACTCATTAAGTTGTCGGAAGAGGCCAATGTGAAAGTTCAGGTGGGACATGTTGAGCGCTTCAATCCAGCATTCCTTGCAGCTCAGCCCTATTGCAACAATCCATTATTTATCGAAGCGCACCGGCTTTCGCAGTTTAATCCGCGTGGTACTGACGTTCCTGTTGTGCTGGATCTTATGATTCACGACATTGATATTATTTTAAGTGTTGTTAAATCAGGTATTCGTAAAATCAGTGCGAGTGGTGTAGCTGTTGTGAGTGAAATGCCTGACATTGCTAACGCCCGAATTGAATTTGATAACGGATGCGTAGCGAATTTAACAGCAAGCAGAATTTCGGTGAAGAACATGCGCAAAGCGCGCTTCTTCCAAAGGGATGCATACATTGCAGTTGATTTTCTGAATAAGGATACCAAAGTTTTCCGCTTAAATGTAGTAGAAGGTGAGCCCGATCCCATGGCAATGATTATTGATTTCGGAAACAACAAGCCAAAAAAACAAATTCACTATGAGTCGCCGGAAATAAAACCTGTGAATGCAATTAAAACGGAACTGGAAGCATTTACCCAGTCAATAATAAATAATACACTTCCTCCCGTTTCCATTCATGACGGATTCAATGCACTGGAAATTGCATACCGTATCATGGAAAAAATTGATTCGGCTACTGTACAAATGTAATTTCACAAAATAATTCTCTCATGAGAAAAAATATTTATCTCGTTCTGCCAATTGTTTTTTTTCTTTTGTTATCAGCCTGTAGCGTGTTTGATCCTCCGGAAAAAACACCGTCTTACATTCGTATTAATAAAATCAGCCTGACAACCATTCCGATTACTGAAGGGCCCAATACCTCTGCAATTGTGGATGCATGGGTTTATGTTGATGACAAGTTAATTGGCGTATTTGAATTGCCCGCTACAATTCCGGTACTTTCTGATGGGAACCACAAAGTGACCATACGTGGAGGTATTAAATTAGGTGGCATGGCAGGATACAGAGCTTATTACCCCTTTTACGAACCATACGAAGTGAGCACGGATCTGGTGCCGGGAGAAATCGTTGAGATCACTCCTCAGTTGAAATATACCTCTTCAGCTACTTTCCCTCTTCTTGAAAACTTTGAAAGTGCCGGAGTGTTATTCTCTTCCGGATCGCTGAGCGATACGTCTATTGTGGTCGTCCCTTCTACAGATTCTTTAATTAATGAAAAAAAATATGGTGCTGTTTATCTTGATGATACTCATCCAAATTTTGAAGTATATAACAGTAGTAATTACAACCTGCCCACAACAGGAGAGCCCGTTTTTGTTGAAATAGATTATTCAACCTCAATAGATTTTACGTTAGGCATTTTGATTGATTACACTTCTTCTGTAGTTAGTAAAGATCTTGTGACAATCCTTTATCGCGATTCCGGTTGGAAGAAAATGTATATCAATTTGACCACAACCCTTACGGAAGCAACTACTGCCAGTGGCTTTAAACTTTATATTAGAGCAGTTAAACCTACTGCGCAAAGCAACGCAATTATGTATTTTGACAATATTAAAATCGTTCACTAACTTTGAATAAACGATTAAAAAAACTGGTCTATCTCGCTGCTGATTTATTCACAGCTGCTTTGTCGTGGACTGTTTTTTTTGTCGTAAGAAAACATTTTATTGAGCATCAGCATGACGTCTGGAGCCAATTATCAGATGACAATTTCTATCTGGCTATCATTTTTATTCCTTTGTTCTGGATATTCCTCTACAGTCTTGTTGGTTCATATCGTAATGTATTCCGTAAGTCGCGTATTGGGGAATTAGGACAAACATTTATTTCAACCATCGTTGGTGTTATCGTTATCTTCTTTGTATTTCTGCTGGACGACTATGTTATTTCTTACAAGACCTATTACCAATCATTGTTGTATTTGTTTATTATTCACTTTGTTCTCACCTATTCTTTTCGCCTTGCCATCACTTCAACAACAGCTCGAAAAATTCATTCGCGCCGCATTGGTTTTAATACGATCATGGTGGGTAGTGGAAAAAAAGCAGTTGATGTTTTTACTGAAATGGAAGGGCAGGAGTTGTCTTCAGGAAATAAGTTTATTGGATATGTTAATGTTCATTCCACGAATGGTCACGAAATAGCAAAGCTGATTCCATGCCTTGGTGATTATGCTTCCCTGCCGGAAATAATTAAAGATAAAAATGTGCACGAAGTAATTATTGCACTCGAAAGTAATGAGCATAATAATCTGTATGAAATTTTAACAGGGATCGAAGAAAGAGATGTTGTTGTAAAAGTAACACCTGATGTACGCGATATTCTTTTGGGTTCTGTAAAGATGTCCTCGATATTCGGTACGCCGCTCATTGAGATTAGTCGCGAGTTGATGCCTGCGTGGCAACAATCAGTGAAAAGATTGATTGACATCGTTGCATCCGTTTTTGCAATTATTGTTTTGTCACCAGCCTATTTATTTACTTCATTCTGGGTCAAACTTTCTTCCCGAGGCCCCATATTTTATTCACACGAACGCATTGGCTTGCACGGGAAACCTTTCCTTATGCATAAATTTCGCTCCATGTATGTGGATGCTGAGAAATCCGGACCTCAGTTGTCAAGTAAAAACGATCCGCGTATAACTCGCTGGGGGCGGTTCATGCGTAAAGTGCGTCTGGATGAAATCCCGCAATTCTACAATGTGTTGAAAGGCGATATGTCGCTTGTAGGGCCACGTCCCGAACGTCAGTTTTTTATTAATCAGATTGTGCAGGTTGCTCCTCATTATCGCTTTTTGTTGAAAGTAAAGCCCGGTATAACATCCTGGGGTCAGGTAAAATTTGGTTATGCCGAAAATGTAGAGCAGATGATTCAACGATTAAAATACGATTTGCTCTATATCGAAAATATGTCTCTCGCAGTTGATTTTAAAATTTTGATCTATACCGCGCTGATCGTGGTACAGGGAAGAGGAAAGTAATTCATTTTATTCTGGAGAAAGCCTGTTATAATACTCGGCGGATACATAAATACCGAACCTGATAGTATTTCATTTTATCAAAATAATCAGTGCGAAGACCGCGTGAGGAGGAATGAATAAATTCAAGTGGCTGCCCTTGCTCTGATACAACAATTCCTACGTGACCTGGCTTTTTAACGCGCGTGCGGCTTCCTTTAAAAAATATGACATCTCCCTTTCGGGCTTCGCTCATGGGAACATCAACACCCAAAACCATCTGTGAGCCGGGAACACGTGGCATATTGTAATTGAAATGTCTGAATACATACATCACAAAGCCCGCACAGTCGAAGCCTGCCGGTGTTGTGCCGCCCCATTTATAGCGCAAACCGATAAATTCTTTTGCGAAGGCAACAAGGCTGTCCAGTTTGTTTAAAAGCTTAGCACTGGGTTGGGTAAATTTGAATGTATCGGTATTTACTTTTTTTATTGTATCACGACGTGTGAATGTTGTGTCAACAAAGTAAATCTGTTTGTTTGGATCAAAAACGGGCTGCACATAATGTGCAACAATTAGTTTTTTCCCAATCTGAATACAGTCTGTTTTCAGGCCGTTCCACATTTTAATATCTGTAACTGTGCATCCATATTTTTTCGAAATCCCACTTAATGTTTCACCCGATTTGACAATATGGTATTTATCATTTTTATTTTTTGAAGTATTTAAATTAGGATCAGCATTTGTTCTGACGCCGCCACCTTGCAGTTTCAGTACTTTCCCGATTTGCAGATTGTCGGATGTGAGATTGTTCCACCGTTTTAAATCGGCAACCGTACATTTATACTTTTTGGCGATCGCAAACAAAGTCTCACCTGACTTAACCTTATGTGTAGCCGGAGCCTGTGCTATTACTGACGAAGAGAAAGTCAACGCAAGTAACAGAAAGATTATATATCTGACAAATAGTTTCAAATCAAAAATCCAACATCAATAGTAGCTTTTCCCCATCAGGTAACCCTGAACATAATCTTCAATCCCGTCCTCTAACGAATAAAATGGCACATTGTACCCGATGCTACGGAGTTTATGAATATCCGCTTCGGTGAAGTATTGGTATTTATCGCGGATGTCGGCCGGAGTATCAATAAATTCAATAACGGGTGCTTTTCCCAGTGAACGGAATGTTGCATTCGCCAGATCAAGAAAAGTTCTTGCCTTGCCGGTTCCGATATTATACAAACCTGAATGCATGCGGTATTGATACAGATAAAAACAAATGTCAGCCACATCTTTTACATACACAAAATCGCGCAGTTGCTTGCCATCACCGTATTCCGGATTGTGTGAGCGAAACAAACACATTCTTCCGTTTTCACCGATTTGTTTCCATGTATGAAAAATAACGGAAGCCATGCGGCCTTTGTGATATTCATTCGGTCCGTAAACATTGAAAAACTTTAATCCGGCCCAGAAGGGTGGCGTGACGGCCTGACGCAAAACCCATTTGTCGAATTCATTTTTCGATTCTCCATAAGGATTCAGCGGGCGAAGGCGGTCGACAATATCATGACTGTCGCTGTAACCATGTTCGCCCATTCCGTATGTGGCGGCTGATGAGGCATAAACCAAGGGAATTGAAAATTCAGTACAGGCATACCATACAGCTTTTGAGTAATTCACATTCAGTTCATCAAAAATTTCTTTGCGGAACTCAGTCGTATCTGTCCGCGCACCAATGTGAAAAACAAATTCAACATCCTTGTGATTGGTTCGTAGCCATTCAACGAATACACTGCGTTCGATCTGATGACGGAATGTTTTAAATGCGGTGTTGCGGCTTTTTTCAGCACAGGTAAAATCATCCACCAGCACCAGATCTTTGATGCCTTTGTTGTTTAGCTTTGCAGCCAGACAACTTCCAATAAATCCCGCCGCGCCTGTGATGACAATCATGATTGAAGGTTTTGAAATGCAAAGGTAAGAAAAATGAAGGAAAGTGAAATTGAACTATTTCACGATCACTTCATCACAAAAGATCCAGGGCTTTTCGCCGGGTGAAGAATGCCAGGCGGGATTTGCACCAATGCTGCGTGCCGTGATTCTTACATATCTCGCTTTGCAACTTTCAAATGAGACAGAAAATTCTTTCGGCAATGCGCGCAAATCATTGTCAATCGTCTGATACGTGATGTCGCCTTTGGAAATGAAATTTTTTCCGTCTGCAGAAATTTCAATGACAACTTCTTTTGGTAAAAAAATCCAGTCTTTCACATATTGCAGAAAACGGGCGCCAGCAAAGGAAATTTCCGTTTCTTTTCCAAGATCAATCGTCGTAATAAAATCATCACCCTGTATTCCCTGCCAGCACCCGTCAAGGTATAAGGTGCTGCCTGTGATTCCGTCTGTTAGAGCAGAGTCGCCGCCGGCTGTGTAATTCGGACTGTAGTTGTTTGAATAACTTACTTTACAACCAAGTGCCTTGTGTGTAATATGTGTGCGTGCACCATAGTCAGGCGCTTTGCTGTAGAAGGTTTCACGCTCTTTCCATTTTTCGTTGAATTCAGATAGGGGTGCTGCACGATAGGAAGTGTTTTTTGATATTGGCATGAAACGAATGCTGAAACCACCACATTTTGCCATACTCACAATGAGTGTGTCGTTTTTTGTTGAAAGATAATTGTTGCATTCCAGTTCCTGCGGGGCATTGCTCCAATCAGTTTTTTCGCCATCGCTGATAATGAATGCAGAATAATTTGTTTCTTCTTCAAGAAAATTTAGAGGTATGCGCAATGTTTTGTTTTTTTCATTGGTTAGCCCCGACATGTACCACTCATTTCCGCTGCGCCTCGCCATCACAAAGTATTCTCCAATGCGACCCTGAATAAATTTGCTTTCGTCCCATATAAGCGGAATATGCGTGAGATAATCCAGCACAGCAGTGTTATCGTAATTTTCGATCTGATCGGCCAGCATGACCATCGGACTATAGAATACAACATAAAATGCAATCTGATTGGATGTGGTTGTGTTCACACGTTTGTGCGGGTTCAGCGAATCATATTTTACGTTCATGATGCCCTGCGTAAAATCAAAAGGTCCTGCAAGCGCACGTGTGTAGGGAAGTGTGGCAGGATGCGAAGGAGGCCAGGGTTGCAGGTTGCACCATTCATTTCCGCGTACAGCTTCCCAGTTCACCCAGTTGGGATAGGTGCGGCTAAGGCCTGTAGGCATAATGGGTTCGTGCGAATTGATCATGCATTTGTATTTGTAAGCTGTGTCGATAACCCGCTGGTAATGATTGACCATTTGCTGTCCATGGCGATGCAAGCCGCTTGGGCTCATGGTTCCTGCATAACCTGTCTTCACTGCCTGAACGCCCAGCTTCTGATAATAACGAAATGCGTCACTCATTTGAGATTCATACAACGGAATATTGGCGCCTGTTTCATGATGCCCGACGATCGTCACACCTTTTTCTTTTGCATAACGAGCGACTTCTTTCATGTCAAGATCATCACACGATTGTGTATAATTCTGTATACTCAGTCTGTCGCTCATCCAGGTTTCCCATCCTTTGTTCCAGCCTTCCATCAAAAGTCCGTCAATGTTATGGGCAGCTGCAAAGTCGATGTATTGTTTTGCACGTGCTGTATTGGCGCCATGTTTCACGCCTTCGTGCCAGGTCCATTGACCAATATGCATACCCCAGAAAATACCTGTGAAGCGCATGGGTTTAATCCATGATACGTCTTTCCATTTGCAGGGTTCATTGAGATTGTACAAAATATTGGATTCGACAATAGGTGCCGGATTATCGGCAGTCATAATGACGCGCCAGGGAGTTCGTATCGTTCCTTTTCCCTTTACGGCATCTCCGTCAGCCCAAGGAGCCAGACTGCAATCAAGCTGTAATTTGTTTGTGCTGTTTTTTTTCGCGGCCATATCCGGATAATTGATCAGTGCAGCTTCATGCAAAAAAATAAGGCTGCCATCGGAACCTGACAATGTGAGCGGGAAAGCGGCGTTGTCGAGCGAAGAGAGCTTTTGAGGAGTATACAGATCTTCATAATACCAGTCTTTATCAGGAATGCCCCAGGCAGTATAATCTTTATTGAAAGTATAGGAGGTGAGTTCCTTTAGAATACACAAACTGTCAGTAGAAGCAGGTGTTTCAATGTTGCAGCGAAAAGCCACGCCCTCGTTGCAGGCAATAAAAGTGTAGGTGAGTTTTATTCCGCTTTTTTCTTCTTTCAGAAAAATTTTCATTTCATTCGCATGATAACGTACCTCTTTGTTTGCGCCGTATAGCGGATAATTGATCTCGTCAATGTGTTTGTTTCTTTTGCTGATCAGCGCATAAGAATAAGTATTTAA
>JAZDMK010000124.1:0-6334 GCA_043800975.1 Bacteroidota bacterium | reverse complement strand
CAAAGCGACACATTTAAGAAATAATCAGACGCTAAGCTTTCCCTTTTGAAAACCGAGCTGAATACACTCACGCAGGATAAAATTAAAATTCAGAATGAACTGAACGAAGCAAAAAAATCGACTGGAACTTCCCTTCAGGATAAAGATAAATTTGAAAAAGAAATTTCATTCCTTCGTTCATCACTTGATATTGAACGCGCATCTAAAAAGAATCTACAAGACGAAATTACAAAAATGAAAATTCAGGTTTCGCAGGTTCCGGCGCAAGATAATTCACAATTCGAAAAACAAGTAACCGATCTTGAATCCCGTCTTAAAAATTCAGAAAATAAGGTGCAACTTCTGATAGAAAAAAACACGCAACTTTCTAATGAAAATAACGTATTAAAAAGTTCTGTTCCTTCTACTATGGATCCTGACATGACTACTACGAAAGATGCCCGGATTTCTGAGCTGGAAGCAAAACTAGCCGACACAGAAGCCGCACGCAGCCTGATTGAACAGGAATTAAAAACGTTCTTCGAACAAATGAAAAACTTCAGAAAATAACATCTCGTTCCAAAATTTCTGATTGAATGAAATTGTTTTTTTCTTTAATACATTCCCTTTAACTTTAAAAAAACTAAGTTATGGCTACAACTGAAAATCCGGATATCCTCGGAAATAGCGACACTCCTAAACCAGACACAAGCCTGGAAGCAGCCCGCCAACTAATCGAAGCGGTGAAAAAACAATTCGAACAGGAAAATGCCAAGTTGCGGGAATACCGTGATGAAATCTATCGTGAAAAAGATTTCAAGGTAAGTAAATTCTATACTTACTACGGGCCCAACTATTACCTGAATGCTCAATCAGTTGTTTTCAATATTTTCATTGCACCGGCAGGCGATACTGTAGAATTTTTCAGGAAACAAATTGAACCTCATTTTCCTGCCATCGCAACCATCGAAACACCTTTCGTGATCGATCTTTTTGCCGAAACACTGAAGCTTGCACTTAAAATGGATATCGATCTTTTTATTAACAAGCATTCCATCAGCTGCGATGAAGACGATTATATTGTTGCCGTTGAGTTCCTTGATAAGACAATAACCAAAGAAGCAATATACCTTGTTGCAGATTGGTTCCGCTCGATCAGCCAGGACTTGCCTTTTAACTTTCCTAAAGAATACAAGGAATTACAAACAGCTTTTGGAAAAACATTATTTGGTGGACCAACGCTGTATTCATTGATAGCAGCCGGACATCGCTTAAACATTCCCGTTTTTTTCCTGTTTGAAGAAAATGAATTTCAATGGGGTTATGGTAAAAAACAACTGCGTGGCCGTTCAACTACATTCCACACGGATGGTATTAAAGATACTGAATTCACTATGTTCAAAGATATGGTGGGTGACTTTCTAACCATGTGCGGATTTCCTACACCCATTGGTGTCAATTGCTTTGAAGAAGAAACGATTCTGGTTGAAGCACAAAAAATCGGATTTCCGGTTGTGGTGAAACCTGTGGCGGGTCACAAGGGACAAGGTGTTACAACGGGTATTAATACACTTGAAGAAGTTCTGTATGCCTTTAGAAAAATTACAACAGCTGCCAAATTAGAAGGTGTTGCCTTTGAAGGAGCACTTGTTCAGCAGCAGGTTTATGGAACCGACCACCGTCTGCTTTCCGTTAACGGAAAATTTGTTGCTGCCCTGGAACGCGTGCCGGCATACGTGGATGGAGATGGCATCAACACGATTGAATCTCTGATTGCAACCGAAAATCAAAAGCTTATACGCCTTGATAATGCACGTTCTCCGCTTTGTAAAATCAAAACCGATGACAACCTGAATGAATTTCTGAAGATTCAAAACCTTACATTGTATTCTGTTCCCAAAGCAGGCGAACGTATTACTCTTCGCCGTGTTGCTAATATTTCTGCCGGTGGAGTTTCTATCAACGTTACTGACAAAATTCATCCCGATAATATTAAACTTGTGGAAGATATTGCCAGTTACTTTAAAGTGAAATGTCTCGGTATTGATGTGCTCGCTGAAGATATTTCAAAACCCTGGACAGAAGGAAACTTTGGCATCATTGAAATCAATGCAGGCCCTGGCGTGTTCATGCATCTGGCTCCCGCTTATGGCGGATCCGTTGATGTTCCGAAGTTCATCATGGAGTCACATTTTATAAAAGACGGATACAGCAGAATTCCGATTATTGCCGGAAACAATCTATCCCTTAATTTTTCACAACTACTTTTAGAAAAAGTTAAATCTGAAAAACCGGATATTTTCTATGCTAGTCTTACAGAAGAAGGTGTTTATTTCAATGGACTGCCCTTCCATAAAAACGAAGATCACGATCAGAATGTAAAGATGATTCTTCGTCATCCGAAATGTGAATTTGCAGTATTTTCACATACTACCGATGACATTCTTGATTTCGGAACCTTCCACTCCGGAGCCGATCTGGTTATACTGGATGAAGCAACAAAAACAGAAGAATTTACTATGCTTGATCAGCTTTTACCCGGTGGACTTCTGATACAGATCATCGACAAAAAAATCACACTGACACAGAATGATGTTGAATTGAAATCTACTGATTTTATCAACGACGCTGATCTGGATCAGAAGCTGATTACAATGATCGAACCTTATCTGAAAGAACTTGTCAGCAAATATGAATAACATTAAAAATATTTAACATGAAATTATTTCGCAACTGTAATGTATATGCCCCGCAGGTATTAGGCCGCAAAGATGTATTAATCGCAGGAAAAAGTATTGTAGCCATTGCCGACAGAATTGATGCACCTATTGGAATCCCCTGTGAAATCATCAATGCAGACGGACTGACACTCATTCCCGGATTGATCGACGGACACGTACATATTGCCGGAGCCGGCGGTGAAGGTGGTGCTGCAACACGTACACCCGAATTGCAAATCAGTCAGATGGTCGAAGGCGGCGTGACAACTGTTATCGGATGCTTAGGCACAGACGGATTTACACGCAATATTGAAGCAGTATTGATGAAAGCGAAAGGAATCAGAGCCGAAGGTTTATCCAGCTGGATATATACGGGATCGTATCAAATTCCAACGCCAACACTTACAGGCGAAGTAGGTCGCGACATTGCACTGATTGAAGAAGTAATCGGCGTTGGTGAAATTGCCATCTCCGATCACCGTTCTTCTTATCCAACAACGGACGAACTCATTCGTTTGACGGAGCATGCACGCGTGGGTGGCATGCTGGGTGGCAAAGCCGGCATCATCAACATTCATTTGGGTGATGCTCAAAATCCTTTTGCTCCGCTTTACGCAGTAGTTGAAAGAACCATGCTCAAACTGATTCAGTTTCTTCCTACCCATTGCAATCGCAATGATTACACGTTGATTGATGCGATTGAATATGCAAAAAAAGGCGGGTATATTGATATTACAACCAGCTCCTATCCTTACTTTCCGGAGTATGAAACAAAACCTTCCAAAGCTTTGGTGCAATGTTTAGAAGCTGGTGTAAAGCCCGAAAACATTACTTTCAGCTCGGATGCTTGCGGATCACTCCCGGGCTTTGATGAAAACGGAAATCTTATCAAACTTGAAATGGGCCTGCCCTCATCCAACTTCCGCGAGCTTATGGATTGTGTTTACACAGAAGGGATGACACTCGACAAAGCACTGCCTGTGCTAACTTCCAACTCAGCTGATATTTTAAAACTGAAAAACAAAGGGCGCATTGAACCCGGAAAAGATGCTGATATCGTATTACTGGACGGAAAAAATATTGTTCACGTTATCGGAAATGGCACATTTTTCATGAAGGATGGAAAGATTGTGAAAAAAGGAAGTTACGAAAACTAACATTCTTCTTTCATAAAAAAAGGACAGGGCTCCCGCCCTGTCCCAATCAACCATCAATGAAATCAAATAGCGGGAAAACTCCCAACTTTCTTTTTGATCAGCCAATAGGTCCGATGCCGTTTCCACCACCACCTTGTGACTGTCTTGCTTTGTAGTTATTTATCTTATACGTCAGGCCAAACATGATCACCGGAAATTCGGGTGAGAAATCCATGTTGCTGACAAAGTTTGCCTCCTTAACATTGATGTGATATTTGAAATCAGGAATCACATTACGAACATTAATTGTTGCAGAAAATTTCTTTTGATAAAAATCCTGTTTCAAACTTATACCGGCCATTACCATAGCTTCCCGCACACCCTGCCCATCGCGTTCCGGTCCGTTATAGGATGAATTTAATTGAATACGTGTGTTTTTAAAAGGCGTGTAATTCAGCATCAAACGTCCGCTGTATGACATTTCCACAAAGCTCAAATCGATTCCGAGCGATTCGCCCTTGCTTTCTTTTCTGAAAACATTGGCCGAAAAATTCATGCTTACTTTTTTGCTAAAAACCATATTCAGTCCGGATTCAATGCCGGTATAAAAAACCTGCCCCACATTACCTACACCCAAAACAACAGTTTCTCCTTCGGGCAAGTATGTTCTTACAATCGCATCATGATTCCGTCGATTGTATGCAGAAAGACTAAGCATATGTTTCTTAAAAGGAAGTGAGAAATTCAATTCTGTCATTCCGATAAATTCAGGTTTCAGATTCGGGTTCCCAGCTTGATTGATGTAACCGTCATTATAGAAGGTAACAGGAGAAAGCGACCAGTCGTCAGGATATTGAACACGACGACTGTAGCTCAACTGCAGCTGACTGTTGTTTTTAAAAGAGCGTAAAAGGCTAAAGGATGGAAATCCATATAATCCTTCCATGGTATATGATTTTGACAATGACGTTAAATCAAAAATACGATCATAATATTCCGTACGAAAGCCGCCTTGATACTCAAAATCTTTCCATTTACCACCGAGTGTTAAATACACGGAATGCTTTGACTGATCAAAAACTTCAAGCGTAGATTGCGAAGGAGAACTCACCCAGTCAAGCGATACCGGATCCATCACTGATACCCGGAAGTTTCCGTCGAAGGGACGATAATAATAATTATAACCCGTTTCGATTTTCAAACCATTTCTCCACACATCAGTATAATCAAGGCTTACGTTGATATCCTGCAGGCTGTTCGCTTCATCACTTTTAAATTTATACAATGGATTTAATGTTGTCTGATTTTCATCTGAAAGATACAGTTGATTCTGTAATATCGTACTGCCAGCCATTGCCATATCAACAAAAGTAAAGGTCAGGCTGTGCGCACTTGTATCAAAAACATGTTTGTAGGTAAAGTTTGCATTTGCATAATTTCCGCTAATGTTCATCAGAAAGTCGGAATAAGTATAAAAAGCAGATCCTTCCGAATTCATTTCCTCATAATTTGTCTGCATGTTATCCAGGTACAGATACTGGCCACCTTCCAGACCCAGACTGAACGAATTATGATCATTGGGATTAAATTCAGCATTAAATCTTGCTGATTTATTGGTTGTGTGGCGGGGACGTTTCGTATATGAATTTAATGTTGAAGAAGAATCTCCATACTGAAATATGCGTGTATATTTACTGGAAGGAAAATAACGTTCGTCATTCCAGTTGACCGACACATTTGTATTCCATTTTTTCCGGTTCCATCCAAACGACAAGTCGGAACTGTATTTATCCCTCAATCCTGCTTTCACGCTGAATAGCGCACCAAAGCTTTCATTGCGTGTTTTCTTTCTGATCACATTAATAATACCCGAAGCACCTTCAGCGCTGTATTTGGCGGATGGGTTCGTAATAATTTCAATATTTTCAACCTGTGATGCAGGAATTTGTTTGAGCGCTTCCTTCGCATCCATGATGGTTGGCTTGCCGTCGATCATCAGAATAAAGGCACCGCTTCCCCGCAGTGTGATGTTATCATCATTATCAACATTCACTGACGGACTGTTTCTTAAAACGTCGATGGCATTGCCATTCGAAGCATTGATCACTTTGTCGGCATTGATCACCTGCTTATCAATTTTATATTCTACGATACTTCGTTCACCTGTAACTTCAGCACCATTGATTGCAAATGCAGACGGAGAAATGATGTAAGCACCCAGATCCGCTTTCTTCTTTGCACTGCTTATTTCAAACTTTTGGGTTGTCATTTTTTTGTACCCGAAGAAATGAATTTTTATAAAGTAAGATCCATAACTTAATCCACTTAGTTGAAATGCACCGCCAGCATCGGTAACGGCAGCAGTGATCATAACAGAATCGGGCAGTGAATACAAAACTACATTTGCGTAGCTAACCGGTTTGTTGGTAGCACTGTCAAACACACTTCCAGTTATAAAGCCGGCCTTCTCCGATGAGCCCGGATTATTATCCGTACCCG
>JAZDMK010000101.1:0-2353 GCA_043800975.1 Bacteroidota bacterium | reverse complement strand
GTTTCGGATATTCCCTTGGAGTGCTTCACCATGTCCCGGAAACTCTGGAGGCATTAAAATCATGTACGGCAAAACTTAAACCAGGAGCTCCATTTCTAATATATCTTTATTATGCTTTTGATAACAGGCCCACCTGGTTTCGAATATTTTGGTCCCTTAGTGACAGTTTGCGCAAGATAGTTTCAAAAATGCCATTTTCATTGCGTTCAGGTTTCAGCCGGATGATTGCCTTCTTTATATATTTACCAATAGCAAGATGTTCGTTAATTTTAGAAAAACTTGGAGTTGATGTCGATGTTCTGCCATTGTCATTTTACAGGCATCAACCGTTTTATGTTATGTGCAACGATGCATTAGACCGCTTTGGTACACAATTAGAGCATCGATTTACCAAAATTCAGATTCAGCAGATGATGGAAAAAGCAGGCCTGGAAAATATCAAATTTAAAATGGATGCACCATACTGGTGCGCAGTAGGAACTAAAGTATGTGCGGAATCGTTGGATTCAAAAGTCATAAAAGATATATTGAGTTAAAAAATTCGCTTCCGGATTCTGCAGATTTACTCTCTCATCGAGGGCCGGATGATTCAGGTATTTATTTTGACGAAAAAAATGGAATAGGTCTGGCACATCGCCGGTTATCGATTATCGATCTTTCCACGGCAGGTGTTCAGCCCATGGCCAGTGAAGACGGGACTGTTCATATAGTCTATAACGGCGAAGTATATAATTACCTCCAATTACGCAAAACACTGGAAAAAAAGGGGCATATTTTTAGAAGCAGTACTGATACGGAGGTCGTTCTCAAGGCATACCTGGAATGGGGAGTGGAGTGCCTTGAAAAGTTTATAGGGATGTTTGCTCTATCAATATGGGACCGGCCCAAAAAACAGTTTTTTCTTGCCAGGGATCGGCTTGGAATCAAACCTTTATACTATTATTATAAAGATCAAACCTTCATTTTCGGATCCGAATTAAAGGCCCTTATGGCCTTTAAATGCTTTGAAAAGACAATCGATGATGAGGCGCTGCCCCTGTTTTTGCATTATCAGTACATACCAGCGCCCAAAACAATATTTAAGCACACATACAAGCTACCGCCGGGGAATTTTTTACTGCTTAACGGCCAGACAATCTCTTTACAACCTTATTGGAATATTCCAACATCTGATGCCCCAAATCACTATTATTCAACAGCAACTAAAGAAAATAATTACTTAGAACAACTGGACAGCTTGCTTACGGAAGCAGTCACTAATCGTCTAATCAGCGATGTGCCGCTGGGTGCATTGTTGAGCGGAGGTATTGATTCATCCGTTATCACTGCATTGATGCAAAAAGTCAGCCCTCAACCAATACGGACTTTTAGTATCGGCTTTATGGAAAAGGGTTTTAATGAAGCCCCCTGGGCGAAACAAGTTGCCAATCATCTGGGTACGGACCATACTGAACTATACGTTACTCCCAAACAGGCCATGTGTGTTATTCCCAGACTGCCTGAGATCTATGATGAGCCGTTTGCTGATCCATCAGCTATTCCCACTTTTCTGGTCAGCAAACTGACACGCTCACAGGTCACAGTGGCCCTTTCTGGAGATGGGGGCGATGAGCAATTTAGCGGTTATGTCCGCTATTGGATGACCCAAAACATGGCTTTATGGTCCCGCAAATTGCCCATCATCGTAAAGAAGGTTTTGGCCCAGGCATTCAAACTGCTTTCAGCTCAATGGATCGAAAAATGCTATCTACCCATTCGGAATCGACTACCGCAACGTTTTCAGGTTGCCAACTTTCAGGAGAAATGGCAAAAACTGCTTTCGATCCTTGATCAGACCCAGGTTTCTGAATTGTACCGGATGACTATCTGCTTATGGCCTAATGCGGACCTTTTCCGGCTTATCGGCCGGACCCTGCCGCAAAGCAATTATGAAACGATTTTCAATGAAACCAGGGATTGGCCGGTGCTTTCTCAATTGATGCGGGTGGATCAGGGGACATACCTGCCAGATTGCATGCTGACCAAGGTAGACCGTGCCAGCATGGCGACCGGTCTCGAGATCCGCGTACCGTTACTCGATCATCGTGTAGTTGAGTTTACGGCCAAATTGCCGAATGATTTAAAATTCCGAAACGGGGAAGGCAAGTACTTGCTGAAGAAGTTGCTGGCCCGCTATGTTCCTACTGAATTGTTTCAGCGACCCAAAATGGGATTTGGTGTTCCAATAGATCACTGGTTGCGTGGTGAGTTGAAAGATCTGCTTTTAGATTATCTTTCTCCTGAGCGTTTAAAAAAAGAAGGTTTATTTGATCATGTAATAGTTGAAAGAAAAATTAAAGAACACTTGTCCAGC
>JAZDMK010000093.1:0-2894 GCA_043800975.1 Bacteroidota bacterium | reverse complement strand
ATGCAGAATTTAATCGCTAACGGTATGAAATATCAGGCCAAAGATAATCCCCCTCAAATTACGATAACCAGCAGACCCGCCGCTGATGGAATGGTGAGAATTAATGTTGCCGACAACGGCATCGGCATTGCGCCGGAATTCCAGCAGTCAATTTTTATTATGTTCAAAAGGCTGCATTCGAAAAACGAATATGAAGGCACGGGAATCGGCCTGGCCGTGTGCAAAAAAATTATCGAACGTCACGGCGGCCAAATCGGCGTGGAATCTCAGCCAGGCAAAGGCTCGACTTTCTGGTTCACAGTACCGGCGGCAAGCAGTTCAATGCCATCAGAAAACAGAGAAGAGTCCTATAACAATACTGATTTAATAGCAGAAAAAAAATTATGAAAAGTATTAAGAGTATTTAACCGATAAATAATAGTGTGAAATAATGATATTAGATTAAGTTAAAGGAGTAAAACAATGCGAAAGAAAAGGACACTTCTGATGTTTGTATTGTTATTGATTTTAACTTCAATAACAGCAAGTGGTTATGAATTAGATAAAGAAAAGAATGGCAAGAGAATTAGCGGCAGCTTTAACACAAGATTTGCGAGCAAACATATTTGGAGAGGGTTTAATCAGTTTAAAGACAAAGGGGCTGTGCAGCCAAGTCTGAATTTAGACTGGTTCGGGACAGGTTTTAGTTCGACTATCTGGAGTTGCTGGTCATTCTCAGATGGCAATGAAGATCAGGAAGAAATCGACTATGTTACCGCTTACAGTAATTCATTATTTAATGACAGCAATTGGAAAATGAATTACACAATCAACTGGATTTACTATGATTATCCACATACCGCCTCCAAAGATAAAGATGCACAGGAAATCGGTATGAACTTTTCGTGGCCCAAGCTCCTTACTATCGGTTCTCGCCCTCTTGTTCCGAGCTATTATGTCGGCAAATTATGGCCGGCTCAATCCAATGCAAATAATAGCGCCTGCGGCGGATGGGTTCATATTTTAGGCCTCGGCTATGATGTACCAGTGGCAAACCTCTTTACTGTCGGCCAGGAGCAGTTGATTCATCTTTCTGCAGAGCTGGTTTATAACGATGGTATGGGCGGTAAGACTGTCGATCATGACTGGTCGCATTGTGTTTTTGGCATTTCAACGGACATACCATTTGGAGTGTTAATACTTAAGCCGGAACTGAACTATCAGATTTCTATGGACGACTCTGTTAATAAAAGTAACGAGTTTTGGTGTGCATTGAACGTGCTGTACAAATTTTAAGCCGGATTGAAGGAGTTTAAAATGAGTTTTTCACGAAGACAGTTATTTAAGGCGTTTGGCGGCGCAGCTTGTGCGATTGGCTTGACGAGTTTGTTAAAGCCGGAACAGGTATTTGCGAAGGAAGGCAAACCGGTTCCTGCAGGACAGGTCGGAATTGAATGGCTTGGACACGGCAGTTTTTTGTTCACTACTTGCAGCGGCAAAAATATACTTTTTGACCCGTGGATTAGGACAAACCCCAAATGCCCAGGAAAATACAAAAAGGCCGGCAGTTTCGGAAAAGTCGATATGATATTATGGACGCACGGACATGTCGATCACTTTATGATAGACGATGCCAGAGAGCTTATTGAGCAGTACAATCCCAAAGTCATATCGCCATGGGAGTTGAGCTTTTTTATCAAAACTGAAATCCCAAAAGCCGATGTCCAGACTTTTGTGCTTGGCAACAAGGGCACCAGTGCGGCGTTCGGAGACATCAAAATATCTATGGTTGAGGCCTTTCACTCTGCTGGCGCACAGCTTACGGGCTTTGAGGGTGTGAACAAATTTGTCGGCGAGGCTGTTGGATACGTTATCGAATTTGAAAACGGTCTGAAGGTGTACCATTCTGGAGACACATCCTTAATGGGCGATATGAAAACAATTATAGGCGATTACTATAAGCCGGATGTGGCTATTTTGCCGATTGGCGGAGTCTTTACAATGGGGCCCGACGAAGCGGCTTACGCCTGTAAGCTTATTGGCGCCCAGACAGTTATACCCGAACATTTTGCGACATTTCCGGCTCTTATTCAGACCACTGACAGGTTTAAAGAACAGTTGAAGAAACAGATGCCGAGCGCTAAAATGTTTGAGCTTCAACCAGGTATAGGGGCAAATATATAAGATATACTAAAGTTAATAAATATGAATAAGGTTGGCCGTATTTACAAGTTTAGGGGCAGGATGTCCATTCGCTACAAGATAAGCATATATGTAATCCTGCTCATCGCTATTGCCGTCTGCATCAATACCTATACGGCTGTAAGAGCGGAAAAAAAAGTACTAACCCAAAAAGCCGTCAATTACGGCAAATATATTTCTGAAAATGTTGTTTTTAGCGTAGAGAAAGCATTTACTTCGCTGAACTGGATATTTGTCGAACAATCATTGGCCAAGCTCTCGGCAGACAAAGAAGCAAGCGTGGTATTTATCAAAGTTATCAAGCCGAACGGCGAAGTCTATATGGCTGATGATAGGAAATACTATGGAGATACAGTCGATGCCTCTTTGATGGCGGAAGAAGAAAAGTTGTTGAACAATTATCAATTTTCCAGCAGCAAGGATACCGGCCTGCTGTTTATTAATCCTGTTATGATTGGAAATGAAAAATGGAGGATATTGGTAGGACTTTCTGACGTACCAATAAAAGCCAGTATCCAAAGTATGATACTCAGAAGCTTCGTTTCCGGCGGATTGATTATTTTGCTCGGAATGATAACAACCTTTTTTCTGGCAAAATCGATTTCCACACCGATTGTTATGCTCACAAAAGCCGCTGAAACCATTTCACAGAAAGACCTCGATTACAGGGTAAATATCAAATCAAATGACGAGGTCGGACTGCTGGCCGAAAC
>JAZDMK010000067.1:0-25330 GCA_043800975.1 Bacteroidota bacterium | reverse complement strand
AAAACGGTCATTGGTGTCTCTGAACACAAGCATCATCTTATCCACTTCATTTGTCCATAGCAGTCTGATTTCACGAATCAGTTTCGCAATCTTACGGTTGTTCGATACGCTCCGGCTGTTCGCCACTTCCGGCGCTTCAGCTACAAGCTTGAATTTATCAAGAACCGTATTCATTTCATTCATCAGCGTGTTGTCAGCGCCGTAGGTGTTTAATACAACAGTGCCTATACTCATGGCAAGTTCGTAAATACCCTGACATAACGGTATCAGCATATGGTCCGGTTTTCTTTTCAGCAGGGTTTCGGTCACACGAACTTCACCCTTCACACTGTAGTCTTCGCTCTTGCTGGCGTATGCATAAACAGAACCCGCTACACGCGTTGTCAAACCAACAAGCTTCTCCTTAATGTGGTTTTTGTTTTCAGTAATACCAACAATAGATAACTCCTGTTCTTTAATAATAGACTCAAGTTCATCTTCCTTGGTTTTTATTGCCTGTACCGAGTTAGCAAGCTCAACAACGGTATTAATCAGGGCTGCCTCTTCCTCGCACACTTTCAAAGCCGTGCGGTTCATGTGCATTTGATTTTTAAATCGTGTTTTCATGGCTGTAAAATTTAAAATATTTAATTTTTCTTGTTAGTTAACGACCCGTCAACATTGGCGAATCTTGATACTAAGATAGCATTCCCCTCGCAAACAGTCAATATCCGATAAAGCAACGGTCGCAATCATTCAGCCAACGGTCGTTTCCAATAAGTTAACGGAGATATATCAATATCTATATATGATACAACACATCTAACATAAATCGATTAATCTACAAGCCCCTCATACCAGCACATGCAAAATCCACTAATATTTCACTTCTTTGTATCATATTGAAATAATTAATTCCTGTAATGCATGAGTTTATTCCAAACCGAATGTTTAGCGATATATTTAAAGTCAGATTGCCCTGAATTCCATTATTGATAAATTTAGATTAAATTTGCTTCTTGAAATTATTCAGTAATGATCACAGTTAAAGTACCAAATAAAGTTTGTTCCGATTTTAATGGATATTCATTTTTCATTGACTGTATCAAAATCCTAAAAAATGTTGTTTTTGAAGACATTGTTTTTGACTTTAACATAAATATCTGGTTTGAAGCTAATCTTTGCGCTGTTTTGGGAGCAATAATGAATTCCGCGCAAAGCCGGTTGAATAATGTTTCTATTGTTAATTTAAACACGAGTACCCAAAATATTTTAAGCCGAAACAATTTTCTTGCAGCTTTTGGTGGTGAGATAATTCCGGATAAAAATAAAACTACAATTAAGTATAGAAGGAATAAACTTACGGAAGAAAAATTGATTAAGGAGTTCCTTTTTAACGAACTTATAAAGAAACAGGACTTTCCAAAATTAAGTGAAATTGCTCAAAAAGAAATAGTCCGGAGTATTTTTGAAATTTACAGTAATGCTATCATTCACGGCAATTCCATTGATGTCTATAGTTGCGGTCAGTATTACCCGGGTAAGGAACCACCCCGTATCGATTTTACAATTGTTGATATGGGTAAGACTATTAAAAGGAATGTAAACGATTTTTTAAAGGATGACCTTTCGGGTAAAGAAGCTATCAAATGGGCCGTCAAAGAGCAAAACACAACAAAATCAAAGAATGACAATATTCCTGGTGGACTAGGGTTTAAATTAATTACTGATTTTATGTCGTTGAACTTGGGGAAAATTCAGATTATTTCTTCCGATGGTTTTTGGGAAATGAGGAAAGGGGAAATATCCACCAATTCCTTTAGCTCTGAATTTCCAGGTACGCTTGTTAACCTTGAATTCAACCTGGATGACAGCAACTTCTACCATTTAAAATCTGAAAAAGTTGAGGATATTGTTTTTTAACTAAATTTGCTTCATGGAAATCGAAAAATTCGTAATCAGGGTTTTTGATGAAGTTGGTGGAGATTCAGCCATTAGTGTAGATGATGGGGATGCTCTTTTTAAAAAGATTGACAATGCTATTGAGAAGAACTTAATTGTTATTCTTGACTTTCAAAACATCACCCTCATTATTACTGCTTTTTTGAATGCTGCTATCGGTCAGCTATACAGTAAGTACACAAGCGAACAGCTTAAGGGTAAATTGGAGCTTGAAAATATCAAGCCCGAAGATGTTCACCTTTTTAAGAAGGTTATAGAAAGTGCAAAAGCATATTTTGCAAACCCCGAAGATTTTGAGGAAAACATAAAGGAACCTTAAAATGGCCAATGTTTTCGATATAAATAAATATTCGCCTGCATTTAACGAAAATTTATTCTTCGACAATAACGTCTGGGTATATTTATTTTGCCCATTTTCCAATTACAAAAAAGAGAAGCAAACAGCTTATGCCGAATTTGTAAAAAATGCAATCAGGCAGAAGAGTGCTATTTTCGTAAATTCAATTGTGTTGTCTGAATTTTGCAACTATTGGCTTCGTACAGAATTTAATATTTGGAAAAGAAGTCAAACAGGAAATAAAGATTTTAAAAAAGATTTCACTCCAACAAATGAATATCATGCTGCAGTTGAAGATGTGAAAATAGCCTTAAATAAAATACTTCAGATTGCAGATAAAAACAATGATGATTTTAATGCAATAAGCTTCGATAACGTAATGTCTGAATTTGGCAATTGTGATTTTAATGACAGCTATTATCTCGAACTTGCACGTATTAAAAAGTGGAAAATTGTGACTGAAGATGCAGATTTTTTTAAAAACAACAGTTTAAATATTGATGTTATTACCGCGAATGTTTAATTAGTTCACGCACACCAAATCCCGGCACCATCAAATTCCCTTACAAAAAAATCTAAAAAATCACGCGAATATTTCGCTGCCACTGCTACTGCCACTTTGTATTTCACTTCGCATATCGCTGATCCTTGTTATTCGCGCTCCATTGTATATTCTTATTGTGCGCTTATGCTCTCGGCCTTCAGCCTCGGGTCCTTGATCCTTGTTCAATTTCAGAAACTGCCACTGCCACTACCGCTGCAACTTCTGCCTTATGCCTCTTGCAATATTTCCCAATAACTAATAACTAATAACCAATAACCACTTCTGCCTTCTGCCTTTTAAAATTTCCATAAGGTGAAGGCTAGTGTGTCAGCTTTCCATTCCCGGCTTCCAGCTTCGGTCTCCGGACTTTCTTCACCAAAAACCTAACATTTTTCCCCGCTCACCGGATTAAAAAATTGTGAGATTAATTTCTGTTTAATCGTTAAAGATTAAAACCACAAATTAATTTTTTACCGCTTATAAACTCAACCCGACCGCTCGTAAACCCAAAGTTGTCAGTCATTAAAAAGCATATTATATATTAAAATGATGGTAATAATTTTGTAAAAAAACAAATACTAACATGAAAAAACTATCAGTACTAATTAGCACAGTTTTGCTTGTGTTCAGTTTCAGTGTACTGAATGCACAGACAAGTCTGACAGGAACCGATCCCGGGAAAGTGAAACCGATCGGTTTAAGCAAAAATGTATATGACTCTTACGGGAGGAAATATACAATGGAAGATTTAATTATTAAGAAGAAGGGACCCGGTGCGCCAAAAGTACAGGAAACAGCCGGTATTTTCAAGCTTGATTTTCTGGATGACCCTGGGGAGGGTTTCTACAACTCAACCAATGGAAATGACCTTAGGACTGTTGTTAAGCAAGTTTATAGTGACCTAAGTGCAATGATTGTTGAAACAGCAAGCCCATATACGAATATAGACAACCTAGGTGTCAACCGATGGGTAGAAATTGAAGTGCGACCAGCTTTAGACAATTCATTGGATCCTTTGCTGGGACAAGCCGGACAGTATTTTCCGGAATGGACACCAGGTATTGTACATGGTACTGCTTGGCAAACAATTAATTCAGGTATAGATTTCTGGACTGGAATTAATGCAACCAACTTTGGGAATTTCAACTTTTATCATGGGTTTCTTGAAGTTAATATTGGAAAACCATTTTATCTGGGTGCTGACCCTGCATTGATTCCCAGCAATCAATATGATTTATATACAGTCATTCTTCATGAGGCCATGCATCAGTTGGGTTTTGGCACACTGATCAATGGAATTGGCAATAGTTATATCACAGGAACAAACCCTGGAATTTATAGTTATTATGATACATACCTTGTAGATCAAGCAAGCGGAAATCATCTGGTAAACTGGAACAGTAGTTATAACGCATCTTTTAACAGTGCTTACCAAACTGATCTAACTTCTGCCTGTCATGTTCAGTTTGATGGTATTAATAATACATTTGTTACCAGCCCTGCTGCTTTTAACAGCGCGTCCAGTTTAAGTCATTATCCGGCTACAGACTGTGGAAATGCAGGGACATACCTGATGAGACCCGGCCTGAACATGGGTGAAGCATTTCGCAGACCGGATGTTTCTGAAATGACCACTCTCTGCGATTTAGGCTATCAAACAACGGGTTCTTATGCTGGCTTCACATATCCTTCAGGAGCCTGTGGTACTAAGGTAGCTGGTGTAAACGATTATTGTGTCTATGACGGTACTTTACCCAATACACTACTTTATACGACTCCCTACGATGTAAACTTCTCTTTTGCCTCAGCCGGCTTTCTTGGAAATGACCATGGAACAACATGGTATGACGATCTGGAAGTGATTAATGGTGCTGGCACCATTGTTTCCGGTGCAACATCCGGAGATAATACTAATACAATTGTTTTTGATCCTTTCCCCACTTTTCAGGGAACTGCAATTTTAAGATATGTGCCTCGTGCTTCTCAAACTGGTCAAAGAGGCAATTATACATATATATTTATTGCTGTAGAACCCCCTGCAATGGCTGCGTGTAATGTTCCGCCCTGTGAACTGGTTTGTTATGGGGATTTTGAAGCATTCGTTACAGATCCCGTCAACTGGCAGCTTCAGTATGATTATTATACTCATGGCAGTTATTCAGCAAGTAATATTAACGCTTTTGTATTTGAAAATGGAGGAATAGATAATAGTCCAGATTTTCGAAATTTTCCCTCTATTAATTTCTGGGGAAACTGTAGTGCTTCTGTTCAGGCGACAGGTCACTCAGGAATAAGCTATATTGGAATGGTACTTAGAACATATGGAGGGGGGATTAATTCTCCTGAAGGACCTTGCTTTCCCTTGAATGCTCCTATCATGCCCGGAGAATCGGCTACTGTGACATTATGGGGAAAATTATCTCAGGCAGATTGTGATGGGGGTTTTCAGGTCAGTTTTACAGACATTCATCCATGTTTGAATAACACTTGGCTAGGTAGCTGTCCGGACTTGACTCACGACATAACACTTGCTCCTCTTCAACTGGCTCATAACACAGACTGGCAACCGTTAACTTTTAACTATACAAATACCACTGCCGTTGCCATGAATTTTATATATATTAATTCATTCCCTTTCCAAAACTTTGATGCGGCAATGTCCTATATTTATCTGGATGATGTTTCATGCATCAAGAATGAATCGCCTGTTACAGTGACTGTGACAGGGCCTGCAACAGCGTGCATTGGTGAAGAAGTACAGTATACAATCAGTATTTGTAACAATTCAGGTGCGGCGATCAACAATATTTTGGTTGAGGATATACTTCCCACAGGAATGACTTTGGCTGCCGGCGGTACTTTCACTTATCCACAAACCTTGATTCCATTTCTGGCTAACGGCGATTGTGAGGATTTTACTCTCAATGCTATTGTTAATACAACTTATGGAACATTAACTAATCAGGTTCAGGTAATCGGCGGAGCCTGTAATGCTGCTGGTAGTAGCACGTCCTCTACATTAGCAGTCAATAACCAGCATGTATCGCTTTTCTCTACAGTAAGTCAGGAAGTAGCATGCCCAGGTTCAATCATTAATTACGAAGTAGAGATGTGTAATCCAATGGCTACTGCAATTAACGGAATACAGCTTCAAACAACGATCCCGACCGGCTTTACAGCCATTGCAGGAAGCGGATACACAATTGCTCCTCCATTTGTAAACTGGGATCCCATTAATCTGTCGGGAGGTACAATTACAAACCCAGCCTGTACTACTTTAATTCTTCCTGTTACTGTAAATGCTGGTAGTGGCACTATCTGTAGTGAACTTGTTGCGGGAAATGCCGCATGTCCCACTGCACCATCCTGTGCACATACAGTATATTCTGATTATTGCACAACGGCTGTTCCTTCCATTACAATTCCGAATGGTGCCAATTCAACGGCATACACAGATATTTTGCCTGGCACACTCGTAAATATTCAGGGTGTATTTAATATTAACGGAGCAAATGCTTATTACAATGATGTGTTGTTTAGAATGAACCCCGGTTCTTCCATTGTCGTTCATCCGGGATACACGCTGGATATACAAGGATGCTACCTATATACCTGTTCAGGTACCTGGACAGGTATCAGTGTTAAAGGAAACGGAAAAATCAGAACCGGAAAAGGAACGGTAATTGAAAATGCTGTCACAGGAGTAACAGCTGAAACACCTGCGAATCCTTCAGAATATGCGGATCTTCAATTGATGTTAACGATTTTTAACCGCTGTTCTACCGGTGTTCAGATTAATCCGGCAATGTCCAACATGCAACCTGCCAGCAACCAGATCATTCGCAACTGTATTTTTACAAACAGAACCTTCCCGTGCATTACTCCCGGATTGGATTTATACACCCAGTTATCAAATGATCTGATCAATGAGAGTTACACCAATTGGCCTGTAATAGCAAGTCCAACGCACTGCGGTATTCGCGTAGAGTTAAACAGTTTAAATAATAACACCTACTCTATCGGGCTACCGGATGCAGGAAGCTGGTCTCAGAATTTAAACATATTCGATAACCTGGCATATGGAGTAATTTCAGTCAGCACAAACATTAATGTACGAAATTCGCTTTTCCAAAACTTGCTTGGGAATTCATCTAACAGTTCCAATCCGACCGGAGTGGGAGTATTCTATTCAGGTATGGAGAAAAAAACAGTTACTGTCGGTAATGCTGTCAGCAATCTGAATTCAAATACAAACGAATGGAACAAGTTCAGAAATTGCCTGCGCGGGATCAGTATATGGTCGTCAAGCTTGGTATATTCTTTCAATAATGTATTTACCAATTCGTTTACAAGTAGTGTTTTCAATACTCCGGGAGCGTATTTGCAGGGGGAATATGCTGCTTTTTTGCAACCAGTATCCAGTCTGACAGAGACAACCCTGCGGTTTGATCATAACAATGTTTATAACTGCGCAACGGGGATCTACATCAAGCGCACTTCTGCCTTTACACGCGCCAGCCTGATTACGATCGATTGCAATACGATGAGTTCTGGAAATCTTTTAAATCAATATATGAATCGGGGGATATATCTGGTGGATCCGACGACCAATACACCCTCTATCAATATTGAGAATTACAAGATCAGATACAATAATATCAGCAATGCTAAAACCAATGCAATTAGTGCATCAAACATTAAAAAAGGCTTGTACATATTCATGAACACTCATCTTTCTGTTTTGTATTTCAGCAGCTTAAACCTTATTAGTGATATCGTAAAAACAGTAGATGTGATTCGCCTTGCTAACTGTTCGGATGCTACAATCATGAACAATCCGGTGATTACCACATCCAACGGAAACACAAACAGATCTACGGAGGTCCTTACAGGAATATATGCTTTGAATACTACGGGATTGCTTCTAACAAACAATGTCGTTACATATGTGGGAACTTGCATTGTATTTCAGGGAAATTGCGGAGAATCAGCAATTAGAAGTACAGTATTTACCCTTAATACTATGACTCAGGCAAAAATTGGCTTGTATATGTATACAGGAGCCATCATCGGGCAGCAGGGAAGCAGCTCGGTAACGACTGGAAACAAGTTTGGTCTGGCTCCCACTTATCTTACAAGCAGGATGATATACTGCAACAGTGGAAATAACCTGAACAGTTTATCAAAAATGTATGTTAAAATCGGAGCCCCGGTGAGCAACCTCATTCAGCATCCTGATCCGTTGTATGTTTACATTGCACCTGGCACAACCGGATACAACATTTGTACTGATCCTGTAACCTGCGGTATAGTCCCGATAACAGCACCCAATTGCACGGTGTTTAGTTGCATAGTCTGCAACTGCAACGCATACGGAACGCTGCCCAGTATGCTGGCACAGCCTGCCGTTGTAAGTGAAAATACGGAAGATAATTCATGGGAAGAAAAATCCTTAACTGATGATTCTGATATGGGTTTTGAAAATACTGTAAAAGTATATCCCAATCCCAATTCCGGCTCTTTCAAACTACAGTATAATGTGAGAGAAGAGGGAACCCTGAACTTCCAGTTGTGCGATTATTCAGGAAAAGTAATTGTAAACAACATGCTCAAAGCCGGTGAAAAAATTGTCGATATCAATATCGGTGATTATCCCGGCGGACTTTATTTCTATCGTTTACTTTCCTCCGGCGGTGAAATGATTGCTTCAGGCAAAGTTTCGGTATTACGTTAATTATTCTAAATTCCACCCAAAGGTCGCAAGCAATTGCGGCCTTTTTTTTGACATCAACCGATATTACAAGGTCAACTTGTAACCCGTAACTATTTTTCGCACTTAGCTGAAAAGTCACTCGTAACCTGTCACCCGTTACTATTTCCCCAAAACCAAAAAGCGCCGCCCGTACGCAAGGATTCCATTTCTGGCTTCTGACTTCCGACATCGGACTAATTCGTACTTCGTATGTTCGTACAAATTCGTACTTCGATGAGTGACTGCCACTGCAACTTTTACTCAATTCGTACTTCGATGGAATATCACTCCCCCCAATGTCGACATCATTGACTTCACAGCCATCTCTTCTGACTTCCGGCTTCTGACTTCGTGCCCTAACACAAAGTAACAGCTACCGCTTGGTGATCCGGCATCCAACATCACATCACCCCATCATCAATGTTTCACTGTTCAACCCTTATGCTTGACTGTCCGCTGGCCCTGCATCCATTGTTCGTGTCTTATGCTCGACTGTTCAGGTCTTATGCTTAACTGTTCAGGCCTTATGTTTGACTGTTCAGGTCTTATGTTTTGCTTTTCTTTCGCCTTGCATCGATTGTTCGGGCGTTATGTTCGACTGTCCGGGCTTTATGTTTGGCTGTTCAGCCTTTATGTTTGACTGTCCGGGCCTTATGCTTGGCTGTTCAGACGTTATGCTTGACTGTTCAGGCGCTATTTTAATGGTTCGTACTTTATGCTTGAATGTTCGGGTGTTATGCTTGGATGTTCGGACCTTATGCTTGATTGTTCAGTCCTTATGTTTGACTGTTCAGGCATTATGCTTGGCTGTTCAGGTCTTATGCTTGACGGTTCAGGTGATATGTTTTCCGGTTCAGGCGCCATGCTCTCCCGTCACAAACGATTTCTTTATTGTCCGCAGCTAATGCGTATTTGCTGGCATTCCTTTGCCCGTATATCGCTTGCTTATTTAATTCTTCCTGCCCTAATTATTTTGCTTTACTGCCCAATGCGTTAATTTTTTCATAATACATCGCAAACGAACGATACAAAAAGTGTGTCCACTTGCCAAAGGGAACGATGATCAGCGCCCATTGCACCAGCACAATCAAATGAAACAGATAAACACCAAACGCATTTTCCAATGCATTCACATCGATCAGCAGTCGCACCACGAATGCTGAAACGCCCATCAGCAATAACCAGATCACAAAGAACCAGTCGGAAGGATGTCGTTATAACTGATGTCTTTACTCCAAAAGTGATATGTAAAAACTTTCTGGTTTTTCATCTGCATTAATATAATCTTGAAAACTGTTCGATTAATCAAATCGCAGATTTACAAAAAGAGGTTGTTTAATGATCCCATTCGTCAAAAAAAATGTACAAACCATAGAAAACTATTAACAAAAAATTCCCCCATAAGTATAGAATAAAGAAAATCAGCAAAGTATGGTTGTGCGGAAAATAATAATAAGTTTCTAAAGAAAAACGAAGTAATGACTCAAAGCTTAATGTTATTTTAGCAGTCGTATGTTAAAAAAATTCTTTCTTTTTGGACTGCTTTTTTCCTCAATGTTTCTTTTTGCTCAGAATCAGAGTAAAAAGCAAACAGGGCTTCGGAATACAAATGAATTAATTACAGAAAAGAAACTGTTGCTTGAAAATGCAATAAAGGAGCAGGATCTGGCAAGCATATCGAATTTATATGCAGATCTGGGGCAGCTATACAAATTCAAAGGGGAATTTGATCATGCACTTGTCAGCTTTTATCAGTCGGCCCTTGCTTATGACAAGTATAGAAAAAACACGGAGGGTTTTGCTTTTTCTCGCCCCTGGTTATTAGTGGATATTGGAAACATTCTCTTCAGGCTTTACTATTTTGAGAAGGCCATAGAGATGTATACATTGGCGACGGCTCATTTTTACAAGAAAAAGAATACGGATGGATTAATCACAAGCCTCAATAATACAGGGCTCTGCCTAATTCATAAAGAAAAACCTTTAAAAAGCATAAGCTATTTCAGAGCAGCAAAAAAAATTGGAGAAAACACAAGGAACTTATACATTGTGGCTTTATGCAATGTATACCTGGGAGATGCTTATGAAATGCTGAAGCAATATAACAGTACCCTACAATGCTATCAAAATGCAGAGAGCTTTTACTCATCCCGGGGTTATAAAGAAGAACAGTCAAGCGTTCTTTTAAAAACGTCAAACATTTATTGTAAAATGAATATGCCGGATTCCGCTTTTGCTCTAATGGCGATAAATAAGAAGCTTTTTGGTGGGAAGATACACAATCCTATTTTCGGAATGATCGTCGACCTCGAAGCAAAAACACTTCTAGGTATGGGAAAAGCAGATCAGGCCATAGATACGATAAGAAAATACCTTATTTCAGGTCCTGATATTTTTGTTGTATATGTTCCGGCTTTGATTCTGAATATGGATAGTGTGTTTATTGAACAGAATTCACGCACCTTGTTTCTTGATAACGAAACCCGCTGCAGCATTTACCTGACTGCATTCAGAGCATACAAAGAAAAAGGATTAATTTCCGAAGCACTGCGTTTTCATGAAGCTTTCAGTGAATTATCGGATAGCATTCAGTTGGAAAAAGTCAGTAATACCACACAGAATATTGAATATAAAATTCGGAGTGAAGCGCTTATTAATCAGATCAGCCATCTGGAAGAAAAGGAAAAATGGGCACTCATTAACAAGAATTATGTGAGAAACTTGTTATTGTATTTTGTATTTACAGCGGCGATCATGGTGATTGTTTTTTTAAGAAACAGAAGAAGGATTAATTACCGAAACCTAATTCTACTTGAGTATTTGCAAGGGATCTCAAGCACGAAAAGATTTCTGCTCATACTTGCATTCGGCGCATACAATATTCTTTTCTTTTATTTTTTCAAACCCTTGTATCCAATTGAACACCAGTTTGCCATGTATCTTATTATGCTGGATGTCCTTCCGGGCATAATGGCTTTTCTGTCCATTCTGGTTTTCTTCTTTATTGTCTCCAGGATAGTAAATGAAAAAACAAACAACCTGAATAGAATCAGTTTCTATTACGCAGGCATTGCATTAGCTTTAATAACAACCCTTTGCGTACACTTTTATTTCTACAAAGCCTTTTTTACAAATCAGCTTCCGGCAGGTTTTGTGTTTTCGATGGCTCTGGTGATTCTTGCATCTTTAATTCTTCCTTTTAGCTTAGCAGTAATTATCCTTGAGAACTTTACGCTTAAAAAAATCATTGAAAATGCAGCTATAATGTCTGAAAGCCTCAAGGAAGTTAAACCGGTAGAAGGAGTGGGGGAAGAGATTCTTTTTAAATCCAGCCGTACTTCCGACTTTCTTTCTTTGATCCCTGCCGATCTAATTGGTGTTCAGGCGCAGGCAAACTATTGTCGGTTTTACTATTTGAAAAACGGGAAGCAGGCAAATGAATTAATTCTGATTCCCATCAAACAAGTAGCCTCTTTGTTATCTGGTCAGAAAAGATTTATTCGTTGTCACAATTCGTATATTGTCAATATTGATTTTATTACAAAAGTAATTGGGAATTCACGTGGGTATCAACTGAAGATGAAAGACATGAATGAAATGTTTTTGGTTTCCCGAAGCAAACAAAATCTCCTTAAGGATAAGATAAGATATTTCTCCAAATTGTAAAAGCCAAATCCATTTTGTCAAATGAGATGGCAAATGGTCAAAATTCAACCCCACCAGTGTAAATAAATGTAATAGTATTATTTCTTAAACTAGTTTTACTAAATCGTTTTTGGTCTACGATTTTTAGTCATTTATTATTAAAACTAGTTTAAATGAAACGCATTTACATTATTATCTTTTGCGCGATATCCCTTTTGCTTATATGCGCTTATTCTCAATCATTTGCACAGGCACCAACGATAGCTTGCAGCACACCCGCCACACTGCTCACTGTTGGCGGTGCATGTGGCAGTGGGACAATCAGCGATGCCACTGTGGCTGATGCACCTGTTCCTACTTGTGGTACGGCTTTAAGGGATGGTTGGTTTCGGTTTGTTGCAACTGCCTCATATGCTACTATTAGAGCTGTGACAACATCAAGGCAATTGCTTGTGCAGGTTTTCTCAGGAGCATGCGGTTCATTAACTCAAATAGGTTGTGCAAATGCCAATACAACTGCTGGTGCCCAAACCGAGACTGTTGATTTAACGGGACTAACCATCGGAAACACATATTATATACGGATAGTGAATGAAACTGCCAATAACATGACACTGACATCAGTATGTGTCACTGCAAACTGTCATACCATCCGGCTTACGGATACTTATGGTGATGGCTGGACAGATGGAACAAACCCTGATGGGTGGGTTACTGTAACAGTAAATGGCACTCCAGTATTAACAAATCTTACTTTAACAGTGGCAGAGGCCAGCGGACCTGTTAGTTATTCATTTCCAGCCACAGGTGGGGATGTAATCAATGTAACGATGACGGGGTCGCCGTTATATGCATCAGAAATGAGAGTTGAATTGTTAGGAGCCGGGGGATCACTGACTCTTATCCCTATACAGCAACCAGTTGCAACTCCCGGTATAACGGTTACAGGTTGTTGCAACCTGACAGTACCGGGATTAGCCACTTATACGGCGCCGGCCAATGGTTCAACAGGAGCTCCGAGTTGCGGATTAGATCTGACATGGACTGCGCCAGTGAATTCAGGATGCAATGCCGCTACCTCATACGATGTATATTTTGGTACTGCAGCTTCTCCGCCATTTGTGACCAATACGACAAGCACAACGTATGGTACTGGTGCCCTAGCAGTTACAACCACTTACTATTGGAAGATTGTTCCTAAAAACGCCGCTGGAGTTGCTGGGGCCCCTGTTATCTGGTCTTTCACTACAGGAGGCTCAAGTGTTCCAGGTCTTGCCACATATACGGCACCTGCAAATGGTTCAACAGGAAATAGTACTTGTGCACGTCTTACTTGGAATGCTCCATCAAATACTGGTTGCAGTGCAGCCACTTCATACGATGTGTATTTTGGCACGGCTGCCATTCCGCCCTTTGTTATTAATACAGCTGCTTTGGTTTATGTTCCGGCCTTAGCAGTGAGTACAACATATTATTGGAAAATTGTCCCCAAAAATGCATATGGCGATGCCGTGGGAGCTGCTACTTGGAGCTTCACCACTGGAACAGCAATTTATCCGGGAAATATATCTGCTGGATTACCAAAAATGTGGTTTAAAGCCAATATGGGCGTTTCATATGCGGGAACCAATGCTACCGATTGGGCTAATCAGTTCTGTGGTTCTGCCATTACTCTTTTGAATACAGCAGGCGCAGACCCTCAATATCTGTCGGGAAGTAATGCAAGCGCAATTAATTTTAATCCGGTTCTTTCATTCAATGGCACAACGCAATATTTCAAAACGCTTAGTAGTTATGATTTCAATGATGTTGGTTCGCGCAGCGGAACCAATTGGCAAATGGAATCCTTTGCTGTCACCCATGGCTCAGGAACTGGTTCATTGGTTTATGCATGGCAGCCAACAGGAATGATAACTCCTGGAAACAAGGTAGGGGTCGATGTTTCATTTGCATATTTTGATGGGCAGGGTCACCTTGGAGTTACAATGAACTGGGGTGTAGCCAATGCCAATATTATTACAACAAGTCCGCTTATCCTTGGTACGTCGGCAATACAAGGAGTCCAGATGACCAATTATGTTGATTTGCTTTCTTATACATCTCCCGGCAATGTTGAGCCCATGGATGGATCTTATTTAACAGCTCCCTTTGCCATTGGATGTCTTGATAATAACGGAGGTGCACCTGATTTTTATTACAACGGGCGTGTCTGTGAAGTTATCACCTATGGAAACCTGCTTAGTGCCTTACAGCGAAACAAAATAAACTCATATCTGGCTGTTAAGTATGGTATTACGCTGGGGCACAATGTTATTAGCGGAGGAGTTAGAAATAATTATACAAGTGCTGCTGGGGCAAGTATTTGGACATCCGCTGTGGGAGGCAATCCGATGTATGATTACCATAATGACGTAACGGGTGTAGGCTGCGAAAACATTGAAGGCTTACATCAACGTCAAGCGATGAGTCAAAATGCTGTTACTGCACCTGCATTTCAGGTCACTATGGGCATAGGAGCCATTGCCGCCGATAATATTACAAATCCAAACAACCTCACCGATGCTACATATATGTTATGGGGCAACGACGGCGCAAACGCTACAAGCTGGACTGTCGCAGTAGCCGGAACTGTACCGGCACTTGTCAGGATTGCCCGTATTTGGAAGGTTCAGGAAACGGGAGTTGTGGGAACGATGAAGGTAAGAATCCCTGCTTCTGCTTTTGGGGGGGTAACTCCAACAAATGTTTATTTGATTACCAGTGCAGATGCAACTTTTACCAGTGCAGATATCTTTACTACGATGACCCTTGTGGGTTCAAACTGGGAGTGCGACTATAATTTCAGCAATTATCAATATTTTACTTTTTGCAGGACAAATACTGTTTTGCCTATTGAACTAATCTCCTTTGATGCACAGTGCAAGAATAACAAAAACATTATTACATGGAGTACTGCATCGGAAACAAACAATGATTATTTCACGCTCGAACGCTCGAACGATGCCAATAATTTTATTCCGGTTTCTACCATATCTGGTCATGGGAATACCAATTCTGTTCACAACTATTCGTATACTGATGAAATTCAAAATGGACAAGAAACCTATTACCGCTTGTCGCAAACCGACTTCGACGGAACAAAAGTTATGCTGGGTATAGTGTCAACCCAATGTTCTCAGCTCGAAAGCGAAAATGCGGAAATAAATTATTGTCAAATTATTAACGATAACCAAACGATCCTGAATCTTACTATTCCTTCAGCAGGTTATTATAATATCTCTGTTGTCGATATGCTTGGAAGATTCGTTTATCAGAAAGAGTATTCCTTCGAACCAGGAACCTTTAACGTATATACACCAAGACAAGTAAGAGGTGTATATGCAGTAACGCTTAGTGGAATGATGTCAACGGTTTCAAAGAAAATTGTACAATAAACGCAAATAAAATGCAGGAAGAAACAACGACTGTTCTCGTAAAGGAAGAGAGAAGAACTCCTACAGAGTCAATTTTTCAATGCCCTTTGTGTGGTGAAATTCATTCACAAATAATGGATGTATATGTCACAAAGGGTGCTCGGCTGGTTCGTGCTGACGGCTGTTTCGCAAAATATTGTAATCGCTATAAGCGATATACTATATTGACAGTAGAGAACCAATAATTAATTAAGTTGGAACGTTAATATTAAAGAATAAAACTACCCGAATAGTTATATTCATATAAATATTTTTAAACGTGAAGAAAAATCAGGAAGCATCTCTCCCTGTCGGAATTATTTTGCTTTACTGCCCAATGCGTTAATTTTTTCATAATACATCGCAAACGAACGATACAAAAAGTGTGTCCACTTGCCAAAGGGAACGATGATCAGCGCCCATTGCACCAGCACAATCAGATGAAACAGATAAACAACAAACGCATTTTCCAATGCATTCACATCGATCAGCAGGCGCACTGCGAATGCTGAAACGCCCATCAGCAATAACCAGATCACAAAGAACCAGTCGGAAGGATGCGTGAATTTACTCTTCTCGCTTTTCTTCCGGATGCGGCGTATCACAAAATCGGTAGTGACGATAAATATCGCGGCACTAAACACATAGCCCATCACAATCACAAACCTGTTTGTGTTTCCGAACCAGTCGAGAAAAACAGTAGTGAACAGCAGCGCCAGATAACTGAGCACCAAAAGCAAATGTTCGAACCACCATACATTGTCTCTTTGTTCTTTGTCACAGTCAAGGCTGCGCTTCTGTGTGAACATGTGTACCAGCAAGTCACTGATTGCTACAAAGTAATTTTTTATTTTGAATTTCTTCGTCGGTTTCCACACCGTGAGGTACCACATGCGAATGAGGTTCGGTAGCAGTATCAATGCAAACACACCGGCAATGGCAAACATTTCGAAGTAATGTCCGTATTCGAGCCATTCTACTTTAGTAAAGGTGTCATTAAGGTATAGACCGACCACAGCGGCAATCATCAATACAAACGCAATGATGTATCCGGAAAGATTACGATAGAGCAATCCGGAAAGTCCTGTCCAGTCGTACTTTGAGGTAAGGTAGCGCCGCAGTGCCATCATCAGGTTTCCCGGATCGGCCTGTCGCGGGCAGCTCTTCGAGCAGTCGCCGCAGTAATAACACAACCAGGGGTCGAGCGATTGCTTTATATCGCTTTCAATTCCGAGTGTAGTGTAGCGAACCATTTTTCGCGGAAAGGAATTGTCGGTATCCGACAAGTCGCAGATCGCCGTACAGGTACCGCAGTTGAAGCAGGCATTAAAATCCTTCGCGCCGTATTTCTTTATTTTATTTTCAAAATTGAAATCTATCGTAGCCATGGCTGCTAGTTTTTTAATTTGTAGTAATAATAAGCTTCCTTTTTATCCAGGCCGTCTGCAACAAGAACGTTGTAACGGTTCATTGTCATCACGTGCCAGGTAACAAGGTCTTTGTGTACACCGATCGTTTCCGCAATCTCAGGAATGGTCTTGTGTTCCGCAGTAATGGCATCCACGATCTGTTTCCATATCTGCGGATATTCCTTCATGCGCACGGGTTCCGAACCGTCGGATTCCACTTCCTCTTCCGCTTCACCCGAATGATCTTTGATTTCAATCACGTCCATAAATCCGTCGATCATCGATTCGATTTCTGCATTGGTGTATTGCAGCACTTCAATTGCATCAGTCGGACAAACCGGCGTGCATATTCCACAACCCTTGCAGGTGGCGGGATTCACTTCGGCTATCTGCTTTCCGTTTAGCGTGATTTCTTTCAGTGCATCGTATTCACATACTTCGGCACATTTACCGCACCACAGGCATGCATCCGCATTCACGCGAGCAATAATGGGTTCCAGCGTTATGTGCCCGTCTTTGATCAGTGAATTAATTTTAGCAACAGCAGACAATGAAGATTGTACCGATTCACTGATGTTTTTCGGACCCTGGCAGGAGCCTCCGATAAACACGCCATTGATCACGGTTTCCACAGGTTTCAGCTTGGGATGAATTTCGTTGAAAAACAAATCGGCACCCACGGGAATTTTAAACTTCGCTGCAATGTCTTTGCTGTCGCTTCGTGCAGTCATTCCTGTAACGAGCACCAGAAGGTCGGGTTCGAATTCAATTTCTTTTTTTGTGGTCAGATAATCTTTCATCTTTATAGAAAGTTTATCGCCTTTCACTTCCACCACGGGCGGTTCCTTCTCTTCATACTTCATGTAGATGTCGCCCTGCTTGGAAGATTTTTCATACAGAATTTCCTGCTTGCCGTACGTTCTTATATCACGATACATATGCACGGCTTTGATATCTTTAAACTTTTCCTTCAGCAGGAGTGATGTGTGAACTGCCGACGAACAGCAGCTTCTTGAACAGTATTTATTTTCACCTTTCGTCTGCCGGCTACCCACACAATACACAAAACCTACTGTCTTAATTTTCTTTCCGTTTACTTCCAGCGTTCCGTTACTTTCATCCATTTTCTTTTTCAGCTCGGGCAACGTAATCACACGACTGGATAGGCCAAAACCAAATTCATTTTCTTTGGGCTGGTAGTGATCGTATCCGGTGCTTACCAAAACAGAACCAACTGCGAGGTTGAGTTTTTCTGCATCCTTGCCGTCTTTAAGAATATTAATTCCTACGCTGAAATTTCCCACACTGCCCGAAACCTTTTCTACATGAGCCTGTGTGAAGAGTGTAATATTGGTAAATGATTTTACTTCTTTCAAAAGTCTTTCAACCAGCTGCGGTCCGTTTTGTCCGGTCATGAAGAGCGTTCCGTTTTCGGCAATGCGTCCGCCCACTTTTTCTTCCTTTTCAATCAGGTATACCTGGTTCCCGACGCGGGCCAGCTCGATGGCTGCTTTCATTCCGGCTACACCGGCACCGATGACAAGTACGGCAGACTTCGCTTCAATCTCAATGGATTCAAGTGCTTCAGAGCGAACTACTTTTTTTATTCCGGCGCGGATGAGTCCGATAGCTTTGTGTGTGGCTTCGACGGGATTGTCGGAATGCGGCCAGGAACACTGCTCACGGATATTTACCTGAACATAGTTATACGGATTCAAACCCGCACGTTCGGATACACCCCGGAAGGTATGCAGATGCAACTTGGGTGAACAGGAGGCAACCACAATTCCATCCAGTTTCTGTTCCTGAATATCGTTGATCATTTCCTTCTGATTCGAGTCGGCACAGGCAAACATCACGTGTTTGGAAATCACTACGCCCTCTTCGTCTTTCATCAGGCGTTCCAGTTCTTTCACGTCCACATAGTCGGAAATATTTCCTCCGCAATGACAGATATAAACACCAATTCGTTCTTTCATATTTTTAATTTTTTCGTGTCTTCTCAGAATATGCCGTACCTACGGCACTCTGATGTCTTTTCGTTTTATTTTTTCTACAAACATTCCGTGCCGCTGGCACTGCATTTTCCGTTTTCCGTCTTCAAGAAGGGGCCGGCTGGTGCGGATGCTTTCCATTTCCAGCTTCGGTCTTCTGACTTCCAGCCCCTGAATCGGTCATCCGACATCTGACATCCTATATTATTCAGTCTTTCTTGCATGAATTAACTGTTTTTTATATAAGCTGCAACTTCAGCAGCAGCACAACCTGCCGATAATATTGAATCGGGAATGTCTTTGGGTCCGGATGCCATTCCTGCCACGAAGACTCCCTGAATGCTGGTCTGTGTGGGGCACAGCAGCTCGTCGGTCTGTTTCACATAATTGAAATCATCCAGTTCCAGCTTATGGTTTTTAAACATTTCAGGAACTGTTTTGTCGGGAAGCACACCTACGGAAAGTACTACCAGATCATGTTTTCCTTCTTTCAGTTTTCCGGTGGTTACGTCTTCATAACGCAGAATCAGATCACCACTTCCGTTTTCATTTTCGCGAATCTTCGCTACTTTTCCTTTGACAAAACTTACGCCCATGCCTTTCGATTGCTGGAAAAATTCTTCATATCCTTTCCCGAAAGCACGGATGTCCATGTAATAAATTGTGATGTCGGCCAGGGGCAGTGCGCCCATCAGAAGCTGAGCCTGTTTGATGGAATACATACAGCAAACCTGTGAACAGATCGGATTGTTTGCACAATCGATTCCGCAGGCATGATTTTCCATACTCGAATCGCGCGAGCCGGTGCACAAAACATACGCAATGTTATCCGGAGATTTTCCGTCACCCGGACGAAGCAGATTGTTGTACGGACGGGTAGGCGCAATCAGGCGTTCCATTTGCATTGAATCGATTACGTTTGGATATTTTTCGTATCCGTATTCTGGCTTTCCTTCGGGCTTGAATAATTTATATCCTGTTGTCACGATCACCGATTTTGCTTCGGCTGTGATGGTTTCTTTTTTCTGCGAGAAGTCGATGGCGTATGCTGGACATGCCGTTACACACTGATGACATTCGCGGCAGTTGCTGCAATCGAGACAACGCAGTGCACTCTTCTTCACTTCTTCTTCCGTGTATGTATGCTCTGCATCCTTAAAATCTTTTACCCGTTCCGATGCGCTGCGCAGCTTGTCCTTCACGGGAAGCATGAGCTTAATATCTTTACGGTTCAGTATTTTATTTTTATCAATGGCGGGAAGTTTATCACCCGATTCGAAGTCTTCCGGATTTTCTCCGCGCAGATATTTATCAAGATAAAATGCTGCTTTCTTACCCATACCGGCTGCTTCAATAATCGTGGAAGCACCGCTCACACTATCGCCACCGGCGAAGATGTAGGGAACAGAAGTCTGTAATGTTTTTTTATTGACTTCAATGTTTCCTGTTTTATGCAACTTAATCTGATTGGAAAAAACAGTTGCAGATGATTGCAAACCGATGGCTTCAATCACCAGATCCACTTCTTCCATATATTCTGAACCATCAACAGGGACAGGGCGTTTACGACCGCTCTTGTCGGGTTCGGTTAATTTCATTTTTACTAATTGTACCTTTTTCAGCTTTCCATTTTCACCGATAAATTTTGTTGGATTTCTCAGTATTGAAATCTGTACACCTTCTTCTTCGGCTTCATGGATCTCAGGAGCAAAGCAGGGCATCTCATCACGGCCGCGGCGATAGACAACAGTTACCTGCGATGCACCCAGACGCAATGATGTGCGTGCTGCATCAATGGCTGTGTTACCCCCACCGATGACCATTACTTTTTTTCCTGTTAAATCTGTTTTCTTCCCGATGTTTGCTTCCTGCAAAAAATCAAGGCAGGAAACCACGCCTTCCAGATCGGATCCATCAATACCCAGCTTGCTGGTGTCGTGTGTTCCCACCGAGACAAAGACTGCATCGTAACCTTCTTCCTTCAGTTTATTCAAATCCTCTACACGGCGGTTGACCTCTGTTTCCACACCCAATGCAGTAATATTTTTTACGTCACGTGCTACAATATCTTTTGGTAATCTGTATTCAGGAAGCGTCAGTGCAAGCATACCGCCTAATACTGGCGCCGCTTCAAAAATCTTTACGCTGTGACCTTTTAATGCAAGGTGATAAGCAGCTGTCAGTCCTGCAGGACCGGAGCCAATCACAGCCACTTTCTTTCCTGTCTTTTCAGCTATTGCTTTGACAGGAGGTTCTGCATATTTAGTATAAAAATCTTCCGCAAAAAATCTTTTAATCCTTCTGATATCCACTGGTGCTTCAAGACTTCCACGTGTGCAGGCATTTTGACAGGGGGCATAACAAGCACGCCCGAGACTTCCCGGGATGGGAATATCTTCCAAGTGCAAGCGCATCGCATCTTCATATTGTCCGTTGCGCACCAGTGAAATATAACCGTATGGCTTCACACCGCCGGGGCATTCGTTGATGCAGGGCGCAGAAGTATCATCGCGTTCAATGTTCGCAATACGTGGATTGGCCAGGCTAAACGGAATGAAGGCTACTTTTCTTCCAGCTAAGTTACAGTTGTATTCATCGCTACGCACTTCGGGACAAGCCACTTCGCAGAGTTGACAGCCGGTACAATTTTCAGCGATCACATAGCGCGGGTTGCGTGTAAGATCAATCTGAAAACCTTTTTCATTTTTCGTCACACCCTCAATCCGACTGTTGAGCAAAAGGTTGATATTGGCGTGGCGTGCGGTTTCCGACATTTTGGGTGTTGTGATACAAGCCGCACAGTCCAGTGTCGGAAACACCTTACTCAGCTGTATCATCTTCCCGCCGATGGATAAACTTTTTTCGACCATCAGCACGTTGTGGTTCATTCCGGCCAGGCTGAGCGCGGCTTCCTGCCCCGCAATCCCGCCGCCGATCACCAGCGCATCGTATATTTTCTTTTCTTCCTGCATGGCCTTATTCTTTTGATTTGTTATTGGCGAGTTCATCTGCAATGCTTCCCAGTTCGTTCAGAATCTTCGTGAAGTTTTCCATGTGTCCGGCAAAAGGCTCGGCACATACCGAACAGATGGCAGCCATACGAATTCGCTTCGGACTGATGTTTTTTTCTCTCATCATCACCTGTGTCTTCTCGATGATACTGTTTGTGTACTCGGGACACTGCGGGCTGTAGGAACATTCATGTCCGTCGGCAGCAATGAACACACCGTCGAATCCCTGTTCATACGCGTGCATGATCCATCTCGGTTTGATACCGGAAGAGCAGGGTAGGCTGATTACATATACCGCAGGGGAATAGTGAATCTTACGCAAGCCCGCCTGGTCGATGCCGGGATCGGAAATCTTGTCGGTGGAAAAGACCAGTATCTTCGGTCTGTAAGCTTTGTTTTCCATAATGATAACGCTTTATTGCATTGAAAAATCAGAACGTAGGAAGAGCGGGACAACAAATTTTTCTGTTGCCTTAGGTAAGAACGATTCTTCGCTTTGGCCTGTTGGTTCAGGCTTTTATGAGTCTTATGCTTTTTTCAGAAACAAACGTGAGTAGCTGTCTTCTTCGACAATACCCATAAATTCATGTTCCATTTTTTCGCACCATTTGGGAATGTCGTGTTTGGTGCCTTCATCGGAAGAAAGGATTTCCATGATTTCTCCGGATTCAATTTCTCCCATCGCTTTTTTGGCTGCGAGCAGTGGCCCCGGGCAAGCGGTTCCGCGTGCGTCAACAATTTTATTTGCTGTTACTGTTTTTAATTCTTCTGTTGTCATTTTATAATATTTTAAATTATTTGTTACTTATGTTTGGGGCTCGAAGTCGGGAGTCTGAAGCCAGAAGAGCATTTTTTTCTTCTGTCTTCTGTCTTCTGTCTCCGGTCTTCTGTCTTTTTAAATGAATAGCTGAACTTTGCTTTCCTGTGCATCGGAGAGGAATGTTGCTACACCACAAATATTCATGTGCGGATAGTCGATCATTTCTTCGCGTTTAAAGCCCATCAGGTCCATCGACATTTCGCAGATGTTGATTTCAACGCCAAGCTCACCGGCTGTTTTAAACATTTCTTCGAGTGAAGCCACATTCTTTTTCTTCATCAGTCCTTTCATCATGGATGTGCCCATGCCCATCATGTTCATCTTCGAAAGTTTCAGTTTGCCTTGTCCTTTGGGAAGCATCATGCCGAACATTTTGCTCATGAAGTTTTTACCTTTTGCTTTTTTCTTCGGATCGCGCAGTGCTGCGGTGGCCCAGAAAGTAAAGAAAAGCTTCACTTTCATATCATAGGCAACGGCTCCAGTTGAGATAATCATTGCGGCGAGGATCTTATCGAGATCGCCCGAGAAAACCACCATGGTCAGCTGATCCTTGGTGCCTTTTTCAATTTTGCCAACTTTCTTCTGAAGTTCGGCCAGTTGTTTTTCAAAATCTTCGTTCATGTTTTTGGGTATTGATATATGCAAATGTATATCGCTATATGTTCATTAATTCACAATTGCCTGTGACTTATTCTATCATTACCTGTGATTTTTGTCACACATATGGTTTTGTTCCTTACATTTACTATAAAATTAAGCATAAAGTCAACAGATTTTTTGCGTTAAAGAAAGGAGTCCCCATGTCACAACATAACTGTAAGGAGTGCAAAGTCAAATCGGCAGCGGCACACCATCTGAACGAAGAGGAATTCAATATACTTGAAACCAATAGTGCGCTGGTTTCTTTCAAAAAGGGAGAAACCATTTTTAAGCAGGAAGCACTTTCTTTAAATGTGGCCTATCTGCGTACTGGAATGGCTAAGCTGCATATGCAGGGTCCCACACGTGATAAAATTCTTCGCATTGTAAAAGCACCGACTTATCTGGGAATTCCAACGACTTTTGGTGATAAGATCAATCAGTTTTCGGCGACGGCGATTGAAAATACTACGGTATGTTTTATCGATCTGGGTGTGTTTCGCAATTTGATTTTTAGCAACGGTAAATTTGCTTATGAATTAATTGTGGAATTGTGCCGTAATGAACTGAACGACTATCAACGTTACGCAAGCCTTGCCCAGAAGCAGATTCCGGGGCTTGTTGCAGAAACTATAATTTGTTTTTCTGATAAACTTTATAAAAACAATCAGTTTACACTTCCCCTTTCACGGGGAGAGATGGGCGATCTGATTGGTACTTCCCGCGAAAGTGTAAGTCGTGTATTATCGGATCTTTGCAGTGAAAAAATTATCAGCATTGACTCGAATGAACTGTCCATTCTGAACCGCGATGCGCTGGATCAGATCAGCGAAAAAGGGTAATTGTAGTTTGTTTATTTTTCCACCACTTCCATAAAATAGCGGAACCCTATGGTGGATGCAGACTTCTTGTAATAAGCGACTGCTTTGATGTTCACATCACCACCAAATGAGCGCCAGCTTCCGCCTTTGACCCGGCCTTTTTCAGCAACCATTTCAGCCACATTGCCGGCCATGTTGTATATGTCAAATTTGTTTGGCCAATAGGCTTTCACAGGAGCTGTAATATCCGCAGCATCATTCAGTGAGCCGGCTATACCCATGGCATCACCAAACGAAAGGATAGGATTCCCTGTGACAGAATCACGGACAACACATTGATCACCTATATGAATGCAATTGCACAGGAATTCCCCTTTTTTATTCTGCATATACGGGCCGCCCCATGGGTAAGGGAAATAATTATTTTCACCACCCGCAGCAGCGAATTCCCATTCTTTTTCATTGGGTAAACGAAAGATAACTTTTTTGAATTTGCGTTTCGGATTGGAATTATATTTCTCGGTAAGCCACTTGCAGAAAAGAGTTGCGGCATCGTATGAAATGTTCACGACGGGATAATTGTCATAGGCAACATGCCGGTAATAATACTCAACATACGGTTCGTTGTAGCATTTATTATCGCGCCAGTTGAGCGTATCAACGCAGGCAGTTTTCAAATCGTCGGTTCGTTTGTTCAGCTTCAGGTCATTTTCAAAAGTGCGGTACAGGAAGTTGGTGACCTCATATTTGCAGGCATACAACTTGTCGTTTACTTTCGCCATTGAATTATCAATGGTTTTTAATTCAAGTACTTCCTTAGGCTTGGGTGCGGCGAAAGAAAGAAGCAACAGCGCAGATAATACTGCAGCCATTGCCAGAAAATGTTTTGTGTTCATAGGGTTTCAGGTTAAATAAAACAGCAGAGAGTTAAAAAGATAACGCAAGCCTAAGTATTTTATTTTATG
>JAZDMK010000055.1:0-5176 GCA_043800975.1 Bacteroidota bacterium | reverse complement strand
AGTAGCAGAAAAAATAGCTGTTAGTTCTTTTGATTCACTCAGCAAAGGTTCAACCTTTTTTAAAGATAATAACTTGGCATCAAGGATAAGTTCTAACCAAAAAGAGGATTCATCAATTTCTTCCTCTACAATTTTAATTTTTGAAAGAAATTCAGGATATGATCTTGCCCTGCAGGCTGCTCTGTAATTTGCAGCAACAGAAGTTGAAGAACGGATAAGTTGTTTGCTTATAACCTGACTTTCAAGGCCAGATGGCATCAAACGAAGAAAACTCATTACAGAAAGAGCAAATTGCTTTGTTCGGTTCTTTAGTTCTTCCGGAGTCATTTCTTTTTTTTATTTAATATTTAAATCGTCAATCGAAAATTGTAAATCGTCAATTATTCAATAGTATTTCCATCACCTGATTGGCTTCCATATTAGCAACGATACATACTTTAGGTGCCAATGGTGGCATGCTCTCAGATACTTCATGCTGATGATCGCCGCAGATAAAAAGTTTACCGTATTGCTTTGTGGTAAATAAATTATTGTGTCCCCAGCCAGCCAGGCCAACGCCGGAAACAATATATTTATCGGGCATTTCCGAGACAACGGTTTCAATAATCATCTGTTTCATTTCGGCCAGATCAAAAGCTTCCACAATCACATCGCAATCTTGAAACAAAGTAACGATAGATTTAGGATCCAGCTTCATATCGTGGGCTTCCACCTGCACCGCAGGATTGATGCGGTTGATATTATCTTTTAAGGCAAATGCTTTTTTCTGTCCGATCTGATCATAAAAAAAATACTGCCGGTTCAGATTGCTTTCTACAATCACATCAAAGTCGGCGATAATAAGATTTCCAATGCCTACCCGCGCGAGCGATACGGCACAGTTGGAACCCAGTCCACCGCAGCCGGCTATGCCGATAGTTTTGGTTTTAAGTAAATCTAATATGTTTGCACTCATGGTACAGCAAAAATAAAAAATTCCTGCCAGCTATTGCAAACAGGATTTTTAAATAACATAAAACATTCATTATTTCATAAACGGATATTTAAAATCAGTGGCTGGTACAAAAGTTTCTTTAATCGTTCTTGGACTAATCCAACGGTACAGATTAAACTTTCCACCCGCCTTATCATTGGTGCCTGATCCTCTTGCCCCGCCAAACGGCTGTAGGCCTACCATTGCACCTGTTGGTTTATCATTGATATAGAAGTTTCCAGCAGCATAGCGGAGAGCCTGACATGCTTCCACGTAGGCATATCGGTCGTGTGAGAAAATGGCGCCGGTTAATGCATAAGGTGATGTTTGGTTACATAATTCAAGTGTTGCAGAATATTTTTCGTCAGGGTAAACATAAATTGTCATCACCGGGCCAAAAATTTCTTCTTCCATGGTAATGAAATGGGGATTTTTAGTGTGAATAATTGTAGGCTCAATAAAGTAACCAGTTGATTTGTCACATTTCCCGCCGCAAATTATTTCAGCATCATCCGATTCACGTGCTTTTTCGATGTATCCCATGATGTTGTCAAAGGCTCCTTCATCAATAACAGCATTCATAAAATTCTTAAAATCGGAAGGAGGGCCTACATGAATTTCGCTGCACATTCTCTGTAAATGTTTTTTTACTTCGGGCCATAATGATTCGGGAATATAGGCGCGTGAAGCAGCTGAGCATTTCTGACCCTGGTATTCGAATGATCCACGAATAATACCTGTTGCCACTTCCAGAGCATCCGCAGATTTGTGAGCAAAAACAAAATCTTTGCCGCCCGTTTCACCCACAATGCGTGGATATGATTTGTAATTTTCAATATTATCTGCAATTTTTTTCCATAGATGATTAAATGTATTGTTGGAGCCGGTAAAGTGTATTCCGGCAAGGTCGCGGTGCTGCATGACGATATCGCCAATCAGACTACCGCTTCCGGGAACAAAATTAATAACACCATCGGGTAGGCCAGCTTCCTTATAAATTTTCATCAGCAGGTAATTGGATAGAAGGGAAGTGCTTGCGGGTTTCCAAACAGTGGTGTTTCCCATCAAAGCGACAGACATATTCAGGTTGGATGCGATGGCAGTAAAGTTAAATGGGGAAACAGTAAAAATAAATCCTTCCAGCGGGCGGTATTCCATCCTGTTCAGTTGATCAAAGTTCGAAATGGGTTGGTCATCATAAATCTTTGATGCAAAATACGCATTGAAGCGAAGATAGTCGATCACTTCGCAAGCTGCATCAATTTCTGCCTGGTACGCACTTTTTCCCTGACCCAGCATGGTGGCTGCATTGAGCTGGTAGCGATATTTTTTTGAAATCAGATCAGCTGCTTTTAAAGTAATAGACGCACGATCCACCCAGGATAGTTCCGACCATTGTTTGTGCGCAGCCATGGAAGCGTCAATGGCCATTTTTACTTCCCTTTCTGTGGCCATGTGATAGGTTGCCAGCACATGCTTGTGATTGTGTGGCATTACAACTTTTCCAGTTACACCCGTTTTAATTTCTTTTCCTGCAATAATAAGTGGTATCTCTGTCTCGGAGGCTGAAAGCTCCATCATGGCAGCGATCAGATGATCGCGTGAAGTGCTGTGTGGACTGTATTGAAAAATGGGTTCGTTTTTCGGTTCATCAAATGTAAAAACACTGTTATTCATAGTAATCTCCTTTCTATCTTGTTTTTCATTGCAAAGATACAATTAATTTTTACGATATGCATAGAAAAACATAACGGATTTTACTTTTAATTTTTTTTTGTTAGTATCGTTAATGCAGGAAATCCAAATTAACCGATAGGCAAAGGTTTGCATAACGACTTTTTTTTCTGCTCTTTACAGTTTGATGTCGAATTTTTATAATTTTGACACGATATCTAAAATGAAATGTTATGGACGTAATGGAATTAAAAACAAAGCACAAACTTTTGACAGAGTGGAAATACGAACTTCGCCCGATTGAAAGAGGATACAACAACCGCACACTGTATGTGAATGTGGGGGATCTTTCTATCAGTGAAAAGCCAGTCACCCAAGCTGTGAAGGATAAATTTATCGGCAGAAAAGGCGTTGGCCTTCGTTTGTTATGGGATGCTACAAAACCTGAAACAAAATGGAACGATCCTGAAAATGTGATCGTCATTTCTCCGGGACCTATTTGCGGAATTACACAATATTCCGGAACCGGAAAATCAATTGTTGTTACAATTTCTCCGCAGACGGATATTCCGATCGATAGCAATGTGGGTGGTTATTTCGGACCCTTTATGAAATTCTCCGGCTTTGACGCTATGGAAATTCAGGGCAAGTCGGATAAGGAAATCATTATTTATATTGATGGAACCAATGGAAAAATTACCATTGAAGAAGCTCCGAATGAGGCCATAGACAGTCACATCCTTGCAGAACAGCTGACAGAAATGTATGCTGACAATGAAAAGGATAAAATGAATATCGGTGTTGTTTCCGCTGGTTTGGCTGCACAAAACAGTTTGATCGGCATGCTGAACTTCAGTTTCTGGGATCCCCGCCGTAAGGTGTGTCGTTTGAAACAAGCTGGTCGTGGCGGTATTGGAACCGTACTTCGTGATAAAAAAATTAAAGCCATCGTTTGTAAAGTAGCCGGTGTTAAAGGAAATGCAAACAATGTTGTGGATCTGAAAGCCATTGCAGAGCGTGGTCAGCGTTTCAACAAAGAAATGAAAGAACTGGACGACAGCCAGTGCGAAATGCGTACAAAAGGTACGGCCCATCTGGTTGAGATCATGAATGACTATGATCTTCTTCCTACGCATAACTTCAAATTCGGAAGTCATGAAAAGGCAGGCGGATTGCATTCTGAAATCTGGAAATCCAAATTCACACAGGGTTTACCCGATGGTTGCTGGATTGGCTGCACCATGGCCTGCGCAAAAGCGGTTGATAATTTTGAATTGAAAACAGGTCCTTATGCCGGATCAAAAGTAACAGTTGACGGACCGGAATATGAAACTGCAGCCAGCCTTGGTTCCTGCATTGGTGTATTTGAAGCCGATCATGTGATTGAATGTAATTTCTATTGCGATACTTACGGTATTTGTACAATTACCTACGGAACGTTAATGGCCTTCATTATGGAATGTTGGGAAAATGGGATTCTGAATAAAGAACGCACCGGTGGCCTTGATTTTACCTGGGGTAACTGGAAAGATGTCATGGAAACAATGCACCAGATGGCACGCGGTGAAGGCTTCGGGAAAATTGCCGGTATGGGAATTCGTAAAATGAAAGAATTATTCGCGAAGAATGGTTGGGGCGATATCAATTTCATGAATGACATTGGTATGGAAAACAAAGGTCTTGAATATTCACAGTATATTTCCAAAGAATCGCTTGCGCAGCAGGGCGGATATGCAATGACCAACAAAGGCCCGCAGCATGATGAAGCCTGGTTGATTTTCATGGACATGGTGAACAATCACATTCCTACTTTTGAAAACAAAGCCGAAGCACTGCATTATTTCCCGATGTTCCGCACCTGGTTTGGACTGATGGGACTTTGCAAACTTCCATGGAATGATGTGGAACCCGCCAACAACCGTGAAACAGCTGAACCCGCCAAGGTTCCGGAGCACGTGGATAATTACCTGACGATTTTTGAAGCAGTGACAGGGATTAAAATTGATAATGCCGAACTCATTCGCCAGTCGGAACGTGTATATAATTTCCAACGCGTATTTAATATCCGCCGTGGTTATGGTCTGCGCAAACATGATGCACAGCCCTATCGCGCATGCGGTCCTGTTACGAAAGAGGAATACGAATCACGTCAGGAACGTTATGATAAGCAGATGAAGGAACAGATTGGTGTCGATCCAACCGGAAAAAGCACTGAAGAAAAAATGGCTATCACCCGCAAGTATCGGGAAGATCGCTACGAACAACTACTGGATGCTGTTTACAAACGCCGTGGCTGGACCCCGAATGGTGTTCCAACCATTGAACATCTTACACAGCTGGGAATGGATTTACCAGAGGTATTGGAAGTTGTAAAGAAACATTTATAAAAATTACAAACTAGTGAAAGCCGCTTATAGCAATATGAGCGGCTTTTTTTATGTTAACATGTTAGTTGCAGTATGATTCTAAGTCATGCCACGACTGTTTTGAACAAAGCCTTGTTGAATAAATCATTTTTCAAATGATAAT
>JAZDMK010000018.1:0-5076 GCA_043800975.1 Bacteroidota bacterium | reverse complement strand
TTTATAAAAAACATGATGTGGGTGTGGATTTTGTCGGACATCCTTTGCTGGATGCGATTGCAAAAAAATCGACTTCATCATCCGGTCTTCCTGTCAAGCCGTATATAGCCATATTGCCCGGAAGCAGAAAGCAGGAGATTTCGAGAATGCTACCTGTTATGTTATCACTGAAAAAAGAATTTCCGGATTATCCTTTTGTCATTGCAGGAGTATCTTCTCATCCTCTGTCGTATTACCAATCTTTGATGAAAGGCAGCGATGATCAACTTGTGTTTGGAAGAACCTATGATATTTTGGCGAATGCATATGCAGCAGTTGTAACCTCAGGGACAGCTACGCTTGAAACTGCATTGTTTCGTGTTCCGCAGGTTGTGTGCTATAAAGGTTCCGGTGTTTCCTATTTTATTGCACGGCGTTTGATTAAGATCAGTGTCAAATACATTTCACTTGTGAATTTAATTTTAGACAAAGCGGTTGTGAAGGAACTGATTCAATCCGAAATGAACCGCGCGAATATTCTTACAGAGCTGAAGTCGTTGCTGGAAGATCAGGAAAAAAGAAAAAGTATGATCCATGAATATGATGAACTTGTGAAAGTTTTAGGCGGACCCGGAGCATCTGAAAGAACAGCCGGACACATTGCAGAAAGAATGAAAGAAATATGAAAATTAAAATCCTTTTATTGTTTTTATTTGTTTTCGTTTTTTCATTTGTAAAAGCAGGAGATACCGTTGATGTTCGAATATTCACTGAAACAGAGCTGAAGTCGTTCCGCTTTATTCCCTTATCAAATTCCTATGATGTTTACAGTGACACTGCAAAAGTATATACGATAGCAGCCAATGATACGCTTGTATTAAAATATGAAAGTGATTCCATTCATCTTTACTATCATAAGAAAACGCTTGGTATTTATGGATATCTTCGTTTTCAGAAAAAAGGATACATCAATAATTTCTGTATCATTCCTGTTCCTGCACGAAAAAAGAATCCCAGCTTTGATGATAATCTGCTTGTTTTTCTGAGAAACAAAAAAATGATTCTGGTAAACCGTGTTGCGCTGGATAGTTATGTGGCCGGTGTTTCGGAAGCTGAGAGCGGTACGCAGGCATCTGCCGAATATTATAAAATGCAGTCAGTGCTTGCACGTACTTTTGTTTTGGGGCACATGAACCGGCATGAAAAAGATGGCTATAATTTGTGCAGCAGCACGCATTGTCAGGCTTTCAACGGGAGACCCAAATCAATAAAAGTTTTAACAGCAACCATTTCTACAAAAGGAATGGTGGTTGTGGACGATAGCAATCATTTGATTACCGCAGCCTATCATGCAAACTGCGGAGGAATGACAGCTAATTGCGAGGATGTGTGGTCGCAACCGGTATCCTATCTGCGTTCGGTGAAAGATACCTTCTGTTTAAAAAGTCCATCGGCTAAATGGGAGAAGAAAATGCCGCTTGCTGAATGGAAAAGTATTTTAAAAAAGAAATACAATTTTTCATTTCCTGATTCTGTTAAGAACGATACTCTTTATTGTTTTAAACAACCTGTAAGGAAATTGTATCTGTACGAAAATCCTAAAATTCCATTAAAAAAAGTACGTCCCGATCTGGGTTTGAAATCTACTTTTTTTGAAGTTGAAGTAAATGGTGATCAGGTAATATTGAAAGGGCGTGGCTTTGGACATGGTCTCGGCATGTGCCAGGAAGGAGCAATGCAAATGGCAAAGAAGGGAATGACCTTTTTACAGATCATTACTTTTTATTTTCCGGGAACTAAAGTCATCATTCTGGATAGTAAATAAAAAAAACGCATCAACGAAGCAATGCGTTTTCATTCATTCATTTTAAAGATGTTTTAAAGAAGTCCGCCGTTTTTGATAATGGCTACTTGTACTTCATTTAATGGAGAAATATTTGCTGATTTTCCATTTTTCTTATTGGTGATTTCACCTTTTTCCATATTGACAACAATGGTATCGCCATTCTGTATGTCAATCTGGGTAAGAATTTCAGGCTTATACATCAAAATAGGAAAAGCTGCATTGATGGCATTACGTTCGTAAATTGCGCCATACGATTCAGCAAGAATACAATTGACACCTAACGAAATAAAGCAGTCAACGGCTTGCTGGCGCGAGCTTCCGGCACCAAAGTTTTTGGATGTGATGATGATATCACCCGGTTGTGCTTTTTTTGCGAAGTCTTCATATCCTTTTAAATTGTCAAAAGAATATTGTCCCATTTCTTTGATATCAGTGATTGTGAGATAACGGTTGTGATAAATCATATCGGTATCAATATCGTCTTTGCAGATCAGCCATACGCGTCCTTCCACCGTGAATTCTGGTTTTGGACGATCACCTTTTGCAACTGCCTTTCCAAAAGTACGTCCGGTTTTTCCGAAAGTAACAGGCGTAGCAGGAATATCATCGGGTGTTGTAATATAACCGGCAACACAAGATGCAGCGACCACATCAGGTGCAGCCAGATAAACAAATCCTTTTCCCTGTTTGCCTTCAAAATTACGATTGCCTGTACTGATTGTAACTTCGCCCGGGCCATTCTGACCTACTTGTCCGGCAGCACATCCAGCGCAGCCTGCATTGGAAACCATCGCACCTGCATCTTTGAAAACCTGAATCAATCCTTCGTTCAAAGCCTGTTTCCAAACCTGATCGGTAGCCGGAACAATTTTTAAAACAACACCGGGTGCAATGGTTCTGCCTTTCAGAACAGCAGCAGCAGCGCGCAAATCCGAGATGCGTCCGTTGGTGCAACTTCCGATAAAACCGGAATCAATTTTTGTTTTCTTTACAGAATCAACCGATGTGTTATCATGCGGATGACCTGGCTTTGCAACCATGGGAACAAATTTTGAAATATCGATATCGTGTTTTTCAACATAGTTTGCATCGGCATCAGCAGCAATCATTTCAATTTTGCGACCGGTTGCCTTTTCGCAATACTGCATGATTTCAGGTGAAGGAGTGAACATGATGATGATAGCACCCATTTCAGTTCCCATCGAAGAGATGGTGATGCGTTCATCAAGCGTGAGTTTATCAGCAGCTTCCCCGCAAATTTCAACAGAATATCCCAGCAGTTTGTTTGCACCAAAAATGGAAAGAAGATTCAGTACAATATCTTTTGCAGATACATTGGCAGGACGTTTACCTGTGAAATTAATTTTCACCGAATGCGGAACTTTGAACCAAACGGCACCTTTCGCCCAGGCTGCAGCAATATCCTGATCGCCCATTCCCTGACCAAATGAACCAATCGCACCCATGATGTTGGCATGCGAATCGGTTGAAACAAACGTACTTCCCGGCCAAACAATACCAAGATCAATGGCGATATGCGTTCCTACACCTTCCTGAACATCATACACACGGATGTCGTGCTCACGTGCGTATTCGCGGCAGTAGTGCTGGTTTTGCGCATACTTCTGATCAGAGCCGCCGGGGTTGCAGTCGAAAGTAAAAACTGTTTTTGTTGTATCATGAACCGTAAGTCCATTGTCAATAAGGTTTTTTACAACATTGGCTCCACCGAAGTCGCGGGCTGCTCTTGTGTCAATAATAACATCAATAATATCATCGGGTCTGACTTTGTCTTTCCCGGCGTGTTTTGCTAATATTTTTTCTATTACAGTCATAGTTTATTGTTTTTAAAATTTTTTGTTTCTTTGCGTTCTTAGCGACTTTGCGTGAAATTATAAATTGTTTACAATTCTTTTGATACCATTTTTAATCAGTGCTTCATTAAAGTTAATAAGTAAACCTAATTTAATGTTACTTAATCTGAGATAAGTAAGTAATTGTTTATGGTGAACAGGAGCAATTGCTTCTATTGATTTTATTTCAATAATTACTTTGTCTTCAACAATAATATCTGCACGGAAACCAAGCTCTAGCTTTACTTCTTCAAAAACTACTGGCAAAGGATGTTGCCTTTTAATTTGCAGGTTGCTTTTTCCCAATTCATAAGCTAACACTTCTTCATAAACAGATTCAAATAGACCGGGTCCAAGAGTAGTGTGTATTTTATAACACGCATCAACAATAATGGATGAAATCTGATTTTCTGTCATGTTGTTTCACGCAGAGACGCAAAGGACGCCAAGTTTATTTTATTTCAGTCTGTCTTTAAAGGGTTCAAAACTCATGAAATCGGCGTGGTGCACGATGAATGCTTCCGTCGTACGTTTTACCATGTCGCCTTCACCGGCGTGTGTTGCGATGATGTGACAAACATCGGCTGGCATTCCGCATTGTTCAGCCAGGGAAACACCCGAGAAAGGATGACGCAGGTATTTGCCATATTTGCCCTGCACCGATTTTCCATCTTTCATTTCATATTCAAGTAGTTTGCCAACATCAGCCAGAATAGCGCCTGCAATAAGCACATCCATGTTGACGGGCAGTTCTTCACCGAAAAAGTCTTTAAACTTTTCGGCGCATACTTTTGCCAGGTGAACGACAGCTCTTTTGTGTGCCATGAATGACACTTTCAGATCCGGGCCGGCAAGCAGTGTGAAAGGGATCGTGTTCAGATCTTCCACAGTGAGCACACTTCTTTCAAGTGCCAGCGCCCATGTCTTTGCAGTTTTGTCGCGTAATACAGAATCTGTTATCCAGGAAAGTTCTTCTTTCCAGAGGTCAGTTGCTTTGTTAATCATAAGCTATATTTTTAGGGTTAAAAAGTGCGTAAACCTAAATCAATTTTTTGAAATAACAAACTGTTCCGAAAAAAACAGAAAAATAAAAAAAAAGAATGAAACCGGGGGTTTATGACACGCGCTGAAAACGGATTTCGAGATCTTCACGACCTTCGAAAAGAGTTCTTAATTTGGCAACAAGCTCGGGATTATTACCTCTTTCTTCCATAAATTCAACTTCTGAAATATGCAGATAGTAGTCATCATCGTCAAGCGATTCTTCTTCCAGTTCTTCAGCTAATAAAGAAAACTCATCATCCGAGAGCTCGAGAAGGAAGCGGTTGGTGTCAAGTTCAAAAATTTTAACCATTATTCGATCGAAATTATATGCAAACTTATGAATTTTTTAGAAAT
>JAZDMK010000014.1:0-6051 GCA_043800975.1 Bacteroidota bacterium | reverse complement strand
TGGCAAAAATATGAAGCGGAAGCACGCACGCAGGCTGCGCGTATTGCACGTCAGCAGATTCGTAAATGGAAAGTTGAAAAAGAAGATTTTGAGAAAAAACTTTCTGATATTTATCTTAATTCTCTCGCATCTGCTTTCGATCCTCATTCGGCATATTTTGCATCCGAAGATAAGGAATCCTTTCTCAGCAATCTATCAACCTCAGCATTCTCATATGGTTTTTATGTTAAAGAATCTGATGAAGGCTCGATGCTTGTATCAATACTTACTCCCGGTGGTCCGGCATGGCGTTCGGGCGAAATCCACAGCGGTGATAAGGTAATCAGCATTCAGAAAGAAGGAAAAACAGAAACGGACTTTTCATCTCTCGGAATCGAGGAAGTATATGAACAACTGATGCCAGGAAACGAAAAGTACATGGATGTAACGCTAATCTCTTCGAATGATATTAAAAAAACCATCCGTCTGAAGAAAGAAAAACTTAAGGTGGAAGAAAACATTCTTCAGGGATATTTGCTGGAAGGCAGCAGGAAAGCTGGCTATATCGCCCTGCCTGATTTTTTTGTGCAGGAAGGTAGTAACTGGATGCTCGGATGCGCAAACGAAGTAGCTAAAGAAATTTTAAAACTGAAAAAAGAAAATATTGAAGGAATCATTCTCGATCTGCGCTACAACGGTGGTGGATCGCTGAAAGAAGCCATCGACCTTGCAGGTCTGTTTATCAATGAAGGACCAATGATGATGTCAACTGAACGAAATCAGAAGCCACATCTAATTAAAGATCTTAATCGTGGAACCCTCTACGACGGACCTCTCGTTATTATGATTAATAATTATACTGCATCCGCTGCCGAAGTTCTGTCGATGATTCTTAAAGATTACAACCGTGCTGTTATTATTGGGACCCAGTCATACGGAAAAGCAACTGGTCAGAATATTTCACCTCTTGACTTGAGTATTGATCCCGTAGCCTATAAAACAGATCCTCAGAACAAAAGTCTTACTAAATTTGTTAAAATAACCAATGCAACGCTTTTTAGTGTAAAAGGCGTAACCTATCAGAAAAAGGGAATCACGCCCGATATCGTTCTTCTTGATATAAATAATACACAGCAATCATACGAATCGCAATATCCCAATGCACTTTCACCGGATTCACTTAATAAAAAATTGCTTTACACACCCTGTCCAAATCTTCCTTTGAAAGAACTTGCCGAAAATAGTAATAAAAGGGTTGAGCAATCCTGGCGTTTCCGAAGGGTGAAAGAAATTTCTGATTCCTTACAGAAAGCAGGCAAAATAAAAACAGTTCCGATCGAATGGAAGTCATTTACGAAATGGAATAAAAATGCAGATGAAGTAATGGATCAGATCGATTCGCTACTGAACAACAAGGAAGCTAGCTTTAAAGTGAATAACAACCGTTTTGCTCAGGACCTGATTTCAGTGGATGATTATCTGAAAGAAATTATCGATGCTGAAATAAAAAATATCCGCAATGATATTTACATCGAAGAAGCATACAAAACTTTAATCGATCTCATTCAAATCACAACCAAAAAATAATACTTATGAAAACAAAACTGATACTTTTTGTGCTTTGCATTATGATAGCAGCACCCGCCACACTGAATGCACAGACGTTTAAAACTGCCGGCGATTATATGCAGAATATTGGTGATGAATATGAAAAAATTAAAAACGACATCTGGGATTATACAAATGCTGTTGCACGCGGTAAGGGAGCGCGCAAGATTGAAAACAAACGTAAAGAACTTATTAAAACGGTTGGAGAAGCCAAAAAGAAAATTGCCAAGATGCCCGACTTTGAAGGCAACTTGGTTTTTCGTGATACTGTGGTTTCCTGCCTTCAGTTGAATTATTATGTGTTGTCAGAAGATTTTGCAAAAATAGTTAACATGGAAGAAGTATCGGAGCAATCCTATGATGCGATGGAAGCATACCTTCTTGCAAAAGAAATTGCCAATGAAAAACTGGACATGGCATCAGAACGGGTTAAAGCGCAACAAGGCGTATTTGCAGCAGATCATAACATAACACTGATCAATGAGAAAGATAAAATTTCTCAAAAGCTTGAAAAGGCAGGCCCTGTCTTTAATTATTACAACCGTATTTATCTGATTTACTTCAAATGTTATAAACAGGAAGCCTATATGCTGGAAGCTTTACAGAAGGTTGATATGAATGCTGTTGAACAAAATAAAAACGCATTAATTTCAGTTTGTGCGGAAACGCAGAAAAAACTGGATACGTTAAAACCCTTTAAAGGCGATGGTTCTCTGAAGACATCGTGTAAAAAAACCGTTGATTTCTATAAAAAGGAAGCAGAAGAAAAAGTACCCATTCAGGTGGATTTTTATTTAAAGAAAGAAAATTTTGATAAGAAGAAAGCCGCTATTGACAGTAAATCACAGAGCGAACGCACACAGAAAGATGTAGACGAATTTAACGCAGCTGTGAAAGAATTCAACGATGCAGTTAATAAATTCAATGCAGTAAACAATGAACTCAATCAGACACGCACACAACTGCTAAATGAGTGGAATCAGAATGTTCAGAATTTTCTGGATAAGCATGTTCCGAAGAAAGGATAAATAAAGGATTTTTCTGATTAAATTAACTTTTCTTTTGCTTCGTTAGGAGTTGAAACAAATATTACTTGCCCTTGCTTATTGCTTTCATAAATAAAATCATGCAAGCTTTTGCTCTCATATTTTTTGAAGTCACCAACAATCGCAAGCCCGAACTGATAGATAGAAAACTTCTGTAGAATATCACCGGCAATTTTTGTTTTCAAATCAAAGAAATCTGGAATGATGTTTTTTCCATGCAGAATCATTTTCTCACAACTGTGATTATATCTGCATTCAGCCATCAGGTCCAGCGCATCCTGAACAGATTTTAATAAAATTTCTTCTGATTCAATTTCTGCGATTTTATTTTCATCATCGCCAGTGATGTGAATTTTCATCTTAGATATTCTTAAATTCCTGTTCTCTGTGTCGGACCACTACTTCTACACCTGTGAAATCGGAAAGATACTGAGCAAGACGGTTAGCGCAATAAACCGAACGATGTTGTCCGCCCGTGCATCCGAAACTGACCATCAAATCTTCAAAGCTACGCTTTACATAATTCTCGGCAGAACGGCGCACAATGCTGCATACATGATTCATATACTCATCCACCTCAGCTGCATTTTCAAGAAACTGAATGACGGAATCATCAGCACCTGTGAATTTTTTGTATTCCTCGAAGCGTCCGGGGTTAGGCAAAGCACGACAATCAAACACGAATCCGCCACCGTTTCCTTTTTCATCTACCGGAATATCGCGCTTGTATGAAAAGCTATTGATTCGTACAAGCAGCGGTTTTTCCTGCTTTGCCAATGCATGCAATTGCTTCGAACGAATCATTCCATGAAGGGCTTTCTGCAACTCTGGCAATGCAACAGGAAGTGGAGCGTGCTCCAGTAACCATTCAAGATTTTTTAATGCATAGGGGATGCTGACCAGAAAATGTTCCTTTCTCTCATAAAAACCCCTGAATCCATAGGCTCCGAGTGCCTGAAGAATTCGAATATATACAAAAGTGTAAAACTGTTTTTTAAAAAGGTCTGAATATATTGTAAAATATCCGGATAATTGCGAGACATAATAATCCAGTAATTCTTTTCTTGTATCATCGGGTATATCGGCCTTTGCATCATAGAGCAAAGAAGCCAGATCATATTGTAAGGCGCCTTTTCTTCCGCCCTGATAATCGACAAACCAAACGTTCCCTTCATGGATCATAATGTTGCGTGACTGAAAATCGCGGTACATGAAATGCTCACAACCTGCTTCCAGCAATAGATTGCTGAATGCTTCAAAATCATTTTCCAGTTTCTGCTCATCGAAAGATATTCCGGCAAGCTTCAGAAAATAATACTTGAAATAATTCAGATCCCACAGCATCGACTGTTTGTCAAACTTTCCACGAGGGTAGCAAACCGAATAATCAATTTCTTTTCCAGCAACAATTTGAAAAAGCAACAACTGATCAATTGCCTTTTTATACCACGAAATAATATCCGCTGAAAAGCCTGAAAGTTCACGTTGCTGCGATAGGAAAGAAAAAAGAGTGGTGTCACCCAAATCCTGCAACAGATAAGCTTTTTCAGATTCATCTTCGGCAAGAATTCCGGGAACCTGAAGTCCGCAGCTTATAAAATGTTTAGTAAAAGAAAGAAACACACGATTCTCTTTTACATCTTCATTATAAACACCAATCACATGATTCCCGTTCTTTGCGATCATTCGAAAATATCTGCGCGAAGAACCGGAAAGCGGCAAAGGAATAATATCGGCAGGCTTTTCCTTATATGTATTTTGAAACAATATCGAAAGTTGGTTTTCCATGCACTAGATTTTTTACAAACCTAAGTTTTTTGTGTTTACGAAGCAAAATGTAACTCATAATTTTCATCCAGAAATAACTTGTACGACATCGTAAAAATCCGTAAGTTTGTAATACAACAAACAAACATGAATACAACAGACATACTGAAGACCGCCCTGCTGATGGAGATGAAGGGAAAAGCATTTTACGAAAAAATTGCCCAGCATTCCACCGATCCTGATGTAGCAAACATCTTTCTTCTGATGGCCAAAGAAGAGCAAACCCATATTGATTTTCTTTCGAAACACTATGTTAGTTTTCATAGCACAAGTGCTTTTGCAGAACTGAAGCTCATCGAGAAGGACGACAATATGTTTGCTGCAGCAATTCTGAATAAAAAAGCTGTTCAAAAAATTTCCTCCGTCGGATACGAAGCTGCAGCTATATCTGCAGCCATCGATATGGAAAACAAAGCCGTTGAATTTTATTCCCTGCACGCTAAAGAAACTAACAATCCTGCCGAGAAGGAATTGTTTCAATGGCTTGCCGACTGGGAGAAAGGTCACCATCACATCCTTAATGAATTAAATACAGAGCTTCAGGAAAAAATCTGGAACGACAATCATTTCTGGCCATTCTGATTTCAAATTACCTTTGGGAATATGGCTGTCGGCATGAAAGATTTGACTACGGGGAAAGAAAGCAAAGTAATTTTGTTTTTCGCTCTTCCCATGCTGATCGGAAATGTTTTTCAGCAATCCTATAATATTATCGACAGTATCATTGTCGGAAATTATCTGGGTAAAGAAGCCGTAGCAGCTATTGGCGCAGCATTTCCAATAATTTTCTTTTTAATATCAATGGTTATTGGTATAACATCCGGCGGAACTATTATTGTTGCACAGTTTTTCGGAGCAAAAGATTATGGCAGTGTTAAAAAAACAATTGACACATTACTGATATTTTTATTCTTTGCATCGCTGATTGTAACCGGCATTGGGCTTCTGATAGCGCCCCATGTTTTTTACTGGATGAATCTTGAACAAAGTTCAATTCCCGATGCTATCAATTACATCATGATTTATTTCAGCGGCATGATCTTTTTCTTTGGGTTCAACGGCGTAAGCGCTATACTACGCGGACTGGGCGATTCAAAGACTCCATTGTATTTTCTTGTTATCGCTACTGTGATTAATATCGGTCTTGATTTTCTTTTTATTCTGGGAATGAATATGGGCGTTTCGGGTGCAGCCTTTGCAACTTTAGTTTCGCAAGGACTTGCCTTTGCAGCAGCCGTGATTTATCTGAATAAAAAACATGAATACATCAATTTCTCTTTTCGCTATATCACTTTTGATAAAGAAATTTTCAGGAAAGCCATCCGTATCGGACTTCCTTCCGGGATTCAGCAATCGCTTGTTGCCATAGGTGCATTTGTGATGTTTTGGATTGTGAATGATTTTGGAACAAACGCCACAGCAGCATATAGTATTGCCAGCCGGATTGATTCTTTTGCACTCATTCCTGCTATGAATTTTGCGATGGCCCTGACCACTTTTGTCGGACAAAATGTGGGCGCCGGTCTTGAAGTACGCGCCATTAAAGGACTAAAAACAACTATGGTAATGAGTGGCATTATTTCCGTTTCCA
>JAZDMK010000004.1:0-14221 GCA_043800975.1 Bacteroidota bacterium | reverse complement strand
AGTGTTGTTGAAAATTTTAATTTTACTAAAATCATTATACTTTAAATTCCATAAATTATCAATTTTTATAAAAGCGTAACTTAAAGCATCAATATAATATAGTCCTTGTGTTTCAGATACGGATTTACTTGGGATTGAATCTATCACTTTTGAAATTTCTTCATTGGTAACTTTATTAACAGATGTTTGGTAAAGATATCTATACTTAGCCTTTGTAATTTCTTTTGTTGATATTACATATACTAATCTGTTGTTATAAATACACATGCTGTCAATATCACATTGCATTTTATTCCATTTCTGCATGAAGACTTCTAATGTCAGTATATAGCCGAGATTAAAACTCATTTGGTTGATAAGATTTGTCTTTTGTTGCCTGAAATCTTCACTTGCCCTAATAGCATCAATTCTGATTGGGAAATTTTTATAATTAAATTTTTTATACACATAATAAATTGTAGTTGATGCTTCGGCTGCTCGTGCAAAAAGACTGTCTTCTTTATGGAACTCACGATAATACGCTTTTATCATGTATGGATTGGTATTGATATTTTCTTTGATTTTCTTTTCAGCCTTTTTCAATATTTCTAAAGCAGATAATTTTTTTGAATTAAATGTGACCGAAGAAAGATTAAAAATTTGTGGTTTTAGCTGAATTGCCTGACTTTTCTTGTCAGAGAAATCTTTAATTGCTATTTTATAGGTATAGTAACCCAAAGCTGTAATAATGATTGAGTCATTAAGACATTTATTGCTTACGTTAAAAATGAAATTCCCTTCGGAATTTGTCGAGGTTCCAATTTGTTTGTTAATTATACCAATGCAAGCATAGGATATTGGGTTTTTGGTATTTTCATCTATTATTTGACCTTTCAATTTAATTGTAGTCTGTGAAAAACAAGTCGAACTGATAACAAATAAGAATATTAAAGTGTAAATTTTGTACATGTTAACGAATTTTCACTGTGTTCGAGGGTACTTGCAACACATTCCCTTTTGAAAAATGTTTTACCATAAAAAGCATGTAATACAAATGTAATAAATTTGTTTGATGCCGGAAAAACAAAAAAACTACTGAAAAAGGAAATGGTTATTTAGCATCGTTCCGATCTGCCTGTGCTACGCTTGCGAACTTAAGATGCTGCTTCATGCGAAGTAATACCTTTCATTTTTTCGTTGTGTGCTGCCCTATTTTTTGCAGTTACTTGCTAAAAGTTTCAGTTGGGTAGTGGTACTAACCAACTCGTTTTTTTCTTTTTTCAATTGTGTCGTGCCGTAGGCGTTTAGTATTTGATAAACTTCTCAGTTGTTAGAGTTTCATCCGTTTGAATACTCACAAAATAAACACCTTTTGCTAAGCCTGAAACAACTATAGTTGTGGTACCTTCATTAGCACTGAGGCTCTGAATAAACTTCCCGTTTATGTCCGTAATTATGATTTCAGATTTTTGTATTGTTTTAATTGTAATTCTTTCGTTGGCAGGGTTCGGATAAACTGTGCAGGATTTCACATTCTCAGTATTATTGCCAATCGATGCAGTGGGGTTTATCGAAAGGAAATTAATCATCGGGTCGCCGATAATGGAAATCCCGTAAAACCATGATACATCATCATTCGAATGGTAGGATCCTATATAGTTTTGCCACCAATTAACCAGAGCTACACCCATGCAGTCGCCGTTTCCCAGAGGTTGAAACAGATAATTAAAACCTAAAAGCGAACCTGTTTTAGTGCTTCCGACAGCAACCAGAGAAGTCGGACTTGAATTATAAACATAGGCCCCGCCCATAAAACAGCTGGAAGAGGATGAATTGGTGGAAGTCCAGCGGCAGGCGCTGCAGGCATATAAATTATAACCGATCGCTTTGGGTCCCAGATTAAAAATTTCGGTAGAACTAATGGACCCGCCGGTAAGATAATGCGTGAGATAATCGGAATGAGATGAAATTTGAATGAATTCGTATCGTGCGCTGTCGAGCCGGCTTAAATAATCTGTTTTGCCAAATATCGCATTATCCTGCCCTATGGAATCGTAATAGGCTGCTCCGTAGAGATACTGAATGTCCGTGAAAAAATAGGTATAAGGAACCCAATCTTCATCAACATACGACAAACCGAATTTTTTATTTATTGGGATGTTTCCTGCCCAGAAAGCATGATCCTTATCCAGATAATTTTGCATGCCTGTTACTTCATTCAAGAGGACTCCCATATTCGCCGTGCTTATCCTTCCGACAAAAATTTCCGGTTCTACATCACCTGTGTGTGTGTCATAAATGCTGTTTATATCACTGTCTGTCCATGTCCCGTTAAGATCCATATAATACAGATCACAGGGCCATTGCGCATATCCATACGTATTGTAGTCATTTGCGATTTCATACCAGGCGACAGGAATATCTCCGATAAGTACGACACCGTCAAGATCCGTGCTGTCGGCCAGAATCAGATTCTTAATGTTCTGATAAGTTCCACCAGTGACTTTCACAAAAACAGCATTGCAATTGTATGCATTCTGAATATCCTGAATGTATCTGTCTATAGAAAAGGTTAGCTGCGAATACAATGCAGAGTCAGCAATCACAATAATTTTCGACATTGCTTTTATGGAATAACGACCATTCGATGCACCACTCGGCTGTGAAATGAAAGTTCTGTTGTAAGAAAACTTTTGGGAAGGATGAGATTTAATGTAATCGGTGTATGTATCCGTGGGAGCATGTTGTTGGTCGAACCTGAACATCTCTCCGCCCTTAGCCCTAATGTCACTATCGGAATTCTGTCCGTATGTTTTTACACAACAAAAAGACAGAATCATTAGCACAAAAAGTTGAATCTTTTTCATCGTTTCATTTTGTAATGGTTGGAAATAATATGTTCGGCAGGGATAAGAACTAAGCAGTTCAAATATACAAAAATTTCTTTAGTAAATTGTTCCTAAAAACGAAACATGAACCCGCGAGTAAGGCATTATTTAAAAAAAAAGATTAATCTTCTATTCAGAGAAAACAGAAAAAGTCAATTAAAACCAGCCCTCAATAATCTTCTGAATCTGGTGGCTTTCCTTTTTGTGATAAAACTCATTGGTTTTATTGGAATAGTTATAATCCCCTTCCCACTTGTCAATGTTCTTTCTGATTTTTTTCAAGGCATCAATCACAAAATACAGTTCTTCATCGGTCATAGTGGGGTGTAGTGAAAGTCTTACCCAGCCAGGTTTTGAAGAAAGATCCCCTTTGTTGATTTTGTTCGTGATGGATTTCGAATGGCGTATATCCACTTCCAGCAGAAAATGTCCGTAGGTTCCTGCACAGGAACAACCGCCCCGCATTTGAATGCCAAAGCGGTCGTTCAGCAATTTTATTAAAAGATTGTAATGAATACCTATGATGTAAAATGAAATAATACCCAGACGATCCTTCACGTTATCTGCGAGTATATGCAGATCGGGTATCTTGGGAAGTTCTGCAAAAGCAATATCCACAAGCTCCTGCTCGCGGTCATGAATCTGCTTCACGCCCATTTCTTCTTTCAGTTTAATACATAACGCCGTTTTAATGGCTTGCAGAAAACCGGGCGTACCGCCATCTTCACGCAATTCAATATCATCAATAAATTTATACTCACCCCAGCGGTTTGTCCAGTCAACGGTTCCACCACCTGGCTGATCGGGATGCTTGCAATGATATAAATTTTCATCAAACACCATCACACCGGAAGTGCCCGGTCCGCCGAGGAATTTGTGTGGCGACAGAAACACAGCATCCAGTTTCTCCATCGGATCTTTGGGATGCATATTGATTTCCACATAAGGTGCAGAGGCTGCATAATCGGCAAAGCAAAAACCACCATGTTCATGCATTATCTTAGCCAGTGTGTGAATGGGCGGCATGATTCCGGTAACATTGGAACAGGCCGAAAAAGATCCGATTTTCAGAGGACGGTCTTTGTATTTTATAAGTGCTTCCACCAAATGGGAAGGATCAACCAGAATGTCTTTATCTGGTTCCAATACAACAACATCGGCGCTAGTTTCATACCAGGAGGTATGATTACTATGGTGTTCCAGATGCGTAACAAATACAACCGGTTTTTTATTTTTATCCAGACAACCGCTTTCCGTTAATCGTCCGCAAAATTTCAACCCCATCATGCGCTGCATTTTGTTTATAACCGCAGTCATACCAAATCCTGCAGTAATAATTACATCATCTTTGGATGCATTCACATGCGCTTTGATTATTTCTTTTGCACGGTGATAAGCCAGCGTCATGGCTTTACCGGTATCAGTAGATTCAGAATGCGTATTGCCTACAAAGGGTCCTATTTCTTTAATAATTTTATCTTCGATGGGTTTGTACAAACGTCCGCTGGCCACCCAATCGGCATAAATCATTTTCTTTTTACCATAGGGCGTTTCGTATTCCTGATTGATTCCGATAATGTTTTTCCGGAATTTTGAAAAATACTGCTCCAACTTACTCATCCTTACTTCCCGGCTAATAAAAGTTCAAAATTTATTTTTTGTTTTCAATCGGTTTTTTTGCATCTGTTTTAACCGGTTCTGTTGTCGTTTTAACGGGGTCGGTTGTTGTTACAGGCTTAACCACGGGTTTCACTTTTATATTCGTAACTTTTACAACTTTACCCTCTTTGTATTTTGTGATTTTAGATTGTTGTCCGTCTTCCGTAAATTCAATCCAGTCGCCTGTTTCTTTATCATTGGCAAACTGCCCTTTTACTTTCACAATGGGTTTTTCTGATTTGATTGGAAAGTATTCATAATAATCTCCTGTTGCCAGATTGTTGACAAAGTATTTTTCGGTCAGTTGAATTCCGTTTTTTGAGTCATAGGTTTTCTGAGGACCTTCAAATAAGCCATTTTTATAGGTGTATTCACAAGCCAGATTTCCGGCATAGTCAAACCATTTCGTTGAACCGGAACGCTGCCCACCCATAAAGAGTGCTTCTTCCTGTGGTTTTCCGTTATCATAAAAAATCTTACGAGGGCCATGAAGAACACCATTTTTATATGTTACTTCATTATTCAAACGACCACCAGCAGTATACGTTTTATGAGGGCCATCCTGCACATTTTTTACATAATATTTTTCTTCTACAAAATAACCATTCTGATCAATTGTAGCGAAAATGCCATGCTTCACACCGTTCACATAATTTTCTACCTGCCCGAGCATTCCGTTAGAATGATGCGCTACCCACAATCCATCTTTCATGTTGTTGACGTAGTTTCCTTCAAACGTAAGTGAACCGATAACTTCCTTCCACTTGCCCGTCTTCATTCCCTTCAAATCCGTTTTGTTCAGTGTATCTCCGTTGACTACTTCTACTTTCTGTGCAAACATGCATGCAGAAATTAAAACCATTGTTAATACTAAAATTGTGCGTTTCATTTTTTTAATTTTTAATGTTGCAAATATATACTTTTTAAGATATGAATGTGATTATTTACCAAAATACTGTGTCAGGAAATAGATACCAACACCAACACCGATAATAGAAAGCACGAAGAAGAAAATTTTCCAGAAACTGTAAGGGCGTTCACCCTGAACTTCACCTGTTCGGGCATTCACCAGGAACCTATATACTTTTTTATTGTATATATAGGAGCTGATCCAGAGTGGCAATAAAATATGTTTGAAAGTAATGCTGCGATAATCTACACTCATGGAATTAATTTGCTGTTCATCGCCGCCAATATTTTTTTTGATTGTAGCACGAATAACAGGATCCATAATCGTTTTGGCAATATCAAAACCTTCTTTCACATCCATCTGATAAGATTCTGCTTTAAAACCACTCAGAAATTTTTCATCAAAAGGAGAAAGATTCGCCAAATCCCAGGGCTCGAGCTTTCGAACGTATTTTTCCGGAAGCGACTTGCTGGCATTTACAAGCAAATCATCAAACACATCCTGAACGTTCCCGCTAACAGGAGTCCAGCGCGTGTGACGAACCTGTCTGGTTTTGGTCACCGATTTACCATTCTCGGTAGTCGTATAATTTTCTGTAACATAATAGTAATCCCCTCTTCTTCCTGAATACTGCGTGTGTGCATCTGTATCGTATGTCCAGTAAGGGATATAAATACCATTAATTTTTTCCAGGGACGCATATTTTTTCAGATTACTAGGTGCAAACCATAATTTCCTGACCCAGTTTTTAAATGAATCAATCGCTTGCTTACGATCAATTTTAAAAGGGAGAAGTGATTTAGGCTTAACAATTTTATTGGCACTTCCACTGCTGACAACCAGTGGCGAAGAGCAATACGGACAATCCGATGCCGTAACATTGGGCTGCAAAGTAGTTTGCGCAGCACATACAGTGCATTTCACACTAATTACTTCAACAGTATCTTCTTTTTTATATTGTTCGTTCAGAAAAGACGTAAAATCAAGTTCTTCTATTTTTTCATCCGAAACAATAATCGGATTATCAGCACCACAATAGGTACATTTCAGGTTGGTTGTTCCCGGACTGTAATGCAGTATAGCTGCGCAATTGCAACATTTCAACTCCTGGTTGGTTGCTTCTGTTTTTTCGTCAAATTCGCTCATTGATTTTCGTGTTCGTGTAGTACAAATTAAATAAAAAAAACGGTCAAAGCAGTAAAATGAAAATGCTTTAACATTTTTTAAAACTTAAATTGAGGAAATAGCTATAAGAATATCACGGACGCACAGGCCATTTTTCCCAAACAGATTGAATGTCGGGGCTGACTTTAATTTGCGGAGTTTGAACTTTATTGTTTTTCACCACCGATTTTTTCTTCACCTCTGAGGCAATGAAATCGGCAAGTTCTTTATATGTTAAGTTTCCTTTGGTATCCTGTATTTTTTTTAACAGAAAGTAAGTAAACAATCCATGTTGTTTATCTTTAAATGCAAGTGATGATTCGTCTCCACTGGATGATGAAAACACGATCAAATTACCGCCCAGACTTTGTTCTTTGGGATTGATACGCATAGCTCTTGCAGAAATCAAATTGGCATTGCGCGCACCGCCACTGAAGCAAGCATCCAGAAATACAGTAACTCTTTTGGCAGGGAATTGTGTTAAACCTTTGTAAATATTTTCTAATTTAATAGCATACTGTAAATCTTTTCCGCTTACATCAACAGGAATCAAAAAAGGTTCTTTTGAATTTTCATCCGGTAAGCCATGACCGGCATAGAAGAAGATGATTTCAGCTTTCCCTTCATACACTTCAATAATTTTTGTAAGCTTGGAAAGTTCCTGACTAATCTTAGCTGAGGTAGCATTTGTAAGAAGAGTGACATTATCCGAAGGAGCACCTAATGTTTTTTTAACGTATTCAGTAAAAACTTTCGCATCATTTACAGCAAAGTCAACATTGGCTTCCGATCCCAAATCTGTCTGATAGGTTTTGTAATCCTCATTACCAATAATCAGTGCAAAAAGGTTTGGGTTTTCTTTAGACGCAAGGGGAATATTTTTATCCGTTTCTGAAGGCTCCAGTGGTTGCTGAATAGGCGTTACTTCCGTCACCACATTATTGACAACAGGATTCTTTTTTACATCAAAAGCAGTTGATGGATTAAAGGGGTCATTGGGATCTTCTGAAAACTCTAAAATATTCTCTTTTTTATTAATTTCAGCTATTTCCGGTTCCGCAAGAGACTTCGAAACTTCAATAATTTTCCATGCATTGTTAGTGGAAAAGATTTTAAAATAATAAGGGCGCGGTGTTGTTACAAAAAAAGTATTTTGGCAATCAAGGCCTTCTTCCCGCCCCATTGAATAACCATCTAATCTTATTTCATATTTTCCTGCTGAAAAAACCTTGCATTCGGCACGGGTGCCTTTTTCAACCATTCCGATTTCTTTGTTGTTCAGAAACAACTTAAATTTCACAATACCTGTAAACGATTTATTGGGTCGATAGATGTGAATCGTAAAGCCATTTTGAGCATTGGTGTTTGTAACAAACAAGCCAATAAAACAAAAAAATAACAATAGTTTTTTCATATCAAAAAGTTTAAAAAAAAGGCTGCATTCATAAATGCAGCCTTTTGATAATTTATCTTTTCTTCGAAAGTAAATCAATAACAAGGAAAGGAGGGAAAAGGATATAACAAGGAATCTTTTTAGCAGAAACTCTTGATTTTTTCTGCATAAAAGAGCCACCTTTTTTAGCATCACCACTAACATTTGTTGGAATTACAATTGATTTAGGATTCGCATTGGCATTATTTCCGGGCAATTGCAGGCTCTTTAATTCTTCTTTGCTGTTAATAAACATATAGTTTACAGCATTATCCTGTTTGGAAAGTGTAACTAACTCCTCTTTTGAGATCGTTTGAATATTGTTGTTCGTCAGCAAGAGGTACTGAGCATCTTCACGACCTGCATCAGTAACCATAGATTTAACTTTCCCGTCTTTTAACAGAACATAAAGACGTGCTGCGCTTCCATACCAAACGTTACCTTGTGTCTGAGAACTTTCGTCACCACGAATTGCGCGTTCTTTTGCATTATAAAAAATGGGGACAGTCATTCTGCGGTCTTTTAAACGATAGTTGTATACTAAAACAGAACTTCCGTCTTCCTGAATGTGATAAACATCATAAGGTTCAATACCTAAAGCAGCATTCACCTGTTCGATACCCATTCCATTTTTTACTGTGATTATTTTGCTCACGTTGGTGTACGGAGGAGCAATCCATTTTCCGCAGCTGGTAATAAAAAGCATTGCCAGTGCAGCAGCAGAGAAAATTAAAACTTTTTTCATTGGTGTATTGATTGGTTAAACATTTACAAATTATTCATCATGGATTAGGAACAGGTGGCGGAGGTGGAGGTGGAACAGAATTGAACACATTCGTCAGGTCGGGACATTGGTTTGCAGGAACCCAAGATGGCATACCTTGTTTCCAAACCATTGTATCTGTTTTCAGCGTTCCTTGCTGTACCATTTGCTGCAATGCAGTTTCTCCAAAAGGCCCCTGTTGAGCACCGTTCACAAGAACGTAATACATTACCTGTTGTGGAACTGGAGGAGGTGGTGGTCCCTGCTGTTGCGGGTTATTCATATTCTGGCCCATCTGGTTTGCCATGGCAAAGCCCATTCCCATGCCCATACCGCCGGCTGCTAAACCACCGGGATTAGCTGCTGCTGTTTCAATCGACTGTGCAGTCTGGTATTGCATGTATTGGTTCAGATTTCCAATAACACCCATGCTGCTTCTGCTATCAATCGCTTTTTCAACTTCAGGCGGGAAGGAAATGTTTTCGATAAGAAGCTTGGTTAATTCCAAACCATACTCATCGTATTCCGGGTTGATTTTAGTTTTCAGAATTTCTGAAAACTCATCATACTTCGCAGCGAGATCCAACGCAGGAATTTTGCTTTCTGCAATGGTATCGGTGAAACGGGTAATGATGATGTTTTTTAACTGTTCTGTAATTTCCTCTGTGGAGAATTTAGCATCCGTACCGGCACACTGACGGATCAGCTTAGCAGGATCTTTTACTTTGAATGCATAACTTCCGAAGGCACGAAGGCGGATAGGCCCGAATTCAGGGTCACGCATCATCACAGGATTTTTTGTACCCCATTTGCGATCGGTAAACTGACGCATGCTGCAGAAATAAACCTCTGCTTTGAACGGGCTATGAAAACCATATTTCCATCCTTTTAGAGTTGAAAGAATTGGAACATTCTGCGTTTCCAGTGTGAAAGTGCCGGGTGTAAACACATCGGCCAGCTGACCTTCGTTGACAAATGCTGCGTTTTGTGATTCACGAACCACGAGCTTAGCACCATATTTTATTTCGTTTTCATAACGCGGAAAGCGCCATACTAACGTATCATTGGTATCATCAAGCCATTCGACGATATCAATAAATTCACCTTTAAGTTTTGATAAGAGTCCCATATTGTTTTTTGCGTTTTAACAGTTCAAATTTACAAAAACAAATGCAAAATACAAGTTTTTATTTTTTTTGTGAAATCGGGTGATAAACCATTTCTGCGTTTAGGTAAACGGGATAACCAAGTACACCCTTTTGAGTGAATACAATAATTGTATCAAGGCTTAAGCTGAAATCAGGCTTAGCGAATGCGGTCATGTTAATTTTTGAATAAAAAGGTGCTGCCAACTGAATTTGAAAATCCTTAGTGCCCTGCGGAGAATTTACAGTATTAACCATAACGGCACTTTTCACTTTGTATTTCTTTGCAATAATTTCACCGGTTCGGAAATAAAAATTGATTGACATCATCAGCATGATCAGATTTAATGCAACCCCGGTAATACAATAAAACACATACAAAGGTGTACTCAGCTGAACCGTTTTTACAAAATAGCGGTGCTGCAAAAGAAAAGCAGCCACTGAGGTAATCAGGATAAAAATGAAAAGATCGGGAAGTGGAATTAAAACAACACCAACCAATCCGGTTATTATAATTAACGATGGAAATATTCCAAGAATGGCAATCGTGAGCGACCAGTGCCAGGGCCTGTTTTTATAACTTTTACTAACTTCTAAAACTTCTCTGGTTGCGTAATGGTCGACACTTCTTTTTTCTAAAACAGACTCAATCATCAGATAATCATCCTTATCATTCAAAGGATCCTGATTTAGTAAAAGACACATACGCAAATACAAACCAGGCAGTACTTTCTGCATTTCTGCAGAACGTTCAAAAAAAGACTCTACGCATACAGCAAAAAATTCATGAATATTGGTAGAAGCATATTCCCTGAAAAAATCTATTTTTCCGCTCACAATATTTTCGAACTCATTTAGACTTTCATTGCTGAACTTTTCATATTCACTGCTAAAGTATAAATCAAAACTTTTTCCGAGTTCGTAGTCAAATTGCAGGGCATGCGTCATTTCGTGCAAACCCAGATTCATTCCATCGTTTGCTATATGATAGCCTTCATTAAAATGCTTCCACGACAAAATAATTTCTCCATCAGAAGAAGTCGTTCCTCGATGAAATTCTTCTCGGGACGCGAAATAGTAAATATCAGGATAGATTATAATTGTAGTGAATTTCGGAAGCTTAAATTTCCTCAAGCCAAATGATAATTGAACCGCTGAAGCAGAAATAAGGATTTTCATTTCTTCAGTTAACTCAAGACCCTCACGCGTTTCAAAATCACGTATCCTTGCAAAACGTTCTGTCCGGTATACGAATTTATTTTTCCCTTTTTCAGATAATGCTTTGAAATATGAATTTTTCTCATTCAGAACTTTGAAATATTTTTCCTTTTTTATCTGCTGATCGCCTGCAAAAAGAAATTCGATTTGTTGAAAAACACGAAGGATAAAGGGTTTCACCCTGCCTAGTATGTACACCAGTAAATATGCAAGCAGAAAGGCGATTAATATTCCAAGACCAAATCTAAACACAGTATATTATTTGAAAGCGAAGGTAGAAAATATTTAGAATTCTCACCCAAATGTAATTTTACAAAACATCACCTACCAGATCGAATTCAAAAGCTCCTGTAATTTTAATCTGATAGATGTTTCCTTGCTTCAGTTTCTTCTTCTGCGATACCAGAATTTCTCCATCAATTTCCGGCGAATCCCATTGGGAACGACAAATATAATATTCACCTTCCAGCCTGTCGCAAATAGCCGGAATCGTTAATCCAATAATTGATTGGTTAATTTGTGAAGATATTTTTTGCTGTGCTTTCATTATTTGAGCTACACGCCTTCTCTTCTCCTTTTGAACAACATCATCATTCAGCGAAAACGCAGGTGTCCCTTCTTCATGGGAATAGGAAAAGACGCCCATACGTTCAAAACGCACTTCCTTAACAAACGATAATAGTTCTTCATGTTCCTGCATTGTTTCACCGGGATAACCTGAAATCAGGGTCGTGCGTAAAGCAGTATCAGGCAATTTCCTTCTGATTTTCTCAATCAATGCATAGGTTTGTTTGGAGGTAATATTTCTACGCATGGATTTTAAAATCCGGTCGTTTATATGTTGAAAAGGAATATCGAGGTAATTGCATACCTTAGGTTGGTCTTTGATTAAGTCTAGCAGAGGCAAAGGGAATGCTGCAGGATAGCCATATTGAAGACGAATCCATTCAATGCCGCTTATTTTGCATAATTGATTAATCAGTCTTTCAAATCTACCTTTTTCTTTCACTTCAAGACCATAATACGTCAGGTCTTGTGCAATCAGAATTAATTCTTTCACACCCTTATCAGCAAGCATTTCAGCTTCTCTGATTAAAACTTTTTCGGGTGTTGAAATATATTTTCCACGAATACCTGGTATTGCACAGAACGAACACTGACGGTTGCATCCTTCAGCAATTTTCAAATAAGCATAATGAGAAGGCGTAGATATAAAGCGGCCTGTAAGTTTCGAAAATGGTGTTTTTAAAAATTCAAGAATTTGCTTTTCTGATGCCACGCCAAAAAAAGCATCCACATCATTCATTTCATTTTTCAGTTCATCCTTGTATCGCTGCGCCAGACATCCGTATACGATAACCTGCTTTAGATTGCCATTTTTCTTTTCATCAAGCAGCGTAAGAATGGCGTCGATTGATTCTTTTTTTGAATCCAAAATAAATCCGCAGGTGTTTACAATCGCCACATCCATTTTTTTCCAGGATGGCTCGTGCGCAACACGATGTCCGGCAGATATAAGCGCAGCAGCCAAATGTTCAGAATCAACACGGTTTTTAGAACAGCCCAGTGTTACAACGGCAATCTTCAATGATTTTTGAAGCAGGATCATTTAAAAAAAGAGTCTACAAACTCAGCACGGTTAAAGACCTGCAGATCTTCCAGCTTTTCACCAACACCAATATATTTTACAGGAATTTTGAACTGATCGGAAATCCCAATCACTACGCCGCCTTTAGCTGTTCCATCAAGTTTAGTAAGTGCAAGAGAAGTAACATCGGTGGCCTGTAAAAACTGTTTTGCCTGCTCAATCGCATTCTGACCGGTAGATGCATCCAGCACAAGCAATACTTCGTGGGGAGCATCGAGAATCACTTTCTGCATTACCTTTTTCACCTTTGAAAGTTCATTCATCAGGTTGATTTTGTTGTGCAGCCGTCCCGCTGTATCAATGATGACAACATCGGCGCCACGCGATTTTGCAGCCGTAAGTGTATCAAAAGCGACAGATGCAGGATCGGCACCCATTCCCTGTGATATTATTGGAACATCCACGCGCTTGGCCCAGATTGTAAGTTGATCCACAGCAGCAGCACGGAATGTATCAGCAGCACCCAGTACAACATTTTTCCCTGACTGCTTAAAATGATGAGCCAGTTTTCCAATGGTGGTTGTTTTACCAACCCCATTAACGCCTACAACCATTATAACATATGGACTTGAAGGAAGTGGTTTTGTAAAGTCAAACTCTTCATTTGAATTATTTTCTGCCAGCATGGCCACAATTTCTTCCCGTAAAATCGGGTTTAGCTCAGCTGTGCTGAAATATTTTTCTCGGGCAATACGTTTCTGAATTCTTTCAATAATTTTTAACGTAGTACTCACACCCACATCAGAAGAAATCAGTACTTCTTCCAGATTGTCCAGCACTTCATCATCAACGCGCGTTTTTCCGGCTACAGCTTTCGCAAGGCGGGTAAAGAAACCTTCCCTGCTCTTCGAAAGACCTTCGTCGAGCCGTTCCTTCTTTTCGCGGTTAAATATTCCAAAAAGTGCCATTTCTATAAATTGATTTATTCAAAAAAAAAGCTTTCCCGTAACCGGAAAAGCTTTCGATTCTATTCAAAAAAGATCAGTTTTTGTTGTTAAAAAATTCTTTAACCTGATCCTTATGGATGATTTCTTCTTTGAAAGTAAAGGCACCGGTTTTGGGTGATTTAACCATTTTGATAACCTTAGCGTATTCTTTGCCTTCGCCAGACTGCAGGGTTGCAACAACTTTCTTTGCCATTGTACTTTGTTATTTAATTTCTTTATGAATGGTTGACTTTTTCAGGATGGGGTTGTATTTCTTCAGTTCCAACCTGTCGGGGGTGTTCTTTTTGTTCTTGGTGGTAATGTAACGTGATGTACCGGGCATGCCACTGGCCTTGTGTTCGGTGCATTCCATAATTACCTGTACCCTTGCTTCTTTACCCTTCTTTGCCATTGGGCTTATTTTTTAAATTGGCTGCAAAGATAAACATTTTTTCTTTTCACAACCAATTTTAAAAAAAACATCCCATA
>JAZDMK010000355.1:0-4674 GCA_043800975.1 Bacteroidota bacterium | reverse complement strand
CGTATCCACATCCATCATATGCCGGCTTAAGTCTTCTCCAAAGTCAAAATATTTATATTTGCCTGTACGCAAAAACTGCAACAAGGCGCCATAATGCGAACCAACACCTTCGCAATTAAACCAACCCCACCGTCCAACAGGATGCCAACCCCATTCATCATACTGATCATCGTCATCATAACCATTTTGTCGATACCAACTCAATGTATCTCCGAAATCCAACATTCCGTACCATTTGAATGTTTTTTTCTGCCTGTCTGCCCAATCAAATAGCTTTTCAAGAGCGGTTTCATAATTATTAAAATAAGCGCTCCCCTTACTAAAATCAGAAAGCGCGCCTAAAGCACGCGTCGCATCCAGCCACGCAGGATCAGGCATAATCAATGGCGGTTCCTGTATCACCTGCGCCATCTCCCTTGCCTTTGCCGACTTATAATCACCTTCGTGAAAATAAAATACCAACTCATGTGTCTTTGCCAAACCAAAAGCACTGCCTCGCGCCACATCCTCCGTTCCAAGCGTTTTTTCTGTTGTCTTCAGATCCAGCTCACCGGCTTCACGGGGCCATAATTTAATCTTAAACAATTTTTCCTTAGCATTAACTTCAAAACCTTTAGGGTATTGCTGCCACAATTTTCGCACAATAGCGCAAACGCCTTTTTGGCCATTCGAAAAATCCAGCCAGCCTTCAAGCTTGGTGCCTTCGCCGACCTTTTCTTTTTCAATTTTCAAAACATCAAAATGGTCATTTTTTATCTGAACAATCCTGAATTTCTCATCAATATTCTTTGCTTGCATAACCTTCCCATCACCAGCAAATGCCAAAACCCCATCTTGGAAAATTCCTGGCACTCTCATTTCGACAGCCACCTCTTCAATGGTTTCGTTCTTAGGCAGCCTGATGCCTTTATACAAATAATGATATTTATTTTCCGGATATCCCGTAAAAATAAACGTGTGATACACGCGCACAAAACTTTCGTTTTTATAAGCCTTGATTCTTGTCAAAAATTTACAGAATTTATGTCCATGCTCATCCACAAACCAACCCTCGGCCTTTAAACCGACAACCAGCGGCCCTGCTTCTTCTATGGTCAAAATGTAATTTTTATCATTCGAACTTCTATAAACATCTTTTCTGAACTGCAAAACCAAATCGCTCCCGGATGAAACGACTTCTTTTCCACTGATCCAGACTTGATCAAAAAGCCTGAAAGCTTTTTTGTTGATGGAAAATTTCACCTTACCTGTATCAACGATGACCTGCTCTTTTGTTTCAGCCACAAAAGATTTATTTTCATAGTTCTGCCTTACAGGATAATCAATAAAATATTGCCCTGAAGAATCAGGCTCTGCGGTCAAAGGCACATCCAGAAGCAGCCATTTGATACTGCCGTCGGGCCATTTTGCCATTACCTTGGATTGATATTGAAGAATTTTTCCTGCAACATCCTTAACAGCGACATCATTGGCTGATTTTAATTCGCCTTTGGGAAAAGGAATGCCGCCGCGCGCAGGAAAATCCTTAATGCGGATAACGCTGGTATTGAGAACAAAAACAGGAAATTCGCGGACTTCTCCTTTTTGCCACGCTTGAGGCAAAAACGCAAAATAATTTCCAACAGCATATACCGATCCTTTTGAATTCAGGAATTCGGGATCAAATATGGTCTTTTTCGTTTTTATTGATGCAGGCGCAAGTCGAACATTATCTATATAAAATGTTGCATCGGAATTTGGCTCCCAGCGGAATAAATTGATCTGGGCAATGTTATAAAGGCTGATGCTTTGTCTTAAAATTCCCGTCTCTATCTCAATGGTTTCTTTTGAATTTGGCTCTAAATTGATATCCTGTTTATACCTTTCTCCGGACCTGTCTTTGATTTGCAATATCATGCGCTGTGGAGAATCTTGAGGATTATAAATATCAAATAAAAAACTTCCGTAGGGTGCCCAATTGGAAAAAGATTTATCTTTTTCAAAATATTGTTCTATCTTAAAAGACGGGGACTTTGATTTTTTAAATATGACTTTTGCGCTGTAAGCGCCGCTGGTTGAAAAATCTTTAGACACCGATACTTCGACATTGGAATCAGTAAATTTCTTGAAATCATCCGCATTTTCAAAATCAGCGATGCTAAGTTCTTTTGTAGCCCTTTTTGTACTCTTATAGCGCATATCGCTAATTTTACTAATGGCCTTTTGGATGAACGCCTTGGATTTCTTGGCGACAACATATCCGCCAACGCCCAGCACAACCGTCAGCACTACGCCGATAAGTATTCCGGAAATTAAACTTTTATATTTTAACATGATAATTTATGAATTTGAGATTCATTGAAATTTGCGGCCTTTGGCCGCGAGATTCGTTGAGATTAGTTGTTTTTTTTGTTTTACAATCAATCTCCATTAATCTCAGTGTATCTCAATTGTATTTCTATATATTTCTTTTTCCGCTGGTGACTGGTGTCTGGTGCTCTGGTGATCTAGATAATATTTTAAGGTAGATTTCCTCATGTTCCCCAACCATCTTCCCCAAACTAAATTTCTCTTCAACTGTTTTTCTTGCGTTGTTTCTTATCTCATCTATTCCCAAAGAGGTCGAACCTTGCCGGAACGGTGAGTTTTCAACGTTATCAAGGTTCGATCTCGAGTCATCATCCGCCTTGAGAACGTATTCGATTTTTCTCCTCAACCCCTCCACATCTCCTGATTCAACTAAATATCCATTCACTCCATCTTCTACAACCTCCGGCGTACCGCCCACACGCGTTGCCACAACAATAACGCCTGCTGCCATCGCCTCCAATAGAATCATCGGAAGTCCTTCCCGCGTCGAAGACAAAACCAAAATATCCGTTATACTCAATATCTCCGGCACATCTTTCCTAAGCCCTAAGAATTTGACTTTTTCTTCTAACTGTTGACTGTGGACCGTGGACTGTAGACTGTTTTTCAACGGCCCATCACCGACAATCAGCGCCTTAACCTTCGAGGCTAAGCCTTGCCGGAACGGTTCGCGCGAAGCATCCTCAAGGCTTAGCCTCGAAGACACTAGCCTCGCAAACGCCTTCAGGAAAAACTCATGCCCCTTCTGCGACACCAACCTCCCTATAATCGCAATCACTTTTTCATCATCCTTTATCCCTAATGAAGCTTTTACTTGTGACTTTGTGACCTTGTGACCTTGGGACTCATTAGCCTGGATACCGTTATACACCACTTTGATCTTTTCAGCCGGCACGCGCAACTTAGCCGAATAAAAACTCCTGACCGCTGCAGACACGGCAATAAAACAATCTGTCTTTTTAAACAAAAATCTATCAATTAAAAAATGTAACGGCGACTTCCATTCATCCACATTATGTTCTGTTATAACTACAGGTACACTTGCTGACTTTGCAGCCATCCTTCCCCAAAAATTCGCTCCCCACAGATGCGTATGAACAATCTGGATATTATTTTCTTTAATAATTTTAACAAGCTTTGGGATAACTGAAAAATCCAAGCCCCGCGCCTTAGTTAAAGCAAAAACCTGAATACCTTCTTTTTTTAGCACATCCGCAAATTGCCCTTCGTCATTAAGACAACAGACAAACGGCTGGAATTTTGTCTTATCCAAGCCTTTGGCTAAGTTGATGACAACCTGTTCCGCGCCGCCTAATCCAAGACTCCAGATGACGTAAAGTATGTTGATCATGATTTCAGTTCCCCAGATCCCCGGTTCCCCAGGAACCCAGTAAAATCTTTAAACTGGGACGCTGGAACTCTGGCGCGCTGGGGCATCATGTCCCTGTTTTTTCTGTATCTGCCCATGCAAAAAATCAAACGCACCGGCCAACTTTTTTTTAAAGTCAAACATCGAATCTAAGCCGCTGATCTCCGTTCTCTTAAGCTCTAAAAGATTTTGTCTTTCATCGCCCTTCGCCATTCGCCATTCGCCCTTCGCCATTAACCCTATGCCCTCTGCTCTATGCCCTAAGCTATTTATCCCCGGCTTTACCGTAAACGCTATTTTGACGCCAAGCTCTTTAAGAATTTTTAGAGTATCTTCGTTATAATCACCGTATGGATAACAGAATATGCTAGAGGAAATAATATTTGTGGGACACTGGGACACAAGCCTGCCTATGCTTTCCTGAATCTCTTTTTTCTGTTCCTCATAACTTAATTGCGATAAATGCGGATGCGTAACAGTATGTGCTCCAAACGTAATGCCGTTCTGGCTCATTTCGCGAACCTCGTCCCAGCTTAGCATTTCCGGCAAAGGCATATCTTTATACCGAGGCCTTTTTTGGTCTGTTCCGATCATATCAGTCACCAAAAATATAGTCGCCGGTAGCCCCAACTCTTTTAAAATCGGATAGGCATTTAAATAGTTGTCGCGATAACCATCGTCGAAGGTGATGGCGACCTTCAGTCTCATCCGTCCACGGTCCACGGACGACGGACCACGGTTTTGAATTTTCTGTGGACTGTTGACTGTGGTCTGTGGACTTTGAAGCAACGCTTCAATTCCAACCACTTCACAATGCTCTTTCAAATACTCCATTTGTTCCCTGAATTTCGCCACCGGCACATTTAAATCATTCGCCGGCAAGGCATCATTCACACGGTGATACATAAACACAATTATCCCCTCGCGCTTTTTAAAAAAGCTGATCAGGTAGAAAA
>JAZDMK010000316.1:0-3470 GCA_043800975.1 Bacteroidota bacterium | reverse complement strand
GCCTATTTTCGGGCAACCTGGCTCGGGAATGCACGTTCACCAGTCGCTCTCTAATCTAGATAGGGATAAAAATTTATTCCATGACAAGAACGACAAATATTGTCTCTCGAAGCTCGCATACTCTTTCATGGCAGGTCAAGTTGAGCACATAAAATCAATGACTCTGGTTCTGAACCCGATTGTAAATTCTTACAAGAGACTAGTTTCCGGTTTTGAAGCACCAGTCTACATATGCTGGGCACAAGTCAACCGCTCTGCACTGATACGTGTTCCGCGCTGCTCTCATGGGCGGGAGAAATCAACAAGAATAGAATTAAGAAGCCCAGATCCAAGTTGCAATCCTTACCTGGGTTTTGCAATAATGCTGGCAACGGGCTTGGATGGCGTTGACAAACATTTAATTCCTCCAGAACCAGTTGAAGAAGATGTTTACGATTTCGATTATGCAAAGTTGAAAAGCCTGAAGATAGATACACTACCTGAAAATTTAGGAGCTGCAATTTGCGAGTTCAAGAAAAACAAGCTTATGAGGGAAACGCTAGGCGAACACACATACAAATTTTTCCTAAGAGCAAAAAAAGAAGAATGGGATGACTACAGAATCCAGGTTAGCAGTTGGGAACTGGAAAAATATCTGGAGAGACTATAACCTACTCTCCAAAAAGAGGTTGATGAAACGCATTACTGTAAATCATCCACTGAAGTTCGATAATAGTACTTTCAGCGATATATCCCTCTTATAGCGCGTTCATTCTCCAAAAATATAAACCCGCAGCCCGTAGCCAAGTAGGTCATCTGTAGATGAGTCACCTGTAGGTGAGTCATCCCCTTCGGGGATGAAAATAAAAATAAAAAGAAAAGAAGAAAAACCCGTTAGGTATCCCAACGGGATAAGAGAAAACTTATTCCAGTATTTTTTCCACTTCTTTGTTGTCTATGTCCATGACATAAGGTATACCACTTATCTCAGATGCTTCTTTCGTCAATGCAGCAATGTCTTGCCTAGTAACGTGTTTCAGTGAGAATTTTCTGCTACCTGCTAACAATTGCTTTAAGCCTTGGGAAATTCTTTCGAGATATGTGTATACACCAAGTGCACCTGTTGGTATCTCCCTGAATTTATCTACACCCAGCTTTTCCTTTAACTGAGTTGCAGTAACAAAAATTTCTTCCGGAGTAGTGCCGAATCTTTCGATGTATACGGGTATTTGTCCTTCGCTAATGCTCTTTCCGATTGTTTTTCCAACCATTGCAGCAGCCAGTGGTGCGCGTGCCATACCAATGACTTTAACATATGGCGCACCAAGTGCCAGTCCTTTGAAAATTTGGTCTTCAAATGCGAAACCGCTTGCTATTGCAATGTCTGGAACATACTTACCTTTCTTTGCAAGCTTGTCCACATATCTGTAAAGCAAGGAATGTAACTCGATTGGAGGAATTCCCCACTCATTCATCATTCGCCATGGGCTCATTCCCGTGCCTCCGCCGGCAGCATCGACAGTCAGGAAATCAATTTCTGCAAGTGATGAAAATTTAACCGCTCTTGCCAAGTCAACGGGTCTGTAAGCACCGGTCTTAAGGAACACGTGCTTTGCTCCGGCATCTCTTAGTTCCTTTATTCTTTTCACGAACGCTTTTTCTTCCACCATACCAACTCTGGAGTGCCTTTCAAATTCCTTGAAGTTTCCTCTTTCAAAAGCCTTTATAACATTCGGATCATCTGGATTAGGTAAAACAATATAGCCACGTTTCTTCAACAATTGTGCTTTCTTTAGATCTTTGATTTTTACCTCACCACCAATATCCTTTGCTCCCTGACCCCATTTTAATTCAACAACATCAACTTTTAGTTTTTCTATTGCATATTCATGAACACCTAACATGGTGTCTTCGACATTTGACTGAACGATAATTGCACCATAGCCGTTTTGCTGCCATTTTTTGTATAAGTTAACTCTTTCAGACAAATCTTCAGAGTAGGTAACTTTTCCATCTTCGAATTTTGAATTAGCATCCATTCCACAGACGTTTTCCCCTATGGTCAATGGAATTCCACTTAATGCAGCACCAATTGCTAAGCCCTCCCAGTTGTTTTTTGCTATTGCTGTAGAACCCAAACCGGGAATTATCACTGGAATCTTTAATTTTATGTCCTTTTCTCTGCCAATTCTCACTTCAATGTCAACATTAGGGAAAATTGCTTTATTGCTGTCTGCATCTATTCCAAAAGCGCCAACAGCTGTGCCCATGATGCTGAAATGTGATAAATCAACAGGATATTCCTTCTCTGCTGCAGTTGTTATTATTCCAAATGGCTGTGGATAGAGAACTTCATGACCACGATAGGCCGACTTTCCAATTTCACACATTCCAATACATCCATCAACGCATGTTGCACACATACCGCTCAAGCACGAAATAGAGCCTTCAGTTCTGTTTTTAGATAGCGTTGCAGCGCTCGCGTTTATTCTTGACTTGGTCATTTTCTTTTTCAAACCTCCTATTTATTTTTTTCATTCCCCGCGGGGATGACCTGCGGGTGTTTCTTTATTTTTAATGTCTGCAGGTTTTTCTCTGATACAAGACCCACAGTTCTCAATCATAAAACATTGAGCGTCATCATAATGTTTCAGGCATTCTGGGGTGAAAGTCAGGCAACTATTACAAACAGATCCTTCCTGATTTGAGGCCTGGCATCGCAACTCACATGCGGGACATATGTACATACATCCACCACATAGTTTGCACACATCGGATTTCATATCAAATGGCGTTGTTATCCTCCTGTCTTTACCTCTGCTTACAAAACCTATTGCTTTTCCATCCATCTGCTCTTTACACATTCTTGAGCATAAACCGCAAAGTATGCAGTTATCATTTTTAAGCTTAAATCGAACTTTTGTAACGCCCAATTTTGATGCCAGGTCCTGAATTTTCTTTGATGTCGGGCATCTTGCCAGCATTAATTCTACCACAATTTTCCTTGCCTTCAGTATCCTGTTCGTATATGTGCGAACTTTCAATCCCTCATTTACTGGATAAGTGCAAGAGCTTACCAGTTTCGAATTTTTACCTTCACCCACTTCAACCAAACACAATCTGCATGCACCGTAGTCTGAAAGGCCTTCGTGATGGCAAAGCGTTGGGACATCTATCCCATAAAAATTGCACGTATCCAAAATAGTCCAACCCTCTTCTGCCTGGACATCCGTACCATTTAGTTTAACATTTATCATTTCCCTTATCTTTTAATGGCTTTGAATCTGCAGTTATCATAACAAATTCCACACTTGATGCATTTTTCCTGATTTATCATGTGCGGTTTTTGTTTTTCACCCGTAATTGCCCCTTGCGGGCAATTTATTTTGCATAGGCCGCAGCCGGTACATTTCTCTTTTTGAATTTCGTAAGTTAGTAGGGATTTACATACGCCGGCAGGGCATTTTTTGTCATTTATATGTGCCATATAC
>JAZDMK010000303.1:0-18512 GCA_043800975.1 Bacteroidota bacterium | reverse complement strand
TGTATCCCATGCTGTCGACTTCTTTTTGAATTCGTTTAGGGAGAATAATGACTTCAAAATCTTTTTCCATTTTAATGTAATCGAAAAACCGCCGCATGACAAACAGTTTTATAGTGCAGGAATCGGCCGAAGAACGATAACTGATTAGCAAGGGTCTTACACTCAGACCTGCCTTAACGGGCGGAAAGTAAAGCATTCCGTAGCCTTTATCCGATTTGTTGGAATCGATTTGTTCTATCCCGTCCATATATATATTCGGGAAAGAGATTTCAATATCATCTACATCATTTGCCCGGGCCAGAAAATAAAAATCGGTGCCGGGCATAAAATAATTGTCCACCTTCGCTGTTTCACCCTTTTTGAGGGTAAACTCATATTCATCCGAAAGGTTGAAAGAATTTTGCTTAAGCTCGGCAATGTTTTCGAGTGAGATGTAATCTTCAATATCCTTATCGGTTGTGCTTGTTTTATGCTTCTCACCTATGTTGACATATCGGGGCAGTGGCTTGTTGAAAATAATATCCGAAAGGCAGGTTTCTCCAGCACCACCCAGAAGTCTGTTGATATAAACAAAGTTTAGATTATCCCCACCCCAAAAGTTAAAATCAATAGAAATATAGGGAGTGAGAAAATACACTTCGTTTACATCATTTTTGTGATCTTTCAAACGCTTGTATTTTTCTTTCAGTTTCTTCAAGGTAATATCTTTTCCTATTTCAGGAAATACCGGTATCGGAATATTGCGTGAATAGAGTAATACGCCTTTTAGTTTATTGTCCTCCATGCGTAAAACAACAGTGCCGTCGAAACTGTAGAAATAATCTCCTCTGCGGATGGGCTGATCAAAGTAAAAATCGTTAGTTGATAATCTGAGCGCCTTAGACCGGTCTTCTACCATTTCCAGGGGAAGGAAATTTTCAGTCAGAAAGGAAGCCGGTAATGTTTTGTCCAGATTTTCGCACAACCAGGCAGAAAGGCCCTTTCCATCTTTGCCCATCAGGTGTTCCCATACACGCAGCTCAGGCACTTTGGCGCAAGGGGTTGGTTTGTCATTATAGCCTACTATGTATAACGATTCCAGCCGGAACTCTTCATTCACCCATGCATACATCAGATTGATTTTTAGACTGTCTTTTTCCAGATCGACATGAACATGTTGCGATTTGTCTTTCGGAATTTTGGGAAGATCTTTCATCGTTTTTTTCATATCGCTGTAGTTCCTTTTCACACCCCATTCTTCGGGAAACACTGTTTCTTCATAGGGTGAGTTCAGGTTGAAAAAACTCAGCACTTTGCCATTCTTTATAGTAACTTCCACATTGGAAGACCCTTTCAGGATAATCTCGTTAAAGAAAAAGTGAGGCATTCTGATTCTTGTTTTTCCCAGAAACTCAAGAAAAACAGGATTGTTCAGGGGGGTGCCCACCAAACATTTTAAATGTTTTTCGGTATAGTCCTGCGAATGGCATAAAACCGAAACGAAAAAGAAAGTCAAAAGAAAGATAGTTTTTTTCATAACAGCGATTTTCTATATTTTTATACATCAAAATGAAAAGTCAATTTGTGAATGTCATTCTTCATGTCCATTGCGAATTTGTTTTTTTAATAACACTAAAGTTAAATATGGCTTAAATTTAATAAAAACATATTTATATGAAAATAAATTTGATTTAATTAGATTTTAAATAATAGCCTACGTTCGCGCGCAAACCAACCTGTTGCTCGGCTACACATCTTAACTCCACCTAAAATCATAAGACGATATAGCGTAAAGCGTGCAAAGAATACCAGCCACTGCTCCTGCCACTGCCACAGTCTTCCGTCCTTTTTTTAACCGCAGAGTGTGCTGAGGAAATACAAGCAAAGTTCGCAAAGAAAGGCTACAGGTTTTTTACTTAGCATATTTTTGTTACTCGCTCCCACTGTCGCAACACAAGCCTGCTGGTTCTCACTATTCATCATTTTCAAATGTGTTCGAGAGCTCAGGTGCTTTGCACCTTCGGTTGCTCTCGGCCCTCGGCCTCGGGTGCCACCAAAACACAGAAACACTAAAGAACACCAAAATACGAAGCCACTGGAGCGCAGAGACGCGGAGAACGCAAAGTTATTTATTTTTCATAAACTGATTACTGATTCGCCTCGGCGTATACGGCATCCAACTTTTTGTATTTCTCTATGTGACTATGTTTTCCTACTGTTCCTATGTGTTAAAGAAAAAACCGCAAAGTAAAAAAACTGATCACTGACCCGTCTCGGCAGACTGATCACTGACCCGTCTCGGCAGACTGATCACTGATTACTACTACCGCCACTTCCCCCTTCCATTTAACCGCTAATTTCAGCATCCTGACGATTGAATCAAAAACAATCGAAGCAGGTTTTTTAATTTTCCACTATATTTGCACCCCCTCACCGGATTTTCCGGAGGACAGAAATTGAAGAAGCATGAACAAACAATCCATTATCGGAATTTTACTGATCGTAGCCATCCTTGTGGTATACGGCATTATCACACAGCCCAGCAAAGAAGAAGTTGAGAAGAAACAACGCGTGCAGGACTCCATTGCCAAAGTGCAGAAGAAGATTGACGATTCTGTAAACGCAGCCAAGGTTGTTCCCGTTAAGAAAGACACAGCTGTAAAAGCTGCCGTTAAAGGCGATACCAGCAAGGTAAGTGATTCAGCGATGAAAGCGGATCAGAAAAACGAACTGGGCTCTTTTGCATATGTTGCTGAAGGAAAAAACAAAATGATCACGGTGGAAAACGAAATGTTCCGCATTAAGTTTTCTACGCTCGGAGGCCGCATCTATTCGGTGATGCTGAAGAATTATAAAACTTTCGATCAGAAGCCGCTTTATCTTTTCAACGGTGACTCAACAACATTCAGTCTGAACTTCTTTTCAAACAACCGTTCGATTAACACGGGATCCTTGTATTTCAAACCTATGCTGGCTGGCGGTAAGGCACTTACTTCCGACTCGATGAGTGTAAAAGGGAAAGACAGTCTTACCCTTGTGATGAGCCTTGTTGCTGATTCCGCTACTTCCGGAAAGTCGATTGATTTTATTTATACCCTTCGCGGAAATAAATATGATATGGGCTTCAGTATTGGCTTCAATGGGATGAAGAATATCATCATGGCCAATTCCGGCTATGTTGATCTGATGTGGAAAATTCAAATGCCGCGTATCGAAAAGAGTATCTCGAATGAGCACGCTAACTCTACAGTTTATTACAAAAGCTTCTCTGATGAGGAAGTAGACTATCTTTCAGAAAGCAGCGAAGATAAATTGTCCATAAAGACAAAAGTAAAATGGATGGCATTCAAGCAGCAGTTCTTTTCCTCAATACTGAGTGCGCCTGCTGGTTTTGCAAATGCGGATGTTGAAGTTAAGGTAACAGATACCATGCACAATCATCTGAAGAAAGCCGAAGCCAAGATGGGTGTTCCTTTTAATGCCCAGACAAACAATGAAAGCTTCGCCATGAATTTTTATTTTGGTCCGAATCATTATAAAACCATGCGTCAGTATCATGATGATTATGAACGTGTGATTCCTTTGGGCTGGAGCTTCTTCCTGATGCGCTGGTTTAATCAGTATATCACAATTCCTGTATTTAATTTTCTGGAAACAAACACTGCATTTAATTACGGTATTATCATTTTAATACTGACGATTCTTTTAAAAATATTGCTTTTCCCGATTGCCCGAAAAACGTATATGTCTTCCGCAAAAATGCGTGTATTGAAGCCGGATGTAGAAGAGATTGGAAAGAAATTCCCCAAGAAGGAAGATGCGATGAAAAAGCAGCAGGCCACGATGGCACTGTATAAGAAGGCGGGCGTTAACCCGATGGCTGGTTGTATTCCGATGCTGCTTCAGTTCCCGATTCTGATTGCGATGTTCCGCTTTTTCCCGGCATCCTTCGAACTAAGGCAGCAGAGTTTCCTCTGGGCAGAAGATCTTTCTTCTTACGACTCGATTCTGAGTCTTGGATTTAATATTCCTTTCTACGGCGATCACGTAAGTTTATTCACATTGCTTATGACCATTTCGACGATCATCTATACACGTACAAACATGGATATGATGAGCACTGGCACACAGATGCCCGGAATGAAAGTGATGATGTATATCATGCCGGTTATGTTCCTGGGTATTTTTAATAATTACGCATCCGGATTAAGCTATTATTATTTCCTGGCCAACATGTTGACTTTTGCACAACAGTACGCCTTCCGCAGGTTTGTGAATCATGATAAAGTGATGGAGAAAATCAATGCCAACAAAGCGAAGAATGTGACGGTCAAGAAATCGAAGTTTCAGCTTCGCCTGGAAGAGATGGCTAAGCAGCGCGGTTATCAGCCGAAGAAGAAGTAGTGAGTTATAAGTTATTAGTTATTGAGTTATTTGGATGAAAGCGATTTGGCTAATTTTCTAGTGTCCTCGTAACTATCATAATGAATCTCATTCTTTATTTTTAAAGAAAGAACTTTGTTTTTAATTAAAATTTTAACAATCAGATGTCGGCAGATTCCGCAGTTGATCCTGTTGTAGATATCTTCTAGCGGTTTTTTACATTCAGGTGTTTTATTGGCTTCGTAAATGTTAATAATTCTTTGTGCAATAGTATGGGCTTCATGTTCATCTTTACAACGAGATATGATTTTAGTAAAAAGCTTTGAATCTTCTTTTTTGTAATTTGAAACAAGTAAATCCAAATAGCCATAAGGAATTCTTATAGTTTGTATTTTCTCAAGTGCAAATTTGCGAATATCTTCACCAGAAAAATATTTCAGTGCAGTGCTTGCAAATTCGCATATTCTGCTGTTCTTTCTGTTTCGTTTCTTTGCAAGATTTAGTATTGTTTTGTAATCGTAAGGATATTTTACTTCTTCAAAAACACTAAGATAACTTTCTAATCTCTCCGGACTACTTTCTTTTAAAAAATCAGCAGCATTTTTTTTAATATCAGAACTTGAAATTTCTTTTACTCCATAAAAAGGAAGCGGTTGAATAGCATTTTTGTTTATTCTATCTCTAACCGTTTTATAGCTGCATTTGGGTCGGACTCTTCTTCGGTTTAACCTTTTGTTTTTTCTTATTGCGTCCAGATATGCTTTAATAAATTTATTGTCTTTTCCGGCTTTTATTAGTTCGTTCCAAGCGTTAATGCCAGGATTTTGTTCTTGGAAATCTTTTATTAAAAACCCATTATCCCACTCCTCATAATTTTTGACTATCATTTTACCTCTTGCATCTGCAACTCTTATCAATCCTTGTAGTCCATCAAGTTCAATAATAGAGTTTACTCCGGCCCAAACTGCATTTTCATCTTTCTTGTTAAACCTTTTGTATATGGCTTTTCTGGCTTCCTGATCCTCATGTTTTACCAATATTACTGCAAGCTCAAACAATTGTACAAGATCACAGTTTCCGTGTTTTTCATTCATTAACCCATTTAAAATAGCCTTTCGAATTTTCTTTTTCTGACCAGAAAGTTCCATGAGGTCGTATACATATTCCGCTCTGCTATTTTCACATTGGTTATCGTAAGATAAATTTATCAGTGCGGCTTTTATGATCGCATTTGAAAAATCAACACCAGGATTGTTTTTCATCAACAGATATGCTTCACCTGTTCCACGTTTGATGGCACTTCTGAATTTTTTCTTTATATCCATTTGAGCAGTTTTAATGGTTGCCATAGGTTATTTAAATAAAATTAAGAATCCGCAATCCGCATCATTTTGCTAAATACCTTTCTCCCGTATTCTCCATCATCAATCTTTCCCATTCCTTACCGTATCCGGGATGAGTGGGCTTCACAGGAATACCTTTGCCGTTGCCATTTTCCGTGAGTTTCATTCCTTCGGTTTTCTTCAGATTTCCATCCATGTATTTCATAAACAGATACTGAAAAAACACGCGCCAGTCTTTCACCAGCTGGTTTCCGCGACTTACACTGAACTGTGTGATCATTTCCAGCATCTCGCTTTCACTTGAGGATGCAGCTTTTGCGTCAAGTGCAGCTACTTCGTTCATGAATAAAGTTTCATATTCCTTCTGGTATTTTTCTACTTCCGGATGAATCCTGTCGTATTTGGAGTAGCCAAAATTATTAACCATGCTGAACGTCCAGAAGGCTGAGCTGTCGCTCCACTGAATCATCGAGCCGTTGCCTTGTGCATAGGAAGATGGAATGCGTTTTATGCCGCAATACATGGGCGCAAACACACATCCGTCGGCATCATCCACACCGAACCAAAAAATGCCGCCCACAGGATCGGGAAGTCTGTCGCGCGATTGCGCAACAAAAACATAACCGGTTTGCTGCGTTGCAATGGCACGTTCATGCAAATAGGTATTGCTGTCGATTTTAAATTCCATCGGACGCCAACGATAGGGGCAGTGATAAGGCCCGGCGCCTATGCCATCGCGCATATCCAAAGGAGTGTCTTCGTAATGATCGCGCATGGCATTCATCACATCAGAAAGACTGACGGCCTTGTCAGGCTTGATCCACAATGGAAGGCGGTTGCTTACAAATTTGTTGGGATTCAAACTTCCGTCAAAAAACTTTTCGCTGTTATAAAACTTACCCATTGCATACTCGGTGTAGTAAGGACTTTCGCGAATGGATGCATTCCATTTACGGAAAAACGACCACACCCTTGCATCGCAAAAACGTGCACCACCAAAGTTGATGGGGTTGTATACATCCGAAAAGCTGAAGCTTTCATCTGTGCCTTTGTAAAAGCCGTGCGCCTTTGCAAAGCTGATCACATCCTTCGAATGAAAAACTTCCTGTTTCAGATTGTTCCATTCATTTTTTTGTTGAAATTTAAACGTTGTGATACGTGCCTGATTCGCGTGCCCTGAAATGCAACCGTCGGGAATACGCATGGCCACCCACACAGCGCCTTTTTCGTATTTTCCTTTTCCGATGATTTCAAGAATCCAGGCTTCGTTTTTATCGGTCACTGAAATCGATTCTCCGGAAGATGCATAACCGTATTGTTCGATCAGTTCGGTCATTACGCGAATCGCATCGCGTGCAGTTTTCGAGCGCTGCAGTGCAATGCGCATCAGAGAACCATAATCCAAAATGGCCCCGGGCTGGTTTTGTAAGCTGTCGAGTCCGCCAAATGTGGTTTCGCCGCAGGCAACCTGATTTTCGTTCATCAGTCCGATAACATTATAGGTGTGCGGAACATCGGGAATGCGTCCCATCAGTTTTCCGTTTTCATAATGGATAACGTCGGTCGTGGCACCGGCCGGATGATCAGCTGTAGGGTAGAAAAATAAATACCCATAGCGAATATGCGAGTCTGCTGCATAGGTCATCATCACCGATTTGTCGGTGCTGGCCGAACGCGTAACAATAATATTGGTGCAGGCATTTGTATGAATGCAGGATAGAATTAAAACTGCAGAAAAGAGAATGGAGTAAATCAGTTTCATGTGCAATTGGATTATTCAACAAATGTAAAAGAAGTAATCTGATAATAATAATTTCGTTTTTTTGGGAAGTATAAAATGTTTATTAAATTTGACATTGAAACCAAACAGAAATCAGTATGAAAAAAATCTATTCAATTCTTGCACTGGCTATAATAGCAGTAACTTTTGCAGCATGCACAAACTACGGAACCAAAATCGAGTTCGGAAAAAGTGAAGTCTTTTACACAGATAATGTGACAAAAGAAGAAGGGCAGAAGCTGGGCGATTTTTTACAGGAAACAGAATACTTCACAGGTGAAGGTGCTTCGGTGCAGCTGGACAAGGAAGGCGAAAAATATCTTGTTCGTTTTGTTGTCAAGGAAGGAATTGATAAAGATGAAAGCTACGTGAAGAAGATGGCTTCCTATCTGACTACGATTCAAACGCATTTATTTCCTGAAAAACCGCTGGAAGGCCATCTGTGTGATTCGAAATTCAAAACTTTGCGTACAGTTAAGCCCAATGATTTCGGCAAATGCAAGATAATAAACAAAGGTGAGCTCTTTTATAAAAATGGTGTAACAGATGCTGAAGCCACGAAGCTTGGCGATTTTCTTGTGAAGGAAGAATTTTTTAATGGAAAAACAAAATCGGTTCAATTCTGCAAGGAAGGATCTGCCTACGTTTTCAGAATGGTTGTGCGGGATGATCTGAAAACAGATTTATCCTATGATAAAGACTTTGCCATTATGGCTCGTCAGATTTCAGATGGAGCTGTGAACAAAGCCGTTGTTTATTTCGAAGCCTGTGATGATAATTTTGTTACTGTTCGCAGGATTGAAATGAGTAAGGAAGAAGAAGCGAAGAAGTAAATTCTGAATTTTTAATAAAGCTTAGCGCTTACTACTTTTCTTTACCGGGGGTTCCCAGTCGTATATAATTTTATAGTTCTGTCCTGCCAGCGTGGTCTGGCCCAGCTTAAGCTCGTTGCCGGGGTTGGTGGGTTCGCAGATATAATAACGTCTGTTTTTATGCATAACAGGGTATAATGAGGAAGCTTCAGGAAGTGCAACGCCTACTGTAACATGTTCTGGAAACTCAAGTACAATCATGGGTATTTCAGGATAGAAAGTTTTTACAAGCTGAAAAAACAATGCAGAACGATCTTCACAATCTGATTTTCCAAAAAATAATGTTTGCTCCGCAGTGAACGGAAACTCCGAACGGAACTGAATAATATCAGGTTCGTATATAAATGCAGTACGTACAAAGCTTAGTAAAAAAATTAATCCTTCAGGAACGGTTCGTTTTTTCAGGTAATCAGAAAATGCGTGTTTTATTTCACGCAAGGCAAGGTGCGACAAGGGGACTGTAAAGTAAAAATCCTGACTGACGATGGGATAATGTTCCGTTAAATCCAAAGCATTCTGATTAATTTTAATACTGACCGAATAATTTTTATCATCATGAATGAATGTGAGGTCGCGAGATACAGGCTCATCGGTTAAAACAGGAAGGCTGTCGAGCAGAAAGGAAAAAGGAGCTGCGTTTGTATTGTCAAAGGGTGGAATGAATCGCTGGTATTTGAAATCCTGCCCGCGGGGTCTTTCATCCGGATAAATTTTTACAAAATAGATATCATCTTTCTGATAAAAATCACGTTCATACAAAGTCTCTTTTGTTCTGACAAGAATGGATGCATTGTGTCCTGCAAGATATAGTTCCAGATCGTATCCAATTTCAGAAGCGATATACCAGAGGAAAAGAGTTTTATAATTTTGGGATGCATTCGGAAACAGAACTTCGGCGGACTGTTGCATGAGATCAAACATGAGCCAGTCGTTGAGACCGTTTTTTTTACGTTGTTTTTTTAAAGATGCAATGTAAGGATCGACTGGAGCGATCACCATCGCATGGTAATACTTATTTACATTTTCTGCGGATGCATTCATGCGCTGGTCGTTGAGCATCATGCCGGAATCGGCCCGCAGCGTGATTTGAGTGTTGTAGAAAGAAACATTAAAATCAAACTCTTGCCCACAGAGTATAGCAGGTAAAAAAAGAAAAGCGAGTATGAATTTTAGTTTTTGCATGAAAGGATAAAAATACGACAGCAAGCATCCTGCCATGCATAGAAATAAAAAAAATAATAACAACACATTCTTGAAAAGAAAAAAGGCCGGATGAACCGGCCCTTTCAGAAATAAATTAATTTTTAATCAGTTTCAATCGTTTCACAAGATTACTGTTTCGTATCTGAACGGTATACACACCGGCAGCAAGTTTTGAGATATCGGCAGTGAAATGGGATCTTCCATTTGTTTCTCCTGTTTGCAATAATCTTCCGTGCATGTCGTACAGGCTAATTTCAGCGGGGCCTACAGAAGGTCCGGTAATCACAGAGAAGTTGCCTGAAGTGGGATTCGGATAAACGTACACTTCGTATCCGGCCTGATTTTCAGGGATGCCAGGGCAGTTAACCCAAGTGACATAAACGGTGTCGACTGACTGGCAGGAGCCGCCCGCAGAGGTTGCAGTTACAATATACATAGCCGTATTCAAGCCAACACCGGTGGAATCGACTGAAATGTTTTGTGTTGCTGCACCTGTGTTCCAGAGGTATGATGTATATCCCGGCGAAGCCTGTATCGATAATAAATGGTTCGTGCAAACGGTTGTGTCATTGCCTAAATTCACGCCATTTAAACTCGTGATGTTAATAGCATCTGTCAGAATATTTCCAAGACCATCATAGACAATGACGTAATAAGACCCAGTCTCAGTAACAGCCAGAATTTGTGTAGTTGCAATGATTCCCGGCGTAGAAACTTCATGCCATTCGTAGGTGTTTCCGGGATTGTAGTATCCGGCATCAAGGTAAAGTGTATCCTGACTACAGATGGCAGTATCATTTCCAAGATTAAGCGGAGTTGACAGAGGGCCGATTTTTACGTTGTCGATATCGACAAAATAATCACCCGCACCAAAGTAGATGGCAAAATAGGGTGTGATATCTGTGCCCACAAAGGAAAGCAAGGGTAATGTTACCTGTGTTGAATTTGTTGTAGGAATATGATTGTTGTAATCAATCGTATACAACCATGTATAATTATCTCCACAATCTGCCGTAACCCAGATATCAATTGCATCGGAGGCAGTTGCCGGAACAGCGGCCGTATTGCCAAAATCATTGTTTACAATACGATAATCAAAAGTCAGGTAATCCGCAGATGTAATAGATCCCACTTTCTTTGACATCACGGCATATGAATAAGTACTTGCAGTACTCATGTTATAAGACAATACATTGCTTGTGTTGCCGTGATCGCCCGTTGGGTAAACCCACATAGAAGTTGACCAGTTTGCCAGGGGGGTTGCGCTTTCAAAGGTTTCAATATTTGGTACGGGCAAGATTGCTTCTATACTGAAATTATAAATTGATGTATCGTTAAAATGATTTACGTTATCGCCTGTCAGGGAAGTGTAAGCTTTAACCTGATAGTTTCCGCTTGTAATCGTATTTATTGTCCCCATGTACAAATTCACGGAAACGCCCTGCATTAAGGGCCCGATATAATTGACATTGAGTGTGGTGTTTCCAGAAGGACCAGTGATAATAGCTGTAACCGGAATGTTGAAAGCTTGAGCGGTCCCAAAATTCGTAATGGTTACCATCACTGAATCGGCTGCTTGCCCGCACATACCGCCAACAGGGTGAGTAATATTAGAAGCACCGGCGTCAATAGGCTGGGGCGAATACATGGCAATGTTATCAACCTGCACAGCATCGAAGTCATAACCTAAACTGTTGTCGATACCATATTTGCAAGAGGATTGAAAAGTAAGAGTGAAAGTAGTTCCGGCATAAGGAGTCAAATCAAAATACCTTGTAACGAAAGGATCGGAATCATATGTCACCGGATTGAAATTTAAAATGCCTGTTGTGTCGCTGATCTGCGTGCCATTAACAAGAACCCGGAACCAGCTGTAAGTAGTGTTATAAGAATATTTTTGTCGTAAATCAAATTTAAGTAACAGAGTTGTGAGGGCAGTGGCATCCACAGTACAACTGGTTGCTTGTGCTTGATGCGTTGTGTAGTCAATCCATGCATTGGTAGGTGTTTCGCCACCGCTGGTAAGCCAGCCATCATAAATTCCTCCAGTATAGATAAGGCCAAAAGTATTGCCAGTTCCGGCGGTATTACTGATAAAAGCATCTGATTGAGTGCTGTGGCTTTGTTTGAAGTACACAGTATATCCATTCTCGAAATCTTCGAAAAAGGGGAATGTGTTTATGTCACCATAGGAGATCATGGATAACTGAATTTTATCGTTGGTCGTATCACCGTCTGCAGGCATCAGTGTCTTACCAATGCAAGAATAAACACCAGCCGTTGAAAAATCAGCATGTGTATCAAAAGTGAATTCAACGGTGTCGTTAGGTACAATCGTCCCGGGGATAGTATCAAAGACCCAGGAAGTGCCATTGTTGATTGAGTATGCAACCGGAACATCAATTGCATTGTTTGATCCCTGATTGGTTACAAAAATACTAACGGCTTCAGAGTTTGTCATGCCGCAATCGCCGAGCGGTTCTGTCCATGCAAATGTTTTCATGTCATTGGCAGGTTGAAGTATAACTTTTACTTCATCAAGCCCGATATCTGTCATTCCGAAATCAGATTTTGCAGCAAAACGAACAATAGTTTGCGCGTTAACAGAGCTTCCTAGCATCAGTTGTTTTTCATCCCATACAGTTTGAATACCGTAGCTTCCGATCAAAGAATATGAGAGCCCGTTATTCGTAGAAAGATATACAAATAATGAATCGTTTCCGTCAGGGTTAATATACCAGAAGCGTGTTTTTTTATTCCCTGCAGGAGTAAAGTTACAGAACAAGTCCAGGTTCCCAATTGTATTGTCCGATGCATAGTAAGTATGGAAACGGGCAGAGTGAGTTGTACTATTTGCGCCAGTTGGAGCAAATGCGCCAGCAGTACTGGCAGCCCAATGGCCTGTGTATCCTTCATCATCACGCCGCCATGAATTGTTACCAAAAGCTGGCGTATTTTTCCAATATGCAGATGGAACATCATTGGTGTCGTTTTTGTTGATCCAAACACCATCAAAATTTTCAGACACCGGAAGCGTTGCGTAGGATTGGGTATAGACGGATTTTGTTGTTGTGTCATTTCCGTGATAACCATCCATAACTCCATTAGGATTGGAAGTCCATGACTTTAGTAGATAAGTTCCGGCAGAAGCAAAATTGTAAGTTCCGATAATAATTGCAGGGGAAGTTCCACCCGAACCCAGTGTTCCGCTCCACACAAACGGACTTTGGGTAACGCCGTTAACGGCCCAGTTGATCGAAGCAGAATTTAAAACGGCAGTTCCAAAATTGGTCATTTTAACAGAAAAATTGGATACCCCCTGTATAATCGGAGACTGTGGAGATTCAATAGAAACAATACCGGCATCGTTGGCAACCGGTAAAAGTATTTCCACTTCATCCAACCCGATATCACTCATTCCAAAGTCTGACTTGGCAGTGAAACGAATTACGCAGTTAGGTGCAACAGATGCGCCAAGGGTAAGTGAATACTGGGTCCAGGTTGCTGATACAACATATGATTGAAGTTTTGTGAATGTAGTTCCTCCATCGGTTGACAGAAATACTTTCAGTGAATCATTCCCAGTGGTATTGATGTGCCAGAATTTTAAAGTTTTAATACCGGGAGGTGTAAAGTTGGCATAAATATCAAATGATCCGAAAACTCCATAGCTGCAATCATAGGTATGAAAGCGTGCTGAATGGAGCGATGAAATTGCGCCTGGTGGTGTATATGCAGCATTATTTGATGTCCATACAGCGCTTACTCCATCGTCATTCCTACGCCAGGAATTGTTCCCGGTAGGTGGTGTGTTGTTAAAATATCCATTAGGGACATCACGTGTACCTGATTTATTCATCCATACCCCATCAAAACCTTCGAAAAAGGGAAGTGCAGCGAATCCTTGCACACTAATGTTTCTTGAAACGGTATCATTCGAATTGTCACCATCGATTCCTCCATTGGGAGATGTGGTCCATGCTTTAATAGTATAAACACCTGAGGTGAAATTGTAATTTCCGATAGTAGAGGATGTGGAAGTGGCTCCTGTTACCAGTGTACCACTCCATGGATAAGGTGTTTGCAAGATTCCGTTTACTGACCAGTTAACACTGGCTGTTGACAGAGTTGCACTTCCAAAATTGTGTAACGTAACGTCTACATTTTGTGTTCCGGCCATTATTATTGACGGAGGTGCAGTAATAGCAGCAATACCTGCATCATTAGGAGACGGGATAAAAACCTGAAAATCATCAACAAACATTTCTGTGCCGAAACCACTGGTTCCTTCCAAGAAAATGTAATTCGTTGCTCCATTAAAAGCTCCTGGAATTGAAAAGGTGTATTCATACCAGCCTACAGCAGTTTGGGAAGGTGTTTGTTGGTAATGTCTTCTTATACAACCCAGTTTTGTTGCACTAGTAATAATGTTTGTAGTATTGATAAATGCAACGACACTATCGCTATATCCAGCAAAAGAAGCATCACGATACATCCAAAAACGAAGTTTTGCATTCCCTCCAGAGGTAGTCAGATTGATGCTTGGTGATTGTAGATAGGCAGCTGTGCCTGATTGATAAGAATAGCAGTCGTAACGCGCCATGCCAGTGCCGGTATGTGGAGAGGCCGTTACATATTGACCTACGCTGACACGATCCCAGAGTCCGATTCCTGAAACCTGAACATTCTGCCATCCGGCAGGTGGAAAAGTAACCGATTCGAAGGATTCACTGATTAAGGTCTGAGCTTTTGCCTGAATAGCAAGCATTGTTATTGCTACAAGAAGGGATAATAACTTCCTCATGATAAGTGGATTTTGTGATTCTCAAATATAGTTTTTATTCTTTAAATACAAACTGCGGGAATACGTATTTTTAAAATTGATTTTTCTAAAATGTTCAATCAAAAAAAAAGCCTGCAAATTTTGCAGGCTTTTTTTAACCCAGATAGAAAATCAGTTTTTGAATTCTATGGAGGGGTAAATATGTATCATAGCCGCATTTGCTAATGTGACAACTTCCATTATCATTTTTTATTTATTATTCTTTTACAACTTTTAGAATCTTCGTCACCCGACTATTCCTGACATATAGTGTATATACACCTGAAGCAAGATGCCCAATATTTATCAGATTTTTAATTTTTCCATTCGTATTCCAATGTTCCAACATTCTTCCATATTTATCATAAAGTGTTACTTCAGCATGACCAATCGAAACACCGGTGGATAGGGTGAATTCGCCATTTGTTGGGTTGGGATAAAGCTGAACGTCCCAACTGACATGATTTTGAGCGATACCCGGACAAGTTATCCAGTGGACTGAAATAGTGTCGATACCTGAGCATTGACCTGCAAGAGATGCCGACACACTGTATGTGACTGTAGCCAGACCAATGCCTGTAGTATCTACGGAAATCATTTGGGTATTAGCTCCTGTTGACCAAAGATAGCTTGTGAATCCGGCACCTGCATTCAACTCCAGAGTGTTGTTGGCGCATAATGTAGTGTCATTTGAAATGAAAATAGAATTCGGATTTACAATCGTAATATTTATAGAATCAGTGAACATTTGACCAATGCTATCTGTCAGGAGTAAGTAGTATAAACCGCTTTGAGAAACAGAAAATGTTTGGTTTGTTCCAATGATTCCCGGTGTGGAAGCTTCATGCCATTCATAAGTAAAACCAACCCCGCTGTCAGCATCAAGCACAATCGTGTTTGGGTAGCAGATTGCAGTATCGTTGCCAAGGTTAAGAGAAATACGTGGGCCGATTCTAACATTATCAATATCCACGAAATAGTTTCCAGATCCGCCATAGGTTATCAAGAATCTAGGTATAATTGAATTTCCAACATAAGAAGTTAACGGTAGCAAAACTTGTTTAAGGCTTGTTGATGGAATATGGTTTGACTGATTAATTGAATAAAACGGAATATAATGGATTTCACAATCGGTGCTAACCTGAACTCTTAACAAATCAGATGGATTCAGTATAGTTGCTGTGTTTCCACTGTCATTGTTTACAATTCGATAATCGAATTGCAAGTAATCTCCATTTTGAACAAACCCCACTTTTTTTGACATTCTGGAAAGGTAAGTAAGGCTAGTATTTACATTAGCTGAAAGTATGGCGCTGGTGTTTCCATGGTTTCCTGTAGGAGAAACATGCATGTTTGTCGTATACCAGTTTTCTAAAGGAGTCGTGCTTTCAAAATTTTCAGTATGAGGTGTGGGAAGTTCAGTTGCAATAGAAAATGAGTAGTTCGCGGTATCGTTAAAATGATTCATAATATCTCCAACAAGGGAAGTGTATGATTTAATACTATAAGTTCCTCCTGCAAGTGAATTCACAATACCCAAATTCAGGTCATCAGTTTCGCTAGGCAAAAGAGGGCCGGGCAAAATACCACTTAGAGTCTGTATCCCGGAAGGAGTATTGATCAATGCTGTCACAGGAATGTTTGTTTGCGTCGATGAGCCAAAATTTGAAATAGAGACGATGACAGAATCAGAGGCTACACCGCACATTTTATTGATTGGTTTCTTTACTACGCTGACACCAACATCATTCGATTCTACGGAAAATAAATAAATATTATCTAAGTATGATGCATCTGACTGGTCATAAAAAAACTTGTACTTGCAAGATGATTGAAGTTCAATAATAAAATTGGTTCCAGCGTATGAAGTCAGATCAAAATAGTGTGTCGGTGATTGATAATATCCCAGAGGCTTAAAGTTCGATATCCCTGCAGTATCAGCTATTTGAATTCCATTTACCAATACTCTAAACCAGCTGTAGGAAATATTGTTTGAATAAGTTTGAACGAGGTCAAACTTTAGCATGAGTGAAGTAAGAGAAGTTGCATCAATATTACACGTTGCTGCGCTGGCATGGTGCGAGAAATACTCATTCCATACATTCAAAGATGTTTCTCCACCTGTGGTTGGCCAGTCTAAAAATGACCCCCCGGTCATTTGCAAACCCCAGCTTCCTCCGGTTCCTGAATTGCTACTGATTGAAATGTCTGATTCCATAGTATCTTTAAGTACAAAGAATGGAGAGTATCCGGTTTCAAAATTTTCACAAAAGGGAAAAGAATTAATTTCAGTATTTGAAGTGATAAATCGTTGAGTCTTGTCGTTAGTGGTATCCATATCTCCTGACATAATTGTTTTTCCTATGCAGGAAAATTGCCCGGGTACAGAAAAATCAGCAGGTGTTAAAAATGTGTATTCTACTGTGTCGTTTGGCAGAATGTTTCCGGGAATAAATTCATTTATCCAGCTTATCCCATTGTTTATTGAATATGCAACCGGAATATTAGTTGCGGTTGAAACACCTATGTTTGTAACCTTTATACTGAAGTTTTCTGAAGCGCTCATATTACAGTGTCCTTTGTTTGGTTCTGTAATATTGAAAGCTGTAATATCGTTTGGGGGTTGAATTGTAAGGCGAATTTCATCAAGGCCTATATCAGTATAACCATGATCGGACTTTGCCTGAAATCGGAGCACACATTGAGTATTGATTGATCCACCAAGCAAGACAGTACGTTCATTCCAGTACTTATCATTTCCTATCCCATATTTATATGAAAAAGTAACACCATTGTCAGTTGAAAGAAGTACAAACAGGCTGTCGGTTCCATCAGGATTAATATACCAGAAACGAAGTTTTTTATTTCCAGATTGAGAGAAATCAACATAAAGATCAATTTTTCCAGACATTCCTGAAATTGCATTATATGAGTGAAATCTTGCAGAATGGTTGGTAGAATTTGCGCCTGCTGGTGTGTATGCCCCATGATTCCATGTGTATAATAACCAGTTACCGGACAAACCCTGATCATCTCGACGCCATGAATTGTATCCAAAAGAAGGTGAATTTACCCAATAAGGATTTGGTACATCTAAAGTATCGTTTTTGTTTATCCAATTACCATCAAAGTTTTCAGAAAAAGGAATTGATGCATAAAGTTGAGGAAACACAAACTTTATCGTAGAGTCATTCACAGGATTGATATCAGGAGTTCCATTTGGATTATTTGTCCATGCTTTCAATTTATAAATGGCAGGGGTAGCAAAGTTATACGTGCCTAACATGATTGGGGGAGATGTGCTGCCAGGGCTAAGTATTCCACTCCATATAAAAGGTGCCTGAAGCAAACCATTTACCGACCAGTTTATTGTTGTATATGAAAGGGAGTTGGTTCCGAAATTGCTTAATTGGACTGTGAAGGGCGAAACGCCGATCAACAAAGGTGCCGATGGGGATGGAATTGATGATATCCCGGCGTCATCAGCCACAGGAACAAAAACACTAAAGTCATCAATAAAAAAATCGTTACCCCAACCACTATATCCGGCAAGTAAAATAAAATTAGTAACCCCTGTAAAGGAACCGGGTATATTGAAAGTGTACTCATACCATCCGGATGTTGTTTCAACAGGTGGCGAATTCGTTAGTCTCCAAACGCATCCAAGTTTCGTGGCCCCGGAAAGGCTGGTTGAAGTGTTGATGTATACTTCAACGCTATCCTGAAAACTGGGCATATTCTGATCACGATACATCCAGAAGCGAACCTTTGCATTTCCACTAAAACTGCTTAAGTCGAAAGAAGGTGTATTCAAATTGGCAATTGTTCCAGTCGGAAAACTATAACAGTCAAAACGGGCCATTGCTGAACCTGTATGCGGGTATACTTCGAAAAAAAATCCGTAAGGAACTCTGTCCCATAATCCGGTTCCTGCTATCTGAACATTCTGCCATCCGCTGGGTGGAAACAAGGGCGATTCAAAAGATTCGTAGAATAAAGTTTGAGTTTTTGATTGAAATGTAAACAAGCAAATAAAAAGAAGAAGTGATAAAGCTTTCTTCATGGTAGGTTGGATTTTGTGATTCTCAAATATAGTTTTTATTCTTTAAATACAAACTGCGGGAATACGT
>JAZDMK010000301.1:0-72387 GCA_043800975.1 Bacteroidota bacterium | reverse complement strand
GCGAAGCAGTTACCGGAAATGAATCTACAGCAACGACAATTGTATCACGTACTGAGCAATGAAGGGCCGTTGAATCGGTAATTTCAACCCAATAAATACCTGGATTTGAAACAACCAGAAGGCTGTCGGTTGAGCCGGTTGACCATAAAAAAGAATATGAGTTTGAGAGTCCGGGTTGAATAAGTAAAGAATCCAAAAAACAAATTGAGGTATTACTCAATGAGAGTAGAGGTCGTGAAATGAAAATTGAATCTGTTGATACCCTTCCAAACTCATCTGTTACCCTGACTGAATATATGCCTGGCAAATTAGTCGAGATTGAATGAGTAGTATCTCCTGTATTCCAAAGATAGCTATGATAATAGGTTTTCGCTTCCAGGACAATTGGGCAAAATCCATATAACAATGTTGTATCTGGGCCCAAACAAACTGGAGGTGCGTATTTATCACAAATATACTTATTTAGTAGTGCTAAGTCAGCTACAGATAAAGTATCTGTTAAAACATATACTTCTGATATAGAACCAGATAAAAACCCAAGTGAGATTGACTGCGCAATTGTATTAAGAACAAATCCCCCAATATTTCCCGAACCATATTGAATCCCATTCTGATAAAATTTCAGAGCTCCCGAATTGTTTATCATCCCAAGAAAAGAGAAATGTTCACGTGGCGAGAGAAAAAAGCTGGATGAAGTCATCGTTCCATTGTAGGCAGCAAGATTATTCCCGGGGAATCCCATACGAATCTGATAGTTATCTGCAGCATTTCCCATCAGCATAACATCCCCAGAGGAACATTGCAAAAGCATAAGAGAATAACTTGGATTGAGGGTCAATGTTGGGAAATTCAGGAAGTCATTTACTCCATCAAATGTAAGTGTGTTCGTATTTTTCAAGTATGTAGTATCGAGAACCGGCCTTGATAAAGACGTTGCCTGAGTCGCATCATTTCCTTTTCCACTTTGATCTTTCCATTGAGTAATATTCGGACCACTGAGAATCAGACCAGAGTCAGCTCTAAGCCAAAGGACAACACTATCCAATGATGCCGGCGAGAAAATATCCATTGATCTAATAACTGACCAAAGGTTATATGTAACCCCGTCAAAAGAACGTACACGCCAATAATACGTATTCCTGTTCTGATTGAAAGTGTATGAATACCGATGATCTGTTATGCCGGACTGATTTGATATAAACGAAGTGAATGCTGGGCTTGTCGATATCTGAATTTGATAAGACTGTGCGCTCGGAATTTTATTCCAGACAAACTGGACAACAGTATCTTCTGTCACAAGCTGATTGGAAGGGGCAACCAAAGAAACCTGCTGAGCCTGCAGAAATAATATTTTGAGAACAAAAACAACTAAGACCAGCGTCCTCTTCATGTTTGTTTTTATTTCAAAGATAGTAAAAAACCTGTTAAGGTTGCCTTGCAGACTGCATATCGTTTTTTTTATTACTTTTGCTTCTACCGGCAATATGCAGACAACAGTAATAGACGCTAAGAAAAAGAGAGTATTTTTCGATCTGAAAGAATTATATCGTTATCGGGATCTGCTTTTCATTTTAACCTATCGCGATATTAGGGTCAGGTATGCACAAACTTTTCTTGGCCTTGCCTGGGCTGTGCTTCAACCTTTATGTATTCTGTTAATATTAACTTTCATATTCGGAAACATCATTCCCGTTGACACGTTGAATATACCCTATCCGCTTTTTGCCATTTCAGGCATGGCGGGCTGGACCTACTTTTCTTTCGTAATGAGCCAGGCTGGAGATTCAATTATTAGCCATCAGTCGATGATACAGAAAATATACTTCCCAAGAATACTCATTCCTTTTTCAAAGGCAATGACGGGATTGATTGATTTTGCTATTTCACTTCTTTTTGTTTTGGTATTGCTGATTTATTACCGGCATTCTCCGGGAGCTTCATTATTATACTTACCTGTTTTTGTTTTATTAACATTAATCACATCGCTTGCTGCAGGAATATGGATCAGCGCACTAACCGTTCGATTTCGGGATTTCAAACATATTGTTCCCTTTATTGTTCAGTTGGGTCTGTATGCAACACCCGTTGGATATCCTTCCTCCTTAGTTCCTGAAAAGTATCAGATGATTTATTTTCTTAACCCTATGGCTGGCATCGTTGAGGGATTTCGCTGGTGCCTTTTAAACACAGCGGCTCCTCCTCAGCATATCTGGATTTCATTTGCAGTTGTCTTTCTTCTTTTTATTTCAGGTTTATTTTATTTTAAAAAGATGGAATACATCATGGCTGATATTGTTTAAACTATGAATCCTTCAATTCAGATCACCGGTTTATCAAAAAAGTACCGCATTGGCAAAAGCCGATCAGGAAGCCTGAGGGAATCACTTTCACTCCCGTTCCTTTTTGGATCTCAAAAATTAAAAGAAGATTTCTGGGCTCTGGATGATGTTTCATTTACAGTTGAGACTGGTGAATGCCTGGGCATTATTGGTAGAAATGGAGCTGGCAAGAGTTCTCTTCTCAAAATTATTTCCAGAATAACTCACCCTACCAAAGGCCGGATTGTGATTTCAGGCAGAACTTCATCGCTTCTAGAAGTAGGCACGGGTTTTCATCCTGAGTTGACAGGCCGGGAGAACATTTATTTGAACGGCACACTCCTCGGAATGAAGCGAGCAGAAGTTAATCGTAAAATGGATGAGATTATTGCCTTCTCTGGGATTGAAAAATTTATCGAAACACCGGTGAAGTTTTACAGTAGCGGCATGTATGTAAGACTGGCTTTTTCTGTTGCTGCTCATCTTGAGCCCGACATTCTTATCATCGATGAAGTTTTGGCGGTTGGAGATGCAGAATTTCAAAGAAAATGTCTTGGCAAGATGCAGGATGTTGCTACAGGTGGCCGTACTGTAATTTTTGTCAGTCATGATTTAGCCAGCGTTGAAAAACTTTGTACCCGCTGCATTCTTTTGGAAAAAGGGCAAATTGCTGCGCATGGAAAACCCGGAGTTGTCATTCAACAATATTTTAAATCGCTCACTTTTTCTGATGACACCAAGGATTCTGACACATTAAAAATTAAAAACATAAAATATCTGAACTATGAAGGTACACTTCAGAATAGCTTAAATCAATTTGATGATGTGGTTATACGAATTGAATGCTATACAGAAGAACCTTTGGAAGATGCTACTTTTGCAATTGGATTTAACAGCAATGGCTCTAACCGTGTGACCACACTCTGGTCTGGCTTTCACGGGAAAAAATATTCCGTTAGGAAAGGCGACTTCTATATTGATTTTAAAATTCCCAAACTTCACATTATTCCAGGGGAATATCAGATGATGCTATTTATAAATGCACAGGGACTTGCCATCATCAATAACCAAATGCTTTGTCCTATTTTTGTCGGATGTGGGAATGTATCTCCTGATACCGAGATTCCTAAACCCATGCATGGATTTTTCCAGGAAGATTACGAAATTACGGTAGAAAAAAATTAACATGGCATTTCAACGAATTAAGAATAGTATTCGCTCATACCTTTATCGTAAGGTATATCTGGCTCAACAATCACAAGGTGTTCCTGATTCAATTTTAAATCACCTGAAACCCGGATCATCACTCACGTATGTTGACATTGGCGCCCACGATGGCGTGTTTGCTTACTGCATTGGAAACCTATTCCCTTTCCGTCAGCTTTACCTAATTGAAGCAAACCCATTAAAAACCGAAAAACTAAAAACGAAATTCTCAGCTTCCGGCTTTCCTGTTCATGTGATTCATTGTGCGGTATCTGATGCTGACGGAACAGCAGAGTTTCATATAAATAACAATGATGAAACTTCATCTCTTTTAAATCTGAACAAAAATCTTAAAGAACTATCAAATATTGATACCAATACTGCTCAAACCCTAAATACAAAAACTTCCAGGCTGGACACAATCTTTCAAAAATTTAACTTTCCAAAAATTGATCTTTTGAAAATCGATGTACAGGGCGCTGAAGACAAAGTGATTCATGGCGCAACGGAAACTTTAAAAAATACTCGTTTTGTATTCATGGAAACCTCCCTTCGACAGGTTTATAATTTCGCACCTTTATTTCACGACATGCACAAACTTATGCTTGACAAAGGATTTGTATTGTGTGAAATTGAGAATGCATATCGCTCTGAACAAGGAGAAATATTACAGCTGAATGCTTTGTTTAAAAACAAAAATATTTTGTGATGGTAAAGAATGAATCTAGCATTATTAATAAATTCTTTCACCATCTTAGACATGGCTCATTGCTTCATGTATACAAAACCAGAAAGAATACCAAACGTGCTGAAAAACGACTCAGAAAATGGGATGGTTTATCATTAGGATGTGAAGTTATACATAAAATTTCACCCAAAACATTTATGATTCTGAACAAAGGAAGCGAACTCGACAAGTTTATTTATTTACGCTCCTTTGAAAATGACGAACAGATTTTTGTGAACCGTTATATAAAACAAGGCGATACCTTTATCGATATCGGAGCAAACACAGGATTATTTGCACTTCAGGCAGCACGCCTGACACAAGAAAACGTTTATGCTTTCGAACCTGTTGAAACTACCTGTCTAAAACTGAAGAAAAACATTCAATTTAATAAAATCAACAATATTATTGTTGAACAAATTGCTCTTTCGGACAAAGAAGGTTATGCTGAAATGCATATTTCCGATTCAGGTTATGATGCATGGAATTCTCTTGCAGGGCCATTGGCTGAAGGGCCTACTGTTATAAAAAAAATAAAAACTACTACCCTCGATACATATGTAAAAGCTGCCGGAATTTCAAAAGTCGCTCTAATAAAAATTGATGTAGAAGGTTGGGAAACCCATGTTTTAAAAGGAGGCACCCATTTTTTTCAATCCGGGAATGCCGATGTTATGCTGATTGAATTTACAGAAAAAAACCTGAATATGGCAGGAGTAAATAGTGAGACACTGTATAATGCAGTACAAAACTGCGGGTTCTCACTTTATACATATGATTCAAAAAACAACACCCTTATTCCTGAAAAACCAGGACAGGTATATGTTTATGCAAATCTGATCGCTGTAAGAAATTTTTCAGAAGCATTGAATCGAATTCGATCCTGAAATGAAAAAGAACTGTAACGAAAATATTTTTTGGTTCAGGGAAAAAGAAAAACAGTTTTTGTCTTCTGGTGAAACGGAGATGCCAAAATTGTCGATTATTATTCCCACCCTTAATCAGGGTGTCTTTATTGAAGATACTTTATGCTCAGTCATTCATCAGAATTATCCGAATATTGAAATCATCGTTGTAGATGGAGGATCAACCGACAATACACTTGAAATTCTTTCACGTTATAAAGAACACATTCCAATTCTAATCAGTGAAGCTGATAAAGGCCAGGCTGAAGCAGTAAACAAAGGTTTGCGAAAGGCTTCGGGAGAAATTATTATCTGGATTAACTCTGATGATTTTTTTACCAAAGATGCATTTCATACAATTGCAAAAACATTTAATGAACATGCGGATATAAATTGTGTTTGCGCTCGCGAAATTCGCATTGATTTCAAAGATAAAATTGCAAATTATTCTTTCGGGAGCACAGTGCATGAAAAGCCTGAAGATAACATTGTTTATGCTCATATTGATCAACCTTCCACATTCTTCCGAAGATCAGTATTCGATAAAGTTGGGCTTTTAAATGAATCGTTACAATTTTTTCTGGATACAGAATTCTGGATTCGCTATTTGTTGCATTTTTCAAGCGAACAGATCATTTCTATTCCGGATCGCGTTGTTGTTTTTCGGTATCATAAAGGTTCTAAAACTATAAGCAGTCTTCCTCGTTTCTTCGAGGAAGGGAAATTGATTTTAACAGAAATAGCACGCGCATCAGGAGGTAATAACGAAATACTTCAGTCGATTCAAAGCACTACTTCACATACTTATCGTTTCACTGAAAGAGCGTTGCTCAGCAAAATAAATGCGAACCGATTGGTTATCTTAATTGAGAAAAAGTATTCCGGATATTCCAACGATCCATCCCGGATTTATCTTGAAACCGGAAACTTCTTTTATTACATGAATTTGAAAAGTGTTGCATTGGTTTATTTAAGAAGAGCGATCTGCATCAGGCCTTTGAAATTCCTGAATTATAAAACATTTGTAAAAGCATTACTCTTTAGTCCCGGGGCTTAGTAACCTCAGCAAAGAAGCCCTTCTCCTGCAAACGAAGCGCTTCAATAAAAGTTTTTGAAATCACTTCATCATAATTTTTTATTCCACCTTTTTTAAATGACTCCAACCTGATTTTATTCTCAGGATTTTCGATAATATATAAGGGAATATCTCCAAAATAGGCTGCCCAGGCCGAATATGTGCTGGGTGGCCCCATGATGTAATTACACCTGGATAATGCATACAAATCACAAAGCTCATCACCCCTTGAGCAAAAAAAGTCAACATCTGAATAATCAGATTCATTTATGTTCTCATCGGAGCATAACATAAATTTAATTTTTTTGTCGGGGAACAATTCGCGAGCCTGCTTCATTACCGAAAGATATTGCTGCGATGAGTAAAAGAATTTACGGTTGCAAAACCGATAATAATCTGTCAGGCGAATATGAACTCCAATGACAATATTATTCTCATCATTATTTTTCTTTAAAAGATTATTTACATATTTAACCGCATAATCAGCAGGCATAAAAATCTTTTTAAATAAATGCTGCCATTGAATTTCACTTTCATAGTCGCGAAATTTCCATCCGTCAACATAAACTCTTGTTTTACCTGATGAAGAAAGAGAAATAACTTCCTGAACGTATTTGCTTTCTTCCCATCCTACCGTAATCGTTTTTATCCATGGATTTTTTATTCTTTTACCCAATGAAAATAACAACCGGTTCACGAAGTAGCTTATTGAACTTTGACCTATTCTAAACTGGCCATCAGACATCTTTTTCAGAAACTCATTATTTAGATTAGGAAATCCGGCTTTCATCTCAGCTATTGAATAACTAATCATTTTCGTCTTACTGTTTAATACACCCGAAGCAAAGTGCGTAAAATAAAACAACTGATTGGCCAGCCTGCCGGGTTTGTAAGTTATGATTATCAATACCTGAAATTTTCTGCAAAGATATACATTTAAAGAAGTTGCTCAAATAATGCATAATCCTTTACAGCGTTTTTTCTATATTTGCAAACCAAAAAAAAACTTTTGAAAACATTTATCAGGCGTTTACTACGATTTTTCAGTGTTGAAGCCAGAGTTGATTACTATCGCTTCAATCAAAAAACTTCTCTTGAGGTTCATCCCCTTGAGCCTTTCTATAGGAATCTTGTAAAACCGAATTCTTTGGTTTTTGATGTTGGTGCAAACATTGGTGATTTCTCAGATCTCTTTTTAAAAAATAACTGTCGTGTAATTGCGGCAGAGCCCCAGAAATACTGTCGCCAGTACCTTCACATTCGATTTCGCAAAAACAAAAATTTTATTTTAGTACCCAAAGCGGTAAGTGAAAAGGAAGGTAAACATGAAATTTTTGTCAGTGATAATCACACTGTATCTTCATTATCCAAACACTGGATTGAACAGGTAAAAGAAACAGAACGCTTTGGAAAAGCTCAATGGAATAAGGCTGGTGAGATATCTACCATTACTCTTGATCAGCTGATTGGATCCCACGGCTGTCCTGATTATTGCAAAATTGATGTTGAAGGCTTTGAACTAAATGTCATCAAGGGGCTGTCAAAAAAGATCCCTTTCATTTCTTTTGAATTTACCACAGAAGCCTTTTCTGACACTTTAAAAATCATTGAACATCTCAGTAGCATTGGAGCGTACCAATTCAATGTACTTCATGGAGGTGAAATAGAATTTGTAAAGAATGACTGGCTTGACAAGGAAGCTTTTCTCACAAGAATTGAATATTGTTCAACGGGACGTAACAACGGCGATATTTTCGCCCGTTTAAAATCATAGAAAAATGGGTTCAATACGAAATCATATAGCTGCTTTTTGCGACCCTGTTCAAATGATTCGGGCAATCCCTAGATACTGGCGATTCTGGTGTGATTACCGACGTTTCAAAAAACTGCAGAGCGGAAAGCCCAAATTAAAATGTAAGCACACACTTCCTAAAATTCACGAAAAATCAACCCAGCATGGTATTGACGGGCATTATCTTTATCAATATCATTGGGGCTTTAGCCGAATACAATCAAACAAACCTTCACTTCATACTGACATCGGTTCTCAATTAAATTTTGTGGTTGGCTTGACAACAATGATTCCTGAGGTACAGTTTCTTGAGTACCGTAGTCTAGATATTCAGATTCCGAATCTAAAAATTGTAATTGGTGATATCCTGAAACTCCCTTTTAAAGATAATAGCATCGAGTCTCTCTCTACTTTTCATGTTATTGAACATATAGGACTTGGACGCTATGGGGATCCTGTAATGCCCGACGGACATATAAAAGCACTCGAAGAACTGCAGCGGGTTCTGGCTCCCGAAGGAAACCTTTACATTACAGTCCCTGTTGGTCAGCCACGCATTGAATTCAACGCCCATCGTGTTTTTCACCCAGAAGATATGATTCACATTTTAAAAAATCTTGAATTGACAGAATTTTCAATTATTAAAGACGGTTACGTACCCGAATACTTCGCAGAAGCTTCAGCCTATGAAACACAAAAGCTTGCTCTTGGGCTTTACCACTTTACAAAAAAATAACTTCTTTTTATCTTTTTGATTCTTCTGTTTACAAATACGCAACTTCACTTACGATTATTCCAATATATTTGCAAATCATGAAAGTGTCTGTTATCATACCGGTTTACAATGCATCCCAGTTTCTGGAGAAATCGGTATTATCAGCGCTTGAACAACCTGAAACCGGCGAGGTAATTCTTGTTGACGACAAGTCTCAGGACAATTCCGCAGAAATAAGTCGTGAACTCGAAGCTCGTTTCGAAAATGTTCGCTTTTTTACCCATGCAGATAATAAAAATCATGGAGCCAACATAACAAGAAACCGGGGAATTGAATTTGCAGCGTTTCCTTTTATCAGCTTTCTTGATGCAGACGATTTTTATTTGCCTGGAAGATTTTCTGAAACAAAAAAAGTATTTGACAATTTTCCTGATGCGGAAGGTGTTTATGAAGCTATAGGAACCTTCAGCTACGACGAACAAAGCATGCAGAAGCATGTTGAAAGAATGAAATCGGCTACAGCATCGGGCACGAACCTGATGTTAACCACAATGACTTATGCATTAAAACCATCCGAATTGTTTGAGAAATTGTTTGAAGGCGCCCATGGATGGATTCATCTTGACGGTTTTACTGTCACAAAAAAAGCTCTGGAAAGAGTGGGTGCATTTGATGTTGATCTTCGCTGGAATGAAGACAACGAGTTTTTCTACAGACTTTCCTATCAATGCAAATTATATCCGGGCACACTTGATAAAGCAGTATCAATGCGTGGTGTACACAAAGATAATTTTACACTTTCATCTGAAGGAACGGAAATCACCAGATTTTATAATGTTATCATGTTTCGCAAACTTTTCCATTTCATGCTCAAAAACTCAATGAGCAAAAATGTAAGCCGTATCATACTGTTCCGCTATCTGGATTTCTATACTCATCGATTCATTAAACATCCAATTACTTTTAAGAGAAAAGTTATTAAAGCTTTTAATTTAATTATAACGCTTTTCCGTTATCCCATCACAATCATTAAAATTATTTAATCTGAAATCCGACAAACCATACCAAATTTGTAAACGTTGTATTTTATCAACGTCCGATGTAGAAGACATAACTTTTGACAGCGAAGGTATTTGTAACTTTTGCTACGAGTATGAAAAAATGTATTCAGTTACAAATATTCCCGAAGAGAAAGAGGATGAAAGACTTCAAGACGTAATTAAGGAAATTAAAAAAGCCGGAGAAGGAAAACAATATGATTGCATTTGCGGAATCAGTGGTGGCGTAGACAGCACATACCTTGCCTATTTCACAAAAAAAATCGGGTTGAGACCCCTAATCGTTCATTACGACAATGGCTGGAACTCTGAATTAGCTGTTAAAAATATTGAAGGTGTTCTGAATAGATTGGATTTAGATTTATACACATATGTGAATGACTGGGAAGAATTCCGGGACATACAGTTGTCTTTTCTGAGAGCATCTGTTCTGGATATTGAGTTAATTACGGATCAGGCAATTGTTGCAATTTTATACAAAACTGCCAGAAAGTTTAAAATCCGTCATGTTATCACCGGTCACAATACAGTCACAGAAGGCATTCTCCCCGAAGCTTGGTATCACTGGAAACTTGATGGATTAAACATACGAGCTATTCACAATCGCTTTGGAAAACTTAAACGAAAAACATACCCGATCTGGAATTTCAAAGATCAGTATGTGAATGCAAAATCAGGGAAAATTAAAACCGTTCAGCTTTTGAATTACACGAAGTATCATCGTAATGAAGCAAAACAACTTTTAATGGATGATTTTGATTGGAAAGATTATGGAGGTAAGCATTATGAGTCCGTTTTTACCCGGTTTTATCAGGGTTACATTTTGCCTGTAAAGTTTGGAATAGACAAACGAAAAGCTCATCTTTCTACTATGGTATGTTCCGGACAGATTTCCCGTAAAGAAGCACTGGAAATGATTAGTAAGCCTCCTTATGAAGAGCAGATGCTGAAAGACGACAAAGAATATGTGATTAAAAAACTTGGTCTTACCGAAGAAGAATTTGAAAGCATCATGCGTGCGCCAATAAAAAAACATACCGATTACCCATCCTATTTAACGCGTCATTTCAGGATTCTGGAGACTCTATCGAGGATTACAGGAAGAAACCGGAAAAAATAATACCTTTACATTGTGAAACTGGAAGGTCGTAATATTGTTATTGTTTCCAATGAACCCTGGGGTGATATCTGGTATTCAAAACACAATTGGGCCTATGAATTATCCAGGAAAAACAAAATTATCTTTGTTAACCCACCTACAAACTGGAAACCTTCAAATTTTTTTAACCGAAAAATTAATTCTGTTGAAATTACAGCAAACCTATCTGTTATTTCTTACAGGAACAAATATCCCTCAGCAGTCAAATCTGATTTTTTCTTTCGTCTCAATGAAGAAAGTATTCAATCAAGACTAAAAAAATATTTTTCATCTATTCAGTTTTCTGATTTTATCTTTTGGTCATTTGACCCTCTCCGCCTTACGGATCCTAAAAGTTTTGGTGCAACTTACTCCTTGTTTCATTGCGTTGATGATTACAAAAAGGAGTATTTGTCACTTTGTTCTAATGTCAATTCACTTATTCTCGTTTCCCGTGATTTTGAAAAAAAACTATGCCGTTATGGAAAAGACATGCATATTATACCGCATGGAATATCCGAAGATGAGTTTGTTGCAGACCCCCCTGAACTATACAAACATGATTTACCTTCCATGCAGTATGGTTTATATGTTGGTAATCTGGACCCATTCCGGATTGATTATGCACTTATTGAACAAATGCTGATAAAATTTCCAGATATTCCTTTTGTTTTTGTTGGCCGCCAAACGTTCAATGCATCGCACCCTTTGCCTGCAAAACTATTTCTTGAAAAAAAATATCCCAATCTGATTTATATCCCTCCGGTTCATTTCAAACAACTCAAAAATTATATCAGTAATGCCCGTTTTTGTATTGCTCCCATGGTTACTGACCTTTACTGGAATGTAATAAATCATCATAAAATACTGCAATATCTTGCCATGGGGAAACCCGTTTTCACTCCTGTACTTAATGATTACGACTCCACATCCGACAAATTGTATATGTATAAAAAAAGTTCAGATGCAACAACACTTCTGGAAAACTATTTGAAAAACGGTGAGGAAGAAATTTTTGCAAAAAAAAGAATTTCTTTTGCACATGAACATACTTATGGAAATTTTATTTCTAAACTTGAAAATCTGCTAACACCATGACGCATGCTGTAATATTAATGGCAAACAATTCATCTGTGCATTACTTTACATGGTTTGCAGAGCTCACATCAAAATATCCGGACATTAAGCTGACTTTCATTGCCCTGCACAAAGAAAGGCCAGCTATGCTTGACGAAATGGAAGAACTCGGCTGTGATTGCATTTGGGTATATTTTGACAGCAACAAAAGGAAGAGAAGTATGGTTTCATCCTTCTTTAAATTATACAGAATATTTCGCAGAATAAAGCCCGATGCTGTCAATCCGCATCTTTTTGATGATGCTGTACCCTCATTATTTGCAGCTAAACTGGCTGGAGTTCCTGTTCGGGCAGTCACCAAACAAGACACCTGGATTCATTACAATTACAATCCGGGCATCATGAAATTCGACCGGTTTAATAACCGCAACGCTTCTGTCATTGTAGCAGTTTCAGAAGAATCGAAAGAATTTATTCTTAATCATGAAAAAGCAAACCCGGAGAAAGTCATTGTTGTTCATCAGGGAATTTCCCCGAATGTTTTTCACTCACGCTCAGAAGAAGAAATTAAAGCTGTAAAAGATAAATTTGGGCTGCATAACCGAAAAATTGTTGCGGCTGTAGGCAGATTAACTCCGCTAAAAAATAACAACCTTGTTATTGAAGCAGCCGAAAAAGTTATTTCTAAACATCCTGAAGCTTTATTTGTTTTTGTTGGTTCCGGTGATCCCGACTATAAAGAAGAACTAAAAACCATGATTCGGAATAAAGGACTGGAAAATCATTTTATCATCACAGGTTGGGTAGACAAACAAACGCTCGCAAATCTATACTCTGTCATGTGCTGCATGGTTCACACTTCCCAGTCTGAAGCTTTCGGGTTTGTGATAGCTGAAGCTATGATGAGCGGCACTTGTATTGTATCAACAGCCCGTGGTTGTGCACGTGATGTTTTTGTTCATAAAGAAAACGGTTACCTGGCTGAAGAAAATAATCCAGTCAGTCTCGCTGAGGGCATCAATTATGTAATTGAGAACTGCAACTCCGGCATGGGAACAAAAGCACGCGAAACGGCATTAAAGTATTTTGATGTTGAATTAATGTTTCAACGTTATCTAGAGATTTATAATAACACATTTAAAAAATGATTTTTAAAAATCTCATACGAAAGCTTTTTACTTTTTCACCCTTTGAGAAAATAATTCTATTATTTACAAAGAATTCCGATTCCCGGGGTTTTACTACACGAATACCTGCTCCCAATCATTTTTACAAAACAAATAGTATCCGAAATGTGAAGCGCAATGGAATCAACTACCAACTGAATATTTCGGACTTCATGGATTGGTATCTGTATTTTGGGTTTGCTGAAAAAGAAAAAAAACATCTTTTTTCACAAATTAAAAATGATTTTATCATTTACGATATAGGAGCCAACATTGGAGAACTTGCATTAAACTTTTCAAAATACGCACCTCAGGGCCATGTGTATGCATTTGAGCCGGATTCCTTTAATTTTTCGAAACTTCAAACCAACATCCGTTTGAATTCTGCTACAAACTTAAGTTGCTTTCAGTGTGCTCTTGGAGATCAGGAAGGAACTTTCAAACTGTATTCATTTGATAAGGGAAACAGGGGAATGAACAGAATATTAAACGAATGCGAAAACAGAGATTTTGAAGAAGTAAAAGTTTATTCATTGGATCAGTTTGTAAAAACAAATCAAATTCCCTTACCCAATTTGATTAAAATTGATGTCGAGGGTTTTGAGTATAAAGTTCTGCTTGGAGCTCAGGTAATAATTGAGCATGCGCGACCCTTTGTGTTTATTGAAATTATTGATAAGAATCTTAAAGAGCTTGGAACTTCGGCTGAAGAAGTTGTAAGCTTTTTTAGAAAAATGAAGTACCGTATTTTCAATCCTGCTGACAATAGTTTTCTTGAAAACGATTTCTCTTTTTCTGGTGCTGATTTAAATGCTTTTTGCTTCCCTCTCATTGACTAATTCATTAAATAAAATGTACACACCACTGGTTTCCGTAATAATTCCTGCATATAATGCCAGCCGGTATATACGAGAGACCCTTGAATCTGTTATTCATCAAACTTATTCAAACTGGGAAATTATTGTTGTCGACGACGGGTCAACTGATCAAACGAAAGAAATTGTTTTATCATTAACTGAAGCAGATCCACGTATTCATTACTACTTTCAAAAAAACACAGGAGTTTCCGTTGCACGTAATACCGGATTTAACAATTCAAAAGGTGATATTATTGCATTTCTAGATGCTGATGATCTTTGGTTACCTGAAAATCTCGAAAAAAAAATTAGTTTATTTTCAACATCGGATTCTGTTGTAGCTGTTCATTCTCCTGTACAGTTTATTGATGAAAATTCAAAAGTACAAAATACAATACTTTCGGGCAAAACCGGCAACTGCCTGAAAAATTTACTTCTTTGGGAAGGATGCACTGTTCCGGGCCCCAGCAGCATTCTCTTTCGCAGAAATGTTATTGACATCTGTGGCGAATTTGATCCTTCTCTTTCACTTTCTGCTGATCAGGATTATTTTATTCGCGTTGCCTACCGCTTTCCCTTTCATGCAATTGATCAGGTTTTGGTTCATTATCGGGTTCATAGCCAGAATATGCATAAAAACATTTCTTTAATGGAACACGACGAGATAATTGTTTATAACAAAGCAAAAGAAAACTCTTTTTATCACAATTCTTTTTTCCAAAGAAAATGCTTTTCAAACATGTATCTGGTATTGGCTGGAAGCTGGTGGAAAGAAGGAAAATCAAAATCAAGAAGTTTGTTATTCATTACAAAGGCCTTTTTTGTATACCCTCCATCAATATTTAAAGTTATAGCTAAGATATTTTCATGAAGCGAATACTTGCCATAACATATTGGAGTTATGAGGATCCTTTGGTTCAAAATCATGTACTCCCCTGCATACATCAAATTCAAAAAGCATGCGGGGAAAATTGCAGAGTATGGCTTTTTACAATGGAGAATCCGAACTTTTCCAATGATAGCGAAAGTTGGAAAAAGGAATCACAACGACATTCAGAATCAAATATCTTTTTGCTTCGCGCACCTTATACTCATTTCGGTTTTAAAGCCAGACTTACTTTTGGATATAATCTGCTGCGTCTTTTCTTTCTGATAATAATAAATAAAATTGATGCCATACATTCATTCTGCCCTCCTGCCGGTGTAATGGGTTATATGCTATCTAAGCTTACGGGAAGAAAATTAATTCTCGACACTTTTGAGCCTCATGCTGAATCGATGGTTGAGAATGGCACCTGGAAGAAAACAGATAAAGCATTTAAAATTATGCTTCGTTACGAGAAGAAGCAAGCAAAGCAGGCATATGCGATCATTGCCACCGTAGAAAAAATGCGTGAATATCTTACAGAAACGTTACATATTACACCCAAATTGTTTTTCGCAAAACCAGCCAGTGTGGATCTTGCAAGGTTTAATCCCGATCAGATTCAAAAAGAAGAGTTGTTTAAACTTTATCCTTTAGAAAATAAAATAGTTGGCATTTATGCAGGAAAAATTGGAGGAATCTACCTTGAGAAAGAATTTTTTGAAATATTACATGCCGCTTTTGAATTCTTCGGCGACCGCCTGTTCTTTATAATTCTTACACGCTCACAGGAAGAATTAATTAAAAAATACATTCTTGACTTTTCACTTCCCGAAAAACAAATATTAATTACATGGTCGTCCAACGAAATGCTTCCTTCCTATCTGGGGATTTCCTATTTTGCAATCAACCCGGTTAAGCCGGTTCCATCAAAACGCTATTGCACCTCGGTTAAAGATGGCGAATACTGGGCAATGGGGTTGCCGGTTATAATTCCCCAAAACATTTCTGATGATTCGGAAATTATTGAATCAGAAAATGCAGGCGCAGTTCTCCATTCGTTTTCAAAAAGTGAGTATTCAAATGCATTTTTAAAAATCAATCAGATACTTTTAGAAACAGGTAGTAAGAAGAGAATTCGGCACCTTGCCGAGAAATATCGTGACATTGCGAATGCTGAAAAAATCTACCGATCGATATACAATTTATAAAAGATTCTTATCATTGAGTTTTTTTTCATTTTTTTTATCCTTCGCTATTCCAATCAACAAAAAAAGACCAGATACATAAAATGGGATAATCGGGATCTTATATCTGACCAGCGAACCGAAATTTGAAGATGTTAAACCAATAGAGAAAGCCAGAAATAATGAAAAAGAAAGTGTAAAAAATAGATAGGGATTGGCAATTACAATTTTAATTGATTTTTTTAGACTTATTTTAATCAAGACGTAAAAGAGTAAAATTAGCAGAAATAAATTTTCAATCGCTGATAACAACATCAAAGGGTTTTTAGCCTCCCAAAGAAAGGGTCGGTATAATCCGGCAATCAAACCTTCCGGCACTTTTGCTATGACACTTCCAATATTTGCATCAAATTCTCCAATGTTAAAAGACTCTCCGCCATAAAAATCATTTTTCAAATCCATTTGAGTCGCCACTGCTTTATTCAAAATTCCCTCTATTGTACCATATTCACCTAAATTCTTTCTTACAGTCGAAATAATAAAAATATTGACAAACAGAGCAATCACTAGAATTAATGGCAGGGTTGCAAACCTCATAAAGCCGGTCTTTCCACGCATGTACCAACTATGACTGAACCACAAAAAACATCCCGGGAGCAATGCTACTAAAATGTATGGTTTGATAATAATGATTATATAGATTGCAATAAATAACCCGATCAGATTGGATGCAAATTTACTTCTGTCGATAAAAATTTTGTAAAAACAAAACATAAACCAACAGATTGCTGAATACGTGTAAGTATCTTTTAATATTCCAGAACCCCAGAAAGCAACCGATGGAATGAATAAGAATGCGATTGCGAGTTGTTTCGATTTTCCGGGATAAAGCCTATTTAAAAGCAAAAATAATTTCCATGTTCCAAAATAAGAGAAAATAGATAATAATAGTGATGTTGTAAAATAGTTTTTAAACCCAATAATGGTGAACAAACTGGTAAGGCGAACAACCACCCATGAAGACTGATCATCAAACCTGAATGGCCAGTCAAACCAAGTAGGAAGACCATACTCGCTGAAATTTTCGTATCCAATTGAGCCCATTAAAATCCTGAAATATCCGTAAGAATTATCAAAAGCGAGCTCTCCCATTTTTTCGGCACTCACATAATAAGCTGTCGAATCTCCTCCAGAATAAACATAAGTATATACAATGCAAATCGCCTGACTCATGAATACTTTAATCAGAAATCCAATAGAAAAATAATTGTAAGCAGGATTCTTTAACCTGTTTTTGTTTTCAATTAATTTAATGATAAGATAAATGACAATAAAATAAGTAGTCATTAAACATATGTCAAAAAAGCCCGGCTGCACGTTGGCGCCCCATATTTTTTGACCAATGGTTACTACTTGCATTTTTTATACAGATAAATCTTTTCCGATGTCTCTTCTGAAATTCATTCCTTCAAAATGAATTCCCTTGATTTTTTCGTAAGAACAGTTTAATGCTTCTGGCAAATCTTTTCCATACGATGTAACCGCCATCACACGTCCGCCGGTTGTTACAACTGCGCCGTCCTTCATTGACGTTCCTGCATGAAATAAAATTCCGTTATCTACTTGAGCCGGTAGTGTAATCGTTTTTCCTTTTTCGTAATCGCCGGGATAGCCTGCCGATACAAGCATTACCGTAGCAGCAGCACGCTCATCTGTTTCTATTATATTTCCCTTCAGCTCTCCTTTCGCACCGGCAATCAGCAATTCCACAAAATCGTTTTTGATGCGCGGAACAACCACTTCCGATTCAGGATCGCCCATGCGGCAGTTGTATTCGATCACCATGGGATCACCATGTACATTCATAAGGCCGAAGAAAATAAAGCCGGAATAAAAAATATCTTCTCTTTGCAAACCATCCACCGTAGGCTGAATGATGCGCTCTTTTACTTTCTTCATAAATTCTTCATCGGCGAAAGGTACTGGAGAAACACATCCCATCCCGCCGGTATTCGGCCCGGTGTCACCCTCTCCTATCCGTTTGTAATCTTTCGCTTCGGGCAATATCACATAATCTTTTCCATCGGTGAGGATGAAAACAGAAACTTCAATGCCTGTTAAATATTGTTCGATAACGACCGTCTTTCCTGCGTTGCCAAACTTTGCATCCAGCATCATTTTCTTCAGTTCGTCTTCCGCTTCCTTTTTATCGGAGGTAATAATCACACCCTTTCCGGCTGCAAGACCGTCGGCTTTCAGAACATAGGGCGGTTCCACTGTATCGAGAAATTGAATTGAATCGTTTAAAGTATCGGCAGTAAATGTTTTATAAAATGCAGTTGGAATTTTGTGACGAACCATAAATTCCTTCGAAAAAGCCTTGCTTCCCTCCAGCTGCGCACCGGCTGCACCGGGACCTGTGACCAGCACATGTTTTGTATTTTCACTGGCGCGGATAAAATCAGCCAGCCCTTTCACCAAAGGTTCTTCGGGACCCACGACAAGCAATCCGATTTTATTTTTTATCAGAAATTCGGCAATGGACGAAAAGTCGGAAAGAGACAGGTATACATTGGTTCCCTCCATTGCGGTGCCGGCATTTCCGGGTGCAATAAACAACTGATCCACGAGCGGGCTCTGCCGCATCTTCCAGGCAAAAGCGTGTTCACGTCCGCCGGATCCGAGCAATAATACATTCATCTTTTCCATCGTAGGGCAAAGTTAAAATTTTTATGCAACTTTTAATTTTTTTAAACAGCCGAAAAAACACATCATCAATTTTCTAACTTTGCAGCAAAGCGGAATTATGGAACTTATTTTTGCCACGCAGAACAAACACAAGCTCGAAGAAGTGCAGGCACTGCTTGCCGAAGCGCATGCACAGCTGATCAGTCTGGATGAAAAAGGATTCAAAGGTGAACTCGCGGAAACGCATGAAACGCTGGACGGAAACGCTATTGAAAAAGCAGAAGCTGTATGGAAAATGTACGGCATGCCCTGCTTTGCCGATGATACCGGTCTGGAAGTGGATGCACTCGATGGCAGACCCGGCGTATACAGCGCGCGCTATGCAGGACCCGGCTGCTCATTCGATGACAATGTGAATAAGCTGCTGCAGGAAATGCATACCATTGAAAACCGCAAGGCTTGCTTCCGCTGCGTGATTGCGTTAATAATAGAAGGAAAGATTTATACTTTTGAAGGCCGTGTGGATGGAACGATTATCAAAGATAAAAAAGGCGGCGATGGTTTTGGCTACGATCCCGTTTTCCTTCCCAATGGCTTCAGCCAGACCTTTGCCGAAATGCCACTTGATATAAAGAATTCGATTAGCCACAGAGGACGGGCGATTGAGAAGCTAATGGCATTTTTGATGAATCTCTGATATCGGGCTGATATACGAACAAGGAACAAGGATTTGCGATTTGAGAAGTAAACAATCGAACATTTTAGACATAATCTCAATCAGTTTTTCTAAATGCAAGTTCAGATCAGCGTACATCTGCGTTTCATTTTATCTGCGTAAATCCGCGAGAAAAAAAAGGGCACTGAATTCACAGACAATTTGTGAGCATCTGTGCTAATTTGTGCAACCGAGTCCGCCGCGGCGGACGAGCATGAACACAATTAAAAAAAAAGATAAGTGAATAATCTGTGGTTAAAATAATATACGGAAGTTATAATCACGAAGGCACCAAGCTTCACAAAAGTTTTGTGTTTCTTTCGTGTTTTGGAGATTTGGTGGCGAAAGAAAATCTATCCATTCCACTTTTTCGATTACACGATTAACGTTTATACGGATAACGATTAACGAAAAAAACTTATCTTTGTTTTCCTCCAATTCATTCCCAATGAAAAACATCATCCTTCCGGTTCTGCTGTTTGCATTTCTGGTTTCCTGCGGACAAACACAAAAGCCCAAAGAAGTTCTCAAAAAAGAAAAAAAGCAGTTCTGCTATTACGAATACAAAAACAATTATCTGGATCTGGACCAGCTGGAATACATCGATTCTATGGCGGCTTCAATGATCACTGAAGTAAAACGCGAGAACTACTATGTGCAGCATTTCACCCGACTGCGTGATGCCAATCGCTGCGTTTATAAGGACCTTACCTTTGAACTGAAGGAAAACCGCGATATCACCATCACTGATGCTTCCGGAAAACTGGTAAAAACCATTTCTGAACCTGACAAGAAAACCGTGACCGACCTCGTTAGCGGCAACGCAGAAATTTTTTCCATATCCAATGGTGTTGTCTGTTCAATACGCCTGAGTGGCGAAGCAGGCTACCGTGTCAATAAATATGATGAAACAGGAAAGCTGATGAACAGCTGGAAAATTGCACATACGATCTACAAAAAAGACGGAACCACGGTGGAGAGTATTCCCTACATTTACTTTCTGGCCCACACCGACCGCGAAATGGTATTCAGCAGTATTCATTACAGCAAGCCGAAAAAAACACAGGTGCTGAACCTCAACGACGGCACGCTGAATACCACGGAGGGCACTACAGGCGGGATCATTGTTAACCCGAACGACAATACACTGGCCGGGCTGGTGTATATGAACGAAGATAAAAAAACGGGTGATGTGGTGATGGGAAATACAAAGTGGAGCTTCCCGAACGAAGGCAACGACGATGGCTGCAAAACAATTTTAAAAGACAGCATTCTGGTGGTGGCGCTCTATCACAACATTGCCACGGGCTGCAGCGTGAACGCATACAACGCCAAAACAGGAAAGCTTTTGTGGAAAGGCGATGTGAAACAGCTGATGGTGGGCCATTCGAAATATTACAACGTGGTTCATCTAACGCTGTTTGAAAACAAACTGATTCTGGAAGGCAACGAAGCCTATGGCGATTACCTGCAGGTGCTGGATTTGCACACGGGCAAAAATCTTTTTGCGGATATGCCGAAGAACAAATGATATGAAAAGAATTCTATTCTTTACTTTATTAGTTCTAGCTTTAAAAGCAAATGCACAGGTTTACTTTGATTCTACTTACAAGGTGGCTGGCTCCATATCTTCACCTTCCTGGAGTGTGATTGAAGACAACGATTACTTTTATTTAGCAGGTGATTATAATACACCAGGGAATTTAGCTTTGAATTTCTGTATAAGAAAATTGGACGCCTTTGGAAACAAAATTTGGGAGAAGCATTATGGGGATAGTATTAATTCCTATTGGGTTGGGTGGGCATCAATGTCTAAAACACATGATTCTTGTTTTGTAGTAGCCGTAGATTATCAAGAGCCAGCATTGAGCCAAAATACGATGTGTTTAGTGAAATTCAATCAAAATGGTGATACGCTTTGGATGCGAAAATATCACACCAGTTATCGAATAGAATCAGCTCAGGTGCAGATGACTCCAGATAAAGGTTTCATATGTGTAGGAGCTACCGATAGTACAGATGGCTATCCACATCACGATATTACATTAATTAAGACTGACAGTCTTGGATATAAGAAATGGCAGAAGTTCTATCATAAAACCGGAAATGAAAGAGCTTTCTCAGTTGAAACAATGGATGATGAAGGATACATAATTGGAGGTTGGTGTGATGAGCCAATTGGCAAAGGATTAATATATAGAACAGACAGTCTTGGGAATTTAATTTACTCTCACTTTTATGGAAGTGGATGGGATAATGGTGGGTCTGCAGTAAAGAATCTTCAGGATAGCACTTATGCAATAAGCTATACATTCGGGTATTCAAATGATGGAGGTGCTACAGTTCATTATAAGACAAGACTTGCAAAACTTCGAAATAATAACCAGCTATTATGGGAAAAAGAATATGGCCCAATGACCCATGCTATTATTGGCTATAAAATTATTGAAGAAAACAACATGAATTTGTCAATCATTGGCAATATCTCAGATTCAGCTTCACAACACATATCTGGATTTATTTTGAAAACAGACTCTTTGGGAAACCAAATATTTTTTAGGATGTACGATCATCTTACTAATGCATCTGATCAGAATTACTTGTATGACTTCCGGAAAACAAGCGACAACGGCTATGTGGCAGCAGGTTTTTGTTTAGGCTCCGGGAATCCTCAGCAAGCATGGGTAATTAGAGTTGACAGCATGGGCTGTCAGATTCCGGGGTGTAATGTTATGGTTATTGAATTGGAAGAACCAACTCGAAATATTCTGATCTACCCAAATCCAACAAATAACCAGATCACAATTCAAACAACACAATCAAAAAACAGTTTCATTCTTTCCATTTTCAATTCCATTGGCAAAGAAGTTATAAAACAGAATGTCAATCCTCAGGAAAACGAAGTGAAGATTGATGTTTCCACTTTACCACCGGGAATTTACTTTGTAAAAATTCAAAACTATACAGGTAAATTTGTAAAAGTTAATTCTGAATAAAACAATACATGAAAAAGCTCCTCATCCTTCCGCTTATCCTTCTGCTGGGCAGCTGCAGCAGCAAAGGGCAAAACAAGGTGAAGACCATTGTTGCTGAAACATGGAACACTTCTTCCTCTTCCTGGCAGAACAGCACAAAACAAACTTACACCTATGATGTGAACGGACTGATGCAGCAATGCGATGCGCAGATCTGGAACGGCAGCAGCTGGACCGATGATACGCGCACTACCTATGTGAGTCAGCCCAACGGCAACATCACTTCCTTCTTAAGTCAGAAATACACAAGCGGCAGCTGGGTGAACCAGCAGAACGGGAGTTACACATACAACGGGCAGGATAAGATGACGCAGTTCATTCTGCAGGTGTGGCGCGTGGCAAGCGCAAGCTGGAAAAACAGTTTTAAGCAGACCAACACATACGATGGCAGCAATTACATGACAAACACACTGACGCAGATGTGGGACAGTGTTGGCAGCACATGGCTCAACAGTTCACAAATCAATTACACCAACAACGGCTCGGGCAGTCCCACGCAATACATAAGCCAGCTGTGGCAAAGCGGCGCCTGGGCAAATTCGATGAAAGCGGTTTACACATACAACGGTGCGCAAAAAATATCGTACCTGCTGAGCCAGCTGTGGCAAAGCGGAAGCTGGGTGAACAGTTCCGACATGAGCTACACCTACGATGGAAACAATTACATGATCTATCTTCTGCAGCGCCTGTGGGACACGGGAAGCAGCAGCTGGAAAAACCTCACACAAATGAATTACACCAACAATCCCGACGGCACCATATCGCAATGCGTAAGCCAGACGTGGAACACGGGCAGCAGCCAGTGGGTGAATTCACAACGCATCACCTATACCTACCAGAACTTTGCGGGCGTAACCGATGATGCAGGCGGTGCTGCGATACGCATGTATCCGAATCCGGCTTCAAATTCCATAACATTGGAAACACCCGCCCTGAGCGACAATGCTGAGTTGATGATTTTTAATGCGATGGGAGAAGAAGTGAAAAAGTTGAAAGTTTCTAAAGCAGTTACAAGTGACGAGTTACGAGTTACAAGTGAGGTGAAGATTGATATTTCTACCCTTCCTGCCGGGATTTATTTTGTGAAGATGAATAAGTATTCGGGGAAATTTGTAAAGCAGTAACTTTTTTAAACACACTACAGTTAAACATAACCGATAAATCTTTGCGACTTTGTGTCTCTGCGTGAAATATTTCTCGCCAAGTCGCTAAGACGCAAAATTTCCAATTCTCTGATTACTGCTTACTGAATACTTATTACTATTACCGTCTTCTGATTCTATGAATGATGGTAAGGTTCCCCCCGGATAATCGTAAACGCCCGGTACAATTGTTCCAGGAAAAGCAGGCGTACGATCTGATGCGAAAAGGTCATGTCGGATAAAGAAATTTTAAAATCGGCACGTTTGTACACTTCTTCTGTAAAGCCATAGGGTCCGCCCACTACAAAAACAAGATTTTTCACAGAAGCATTCACACGGGCTTCAATAAAAGAGGCAAAGGCAACCGAAGTAAACTGTTTTCCTTTTTCATCGAGCAAAACCACCACATCCTTCTGGTCAATGTTTTTCATCAGCTCCTCTCCCTCCTTTTTCATTCTGACAGGTACGGGTGCTTTCACAAGAGACTTATCATCGGGAATCACCTTCACAGAGAAGGTTCCGTAACGCTGCAGGCGTTTTATATAGTCGTCCATGCATAGCTGCAGAGATGCATTGTCTGTCTTTCCGTGAAGGATTAGCTTTATTAACATTTTTGTGCGGTTTTACTATTTAAAACAGGCGGATAAAAGTACAGTGTTTTTTCCTATTTTTGCACTGGTTTTATGGAATCCTCACTTTTTCAAAATTCATCTTTATGAAACATAAGCTGCGTTTGGTATTTGCGCTGATTTTCACAGCTGCTGTTTCGCTGCAGTTTGCACATGCTGCGCCTCAAGGTGTGATAGAAGATATTGTTAAGGGTTTGAAAACCGGTGATGCCGGACTGATGGCAAAGCATTTCAATGCCAACATCGATCTTTCCATTCCCGGCTACGAAAATATATACAGCAGCAAGCAATCGGAAATGATTCTTAAAACTTTCTTCAAACAATACATTCCGAAAGATTTTGTTATCAAGCATCAAGGCAGTGCACGCGACGGATCGCAATATTCTATCGGGCTGCTCAGCACTTCCAAAGGAATTTACAGAACTTATTTTTTACTAAAAAAAAATGCCGACCGCCTGCTGATGTTCCAGCTGCGCATTGAACAGGATAAACCTTAACGAATCCATGAAGATTGAAAATTTTATAGATCAGGCTTTAGCAGAAGATATCGGTTCCGGCGATCACACAACGCTTTCATGCGTTCCTGCCCATGCAACAGGCCGCGCGCGTTTACTCGTGAAAGACAATGGAATCATTGCTGGTGTTAAAATGGCAGAAATGATTTTCAATCGATATGATCCTGAATTAAAATTCAGTCTTGAAATTCCCGATGGAAGTCCGATCAAACCAAAAGACATTGTTTTTACGGTTGAAGGAAAATCCCGTTCGATACTTACAACCGAACGCACTGTTTTGAACTGCATGCAGCGCATGAGTGGCATTGCTACTTACACAAGAGTTTGTTCTGATTTATTGAAAGGAACCAAAGCCCGCCTGCTTGACACTCGAAAGACCACACCCAATTCCCGCGTTATGGAAAAATGGGCTGTGCTGATTGGCGGCGGAATGAATCATCGTTTCGGATTGTATGATATGGTAATGATCAAGGACAACCATGCTGATTTTGCCGGCGGAATTACAAAAGCAGTTCATGCCACACAAGCTTATCTGCAGGAAAAAAATCTGAATTTAAAAATTGAAGTAGAAGCACGCAATCTGGATGAAGTGAAGGAAATTATTGCTGTTGGTGGCGTGCACAGAATTCTTCTCGACAATTTTGACAATGATACATTGCGAAAAGCGGTTACAATCATTGACGGAAAATCAGAAACAGAAGCTTCCGGAGGGATTACCAAAAGTAATCTGCATGATGTGGCACAAACCGGTGTCGATTTTATTTCCATGGGCGCCCTCACCCACCAGATCAAAAGTCTTGACCTTAGCCTGAAAGCGTATTGATGAAAAAGTTAAATCTGAAGGATCGCGTTCACGAAAGCTCTTTGGTTGGCAGGTTAAGAATACTTACCCAGCGTATCATTTTGCCGGGATTTGGAAAAGCACCCTTGTATGATGTTGGAAAATTTTTCTTTAACGGTGTTCAGAATTCCTCTTTGTCGATGCGGGCTTCCGCTGTTGCATTTAATTTTTTCCTTGCAATTTTTCCTGCCATTATCTTTTTGTTTACGCTGATTCCTTACATCCCAATACATGGCTTTCAGAAAGAACTGATGGGTATGCTGGCCGATATAATGCCTGAAAAAACTTTTGAAGCATCGAAAGGTGTTTTCAATGATATCCTCACGCGGGGCCGGGGCGGCTTGCTGTCGCTGGGTTTCGTGCTTGCATTTGTTTTTGCATCCAACGGAATTATTTCTTTAATCAGAGCCTTTGATGCTACTTATCACGAAATCGGAAGAGGCAGCAATTTTAAAAGAAGGATGTATTCTTTACTCCTGGTGCTTATTCAGGCCATACTTGTCATTGGTTGCATTTCGTTGCTTGCCTATTTTGAAGTTATTCTGAAACGACTGGTACATTCGGGTTATCACAGAGGCGGTTTTGCCGGCACTTCGTTAACTACAGCTAAGTGGCTATTGATTGTCATATTTTCTTACCTCGGAATTGCGTTCCTGTATTTTTTCGGTCCTTCCGGGAAAGTGCGTTGGAAATTTATTTCCGCTGGTGCTACGCTGGCAACTATTTTATCACTTGCCACCAGTGCCGGGTTTAATTACTATGTAAGTCGTTTTGCAACCTATAATGCCTTGTACGGGTCTATCGGAACATTGATTATTATTCTCCTCTGGATGTATATCAATGCACTTGTTTTACTGATCGGATTCGAACTTAATGCCAGTATTTATTCAGCCAAGAAAAAATAATTTCCTCATAAAATTAATGATACAACACAACAATATGCGCACTACATTATTTTCAAAACAAAAACTAAAATTCCTGATTTCATTTTCCGGGATTATTTCTATTATCATAATGATGGCCGTTATCAGCGGATGCGGTGATAAAGTGAAAAAAGATAATCCCTATTCAGCTGTGCCCGGATTTGATTCGGCAAAATATAACGATGTATTGAAAGCAAGGTTTAATAAAGAAAAGGACACATTCCGTATCTGTCATGATCACTTTGAACACTTTGATTCGCTGGCTATTTTTTATCAGAAAAGAAATTATGCTCCTTTCTGGACCAATACACTTCCATTGAGTTCAAAGGTTGACAGCATAATCGGTTTTTTAAAAAAATCGGATGAGGACGGACTATCTCCAAACTACTATGACCAGCCTTTTATTTCAGCATACATCCACGATTATTTGAATAAATCAAAACTGGAAAAAGAAATTAATTATTCAGTGCTTGCAAACATTGAATTAATGATCAGCAATGGTGTTGTGAACTATTGCCACGATTTGAAATACGGCGTTATTAACCCCAAAGATATTGATCCTGACGGATACAGTCTTCCCAATAAAATTCCACTACCCGGCGAAGTTTTCACACCGCTTTTTGAAAAAGATATTCTGGCGTACATCAACAGCATTCAGCCTAAGGCATTGCCTTATCTTCGTCTGAAAAAAGAATTAAAAAGAATGATGGAGCTTGAAAAGAAATCAGATACAACCAGTATTCCACAGCGTGCAGAAAATTTAAAAGAAGGTGATACTTCCAAACTTGTTCATTTGATTGCACAGAAACTAATGATTACGCGTGCGCTGGATCCATTAGCCTATAGTAAAAAAGTTTTTCGTGAATTTGACATTACAATTATCGATGCAATCAGCCGCTTTCAGGAAAACAACAACCTGGTTGTCGATGGAAAATTAAATGAAGTAACGCGCAAAAATTTAAATATTTCTGTTGCAAAAAGAATAGACAAAATCAAAGTCAACATGGAAAGGTTGCGCTGGTTTTGTGCACCAACCGCAGAGCCCTGCATCAAAGTAAACTTAGCTGCATTTCAATTGCAAACCTATATTGCCGATACGGTAGTGAATAAAATCAATATTTGTTGCGGTAAAAAAAGAGAATGGGGGTATGAAGAAAAGTTTAAAAAATGGTTAAAGACCCGGCGCAAAATGGATGAACCCAAAAATCTGGAAACACCAACCATGACGGGCCCAATCATGTATCTTGTTTTGAATCCCACCTGGGATGTTCCCAAAAATATTGCAGAAAAAGAAATGATTTTTGATATCTGGAAAGATTCACTTTACCTGAAAAAACAAGGATTTAAAGTATATCTGAAAGATTCATTGGTGGATCCTTCAAAAGTAAACTGGAAAAAATATTCACCCACGCATATGCCTTTCCGCTTTTCTCAGGAGCCCGGCGCATTCAATGCATTGGGTAAAATTAAATTCATTTTCAGAAATCCTTTCAGTATTTATCTTCACGACACACCCAAGCGCGCACCTTTCCGCAGCAATTACCGCGCGGTTAGTCATGGATGCATGCGTGTGGAAGAACCCCTCGAACTGGGTGAATTTGTTTTGAAATATGGAAAAATGTCAATGGATATTGATGACGTTCGAATTCTGGTCGGTATGAAACCTGAAGGAAAAAAAGAATTAAAATACAAACTTCAGGAAAAATTAAAACAGTGGAAAAAACACCAGGAAACAATGGCGAAGCCTGGCTTCAAAAAATCACCTTCCTCTCATTTGTTAAAAAAACAAATCATGGTTTATGTGGATTATATCACATGCTGGGTAGATGAAGATGGAACCATGCAGTACAGGGATGACCATTACGACAAGGACAAAGCTATTTTACGTGCATTGAACAACTATTCCCTTCGCAGAAAATTATCTGTTGAGAAAAACTGGATGAAGAAGGATAAGGATTTGCTGAGTACGCAGAAAGGAATCTGAATGATTTTCGATTTACGATTGCCGATTTACGATTTTTTGTTTTTTATGGAAATTCGATAATTTTTCATCATAATTTCATGATGACATTCACCAGATTCATAAAGCTATTCCTCGCATCAATTGTTCTTGCAACTATATTTTCAATTGAAGTAGGCTTTTCCCAGACTGGAGAAATACATGGCTATGTAATTCAAAAAAGAACAAAAGAACTTGTTCCGTTTTCTATAATTGTTATAATAAGAGTAAATGATTCTAAGGTTTTCGGAACTGTTACTGATAGTACAGGATTTTTTGAATTTGTGAAATTAATTCCCGGATGTTACAAAACTTATGCTACTTCAATCGGCAAAGGCAAAACCGACACAATTAAATTGACAATTGCTGAAAATAAAATCACAGAATTAAATTTCGAATTAATTGAAAATTGCCCTAACAAAACATATGACACTCTCTGTACTGCTTGCCATAAAAAGGATATGGCTATTGGAATATCTCCCTCTTTTGTTGATGTATGGTTCAAAAATAAACGCCATGAAAAAAAATATTGGAGAGACTTTAAAAAGAACGGATATACCTCAATTATTGAAAACAAAACTGAAAAAGTATATCAGGTCTATAGTGAAAAAGAAGCAAATAAATTATGGAGTCCATGCTACGAATGGTTTTGCAAAAGGTGTAAAATAGTTTATTAAAAGAATTTATGGCCACTCCTCAATTAACTGAATAACCTAATAACTCAATAACTTTTATCCTTAATCAGAAATGAAGGAGAAATTGAGAACTTATAACACCGCATTTGCTTCTTCTTATGCTTGCACGACATCTGTGTTGTCATGAAGGATAGAATAAAAACTCCAATCAGAATTTTAAGGTAAATATGTTTGGGTAGTTTTTTCTTTTCTCTTTTCATGTATTGATTTTCTATCAGAAATTCTGGTGTAACTTAATTACTCTTATCCTTTTCAATCCGAAAAGCTGGGCTTGTAGAAGTTCTGTAACAACGCACCACTTTCTTCTTTGATCTGCACGAAATCTGCGTTGACATGAAGGACAGAATAAAAATTCCAATTAAAATTTTCAGATAAAGTGAAAGAGATATTATTTTCTTTACTTTTTTCATTTTAGAAATTCTGGCGAACTTCTCTTTTCACATACTCCAGTGCATTAACGGTAGGCAGTTTCTCCATTTTCGTTGTCATTTCGAGCAGAATTTTGCATAGATCCATTCCCTGTGCACTATCCGAAAGTTTACTCATTGAAAGGTTGATCATTTTGATGGTTTCTTCTTTTGCATTCTTAACCATTTCCCATGCTGAATCAGACATATAAACCTGTTGCGAAAGATTATGTTCAAACTCAGTACGGATGGCAGAAATAAGCTGCAACTGCAATTGAGACGCTGTACTTCCGGAGATATTGGAACGGGAAATAATACTTTCGGGAGAAATTCTTTCTAAAAGCAGTACAACTCTTTCATATGCCTGTAAACGCAAAGGAGTAATCACTTTATTGTTTCCCATACGTATTTCAACCAGACGCTTTTTGTGATCTGCCTGCAAAAATGTTTTCAAGAGGTAGAAAGCAGTAACAAAAACAACCACTGAAGGCAGGATGTATTTACAAATATCAAGAATATCTTCCATTTTAATTGAGTTTAGTTCAGCAAATATCGGAAAATATCAACAGTCTATTCAAATATTTTTGTTGATTTCATATTAAATTTTTTACATTTGTTCCTGCCTAACCTGAAACAAAAATCACTGTTATGACGCAAGTATTATCAAACAGAATTAACAGCCTTTCCGAATCGGAAACACTGGCCATGTCGAAAAAAAGCAATGAGCTGAAAGCATTGGGGTACGATGTAATCAACTTAAGCCTTGGCGAACCTGATTTCAACACACCGGATCCGATAAAGAAAGCTGCCAAAGTTGCCATTGATAAAGATTTTTCGCATTACACGCCTGTTGCAGGCTACAAAGATCTGCGGGAAGCAATTTCCGATAAATTTAAAAGAGAAAACAACCTGAATTATGCATGGGACGAAATCGTTGTTTCTACTGGTGCGAAGCACTCCATCGCCAATGCGGTTCTGTGTTTAGTGAATCCCGGCGAAGAAGTTGTTGTGCCTGCACCCTACTGGGTTTCTTATAAGGAAATTATTAAAATGGCTGAAGCCCGCGCTATTTATATTCCCACAACCATCGAAAGTGATTTTAAAATTACCAAGCAGCAACTGGAAGCTGCTATTACAAGCAAAACAAAACTTTTAATGTTTAGTTCTCCATGCAATCCTACAGGTTCCGTTTATTCAAAAGAAGAATTAAAAATGATTGCCGATGTAGTTGCAAAACATCCTCAGATGTATATTCTGTCGGATGAAATTTATGAACACATCAATTTTGTTGGAAAACACGAAAGCATCGCCCAGTTTGAAAATATCAGAGATCGTGTTATCACGGTAAATGGCGTATCCAAAGGATATGCGATGACCGGCTGGCGCATTGGTTATATAGGCGCACCCAAATTTATCTGTCAGGCTGTTGAGAAATTACAGAGTCAGTTTACTTCAGGAACATGCTCAATTGCACAGCGTGCAGCTATTGAAGCCATGCATCTCAGCAAAGATGTTACTTCCGATATGGTTAAAACTTTTCTGAGTCGTCGCGATCTGGTTCTTCAAATGATGAAAGATATTCCCGGTGTAAAAACAAACACACCACAAGGCGCTTTCTACATTTTCGCTGATATTTCCAGTTATTTTGGCAAATCCGATGGGGAGACAACAATCAAATGTCCTAATGACCTCTCACAGTATCTATTGAACAAAGCATACGTAGCTCTTGTTTCAGGTGAACCTTTCGGAGATGAAAACTGCATTCGCATTTCGTATGCTACATCCGATACAATTCTTATTCAAGCTGTAGAACGTATCAAACGCGCTATGGCCAAACTTGTTTAATTGTCATTTATGAGCATGTCTCCCGGAGAACTTTTCGCACTTGGTTTTGGTGGCATTCTGTTTTTTCTTGCCGGTCTGATTCTCTTCATTATCGGGCTGATCAATAAAAAGCAAAAAATGTTCATCACCGGACTATCCATTTTTATTGTTGGTTTAGTCGCACTTATTGTATCTCTTTTCATTGGTGCCTTAAAACTTTCTGAAAAAATCAAAAAAGAAGCGAATAAAAATCAGTCCTATTTCAATTCTGTTATGGATCCGCAGCCTAATCCCTACGCAATATGTGGCGATTCAAACAGCGTAGAAAAAAATTCTGCCTTTGGTTACATTACCGATGAAAATGGCAACAATGTTTATGTCAAGGTTCAGCCTGAAACAGTTTTCATCAGCAAAGGAATCCGTATTGAAAGCATTCGCAAATCGAGTTCCACAGATAAACAAAAAAAACACATTGATCTTGCATTAAGTTTCGAAAGTTCATTTAGCGGAAGAGTAACATTGACAGCATATAGCCTGAAATCAAAAGAACTGGGAAAAAGCACAACTGCCGTGGATGCAAAGTCGGGAAGTGTGGCAGACGTGACTTTCCTGCTATCAAAAAACATTTTATTTTCTGATATTTCCTATTGTAAAATTGAAGTTGAAAAATAGAATATGACAAAATTTAAAAATGCGGATGAATTGTTTCGCTCGTTTGAAGGAAAGCCGGTACTTGTTATCGGCGATGTGATGATCGACTCCTACATTTGGGGTCATGCAGAGCGGATATCACCTGAGGCACCCGTACCTGTTGTTTCAGTTCTTAAAAGAGAAGACAGACTGGGTGGCGCTGCCAATGTTGCCATGAACATCAAAGCGATGGGTGCAGTACCCATATTATGCACCGCAATTGGCCCCGATAACCGTGGCACAGAATTTCTCGATCTGTTAATTGAAAGTGAGCTCCCCACCAAAGGGATTGTAACCTGTGAAAACCGCATTACCACTGTAAAGTTTCGGGTAATATCAAACGGACATCATATGATACGTGTGGACGAAGAAGATGATTCCGAAATTTCGGAAGATGAATCAGCATCCCTTTACCTTACCATAAAATCAATTATCAGCAAGGATCCCGTTGGTGCCATTATCTTTGAAGATTACGACAAAGGTGTCATTTCAACAAAACTGATTGAAAAAGTAGTGAGCCTTGCCAATAAAAACGGCATCCCTACGATTGTTGATCCAAAACGCAGAAACTTCCATTCGTATAAAAATGTAACTCTTTTCAAACCCAACCTAAAAGAATTGCGCGATGGCCTGTATGCTGAAGTTCACAATAAGGATACAGAAAAAATTATTGCACTTACTGAGAAACTGCACAAGAAACTGAATCATGATAATTCGATGGTAACCTTATCTGAATTGGGAATGCTGCTATACGCACACAAGGAACCCAATGCAGAGCCCATTCATATTCCGGCACATATTCGGAATATTTCTGATGTTTCCGGTGCCGGCGATACCGTTACAGCCGTTGCTGCTCTTTGCCTTGCCAGCGGAACCGATTTGAAAACCATGGCTACACTTGCCAATCTGGCTGGTGGTTTGGTTTGCGAAGAAGTAGGTGTGATGCCTATTGTAAAAGAAAGATTTCTTGTTGAAGCCCGAAAGACAAATCTGTTTGCATAAATTATTTTTTGCAACTGATTTTTGAAAATGAATAAACACACGATTGCCGAAAAAGAGAAGGTAACCGGAATGTTTGACAGCATTGCCGGGCGTTACGATTTTCTGAACCGATTCCTATCCTTTCGCTCTGATGTTCGCTGGCGGAAAAAAATGATCCGAATGCTTATCCGTAACCATCCCAAGAATGTTCTGGATGTTGCAACCGGCACAGCGGATGTTGCGATTACCTGCGCCAGAAATGGGATACAGAAAATTGTCGGGGTTGATCTTTCTGAGAAAATGCTTGAAAAAGGCAGAGAAAAAATTTCGGCTTTGGGAATGGAAAAACAAATCCAACTATTTAACGGAGATGCAGAGAATATCCCACAGGCCGATGAATCTTTTGATGCAGTAACGGTTGCTTTTGGCGTTCGCAACTTCGAAAACCTTGAGAAGGGCCTTGCCGAAATGCTGCGTATTCTAAGGCCCGGCGGCGCAGTATGGATTCTTGAATTTTCCAAACCCAAGAATGCAATTATCCGCAACCTTTATTTTTTCTATTTTCGAAATATCCTTCCTATCATTGGAAAGAGTATTTCGGGGAACCGCAAGGCATACCGATATCTTTTTGACTCATCCATGCATTTTCCTGCCAACGAAAAGTTCGTCGACATTTTGAATCAGACTGGTTTTTGCAATTCTGGTTACCGTCGTTTTACATTTGGAGTTGCCTGTTTGTATTACGGCATTAAGCCATTATCAAGGAAAAGCTAAAAATATTTTCATTTCAAATAATAATCGTTATTTTTGTGCGTTAAATCTTGAAAATTGGGTCTTTTGAAGAAATTTATCTTGATATTGTTTTTTTCTGTTACATGCACTTACGTTTTGCAAGCACAGCGTGTTGTTGTTCCCAATCTTCCCAAATACGATTATAAAAAAATTCATTTCGGTTTTTCTCTCGGTGTTAATAAATACGATTTTTTCATTCGTCCGATTCAGGATTACAAATTACTCGATTCGCTTTATGTTTTAGAATCCAAACCTGAAATGGGTTTTGATATTGGGCTTGTTTCTAATCTTCGCCTTGCTGAATACCTTGATTTGCGGTTCACACCCACACTTTCTTTTGGTGACCGCGTTTTAGAATACACCTATGTTAAAAATGACACCAATGTTGTAACGCTTACAAAACGTGTTGAATCTTCCATTGTTGAATTACCGTTCAGTATAAAATACAAATCAGCAAGGGTAAATAATTTCCGGGCGTATTTGATTGGCGGTGGCAAATTCAATATTGATATGGCTTCGCAGGCAAAAAAGAAGAGCCAGACCAATGATCTCATTAAATTAAAACAGAATGATGTTTGCGCCGAAATTGGCGTTGGCATTGACATTTACTTTGAATATTTTAAATTCTCCCCGCAGTTAAAATTGGCTGTTGGTGTCCGGGATTTACTGGTAAGAGAAAATTCATTATTCACAAATTCTATTGACCGTCTGGGATCGAAAGTGGTTATGTTCACTTTCTATTTTGAATAATTCATGAGGCAGGAAACTGAAATAAGCCTGAGCCCGAAAGAGGCCTCGGATGCAAGTGCATTCAGGAATATCCTCTGTAAGAAGGCAGGTATTTCTTCTGAAAACCTGAAAGCTTTTCGCGTTATTCGCCGTTCCGTTGATGCCAGAAGTTCTCAGGTGAAAGTTGTTTTACGCTTTGAATTATTTATTGACGAAGAACCTACACCTACAGAAGATGTTGCTCCTCTCTTTGAAAAAAATGTTGAAAATGCAACCCCTGTTGTTATTGCCGGAGCTGGTCCTGCAGGACTTTTCGCAGCCCTTCGTCTTATCGAACTCGGAATAAAGCCCATCATTCTTGAACGCGGGAAGGCGATCAGCGAGCGAAAGCGCGATATTGCACAAATAACCCGTTTTCACAAAATCAATCCCGATTCTAACTGGTGCTTTGGAGAAGGTGGTGCGGGCACTTTTTCGGATGGAAAATTATTTACTCGTTCCACCGGAAGAGGTGATACGTCAAGAGTTTTGCGCATACTGATTCATCACGGCGCAAAGCCCGAAATTTTGTATGATGCACATCCGCACATTGGAACAGACCGGCTACCTGACATTATTAAAAATATACGAAAAACAATTATCAGTGCAGGAGGTGAAATCCATTTCAATTCTAAGGTTACAGGCCTGATGATAAAAAACAAAAAAGTGACGGGTCTTTCTACAGACAGCGCCAAATATGAAGCTGATGCTGTTATTCTCGCTACAGGTCATTCCTCCCGTGATATTTATCAATTGCTGCATTACAACAATATTCCTTTGCAGGTAAAGCATTTTGCAGTAGGCGTTCGTATTGAGCATCCGCAGAAACAAATTGATTCCATTCAATATCACTGTAAAGGAAAAAGAAGCGAATTTCTTCCACCCGCCTCTTACAGTCTGGCTGCGCAGGTTGATAACATTGGGGTTTATTCATTCTGTATGTGTCCGGGTGGCATGATTGTTCCTGCTGCTACGGGTCCCGGCGAACTTGTAGTAAATGGGATGTCAAACTCGCAGCGCAATTCACCTTTTGCCAATGCAGGAATCGTGACAGCCGTAGATGCCAATGATTTTAAAGATTTTGAAAAATCAGGCGTTCTATCCGGCCTTCGCTACCAGGCAGAAATGGAAAAACATGCATTCATTGCCGGTGGCTCAACACAAGCTGCTCCTGCCCAGAAACTGATGGATTTTTTAAAAGGAAAATTATCCTCAAAAATTCCTGAAACATCGTACACCCCTGGCCTCGCATCCGCACCGTTGCATGAAATTCTTCCGTTCCCCGTTGCAAAAAGATTAAAAGAAGGACTGAAACTTTTTGAAAAAAAGATGCGTGGTTTTCTCACGGATGAAGCTGTATTAATTGGAGTTGAAAGCCGGACGTCATCCCCATTGCGTATACCCAGATATCCTGACACCTACGAACACATTCAGTTTAAAGGACTTTTTCCCTGCGGAGAAGGTTCCGGATATTCAGGCGGGATCATGTCTTCCGCACTTGATGGAGAACGATGTGCCGATCATGTGGCTGAAAAAATCCTGAAGCATTTTAAATAACTCAACTGCTTTTCCTAATTTAGCAACAAAATTATTCATTATGTCAAAATCCAAAACCAACGATATCGCTGATAAGCTGAAGAAAAAAACCAGCATGAAGCAGGAAATTTATCTGAATACCTTTAATACTTTTAAGCAGTTTAAAGATGTTGCTCAGGATATCGTTCGGGAGCTTGATCACAACCTGCGCAAAAATGACAAACGAATTTTGCTTGAATACAAGAGTTCCGGCGATTTTGAAATGGAAATGAAATTCGGAAGCGACATTCTGGTTTTCCTGATGCACACCAATGTATTTGAGTTCCCAAGAGATCATGAAGTAATGAAAACGCCCTATGTGCGTGAAGATCCAGATCGTTCCTATTGTGGCGTTATTCACGTTTATAATTTTCTGGCTGATTCATTCCGATACAATCGCCTTGGTGACACGGGATATCTGATTGCCCGAATTTTTATTAATAAAGATCTGCATTATTTTATTGAAGGAAAACGCGAAGTGGGACAGCTTTACAACAACTTTGGGTCGACAATACTGACCTGGGAAGCAATCCGAAGCATGATTGAATCTGCCATTGAATATTGCATTAAATTTGATTTGTTAACGCCTTACTACGATGATATTAAGGAAGTTTCCGTTCAGGATATGTATCAGTATATCGATAACCAGCAGATAAAAACTGCTAAACGCATGGGTTTCCGCTTTCTGGCTGATAGAGAATAACGAAAAAAAATAATCCTGATTTCGCTTTCGCCCCCTGTCAATCTTTTTTTACAGAATATTTGGAGGGATTTAAAAAAGTTTTATCTTTGCAGTCCCTTAGAGGGAGCATTTATTAACAGGCCCGTTCGTCTAGGGGTTAGGACGCCAGGTTTTCATCCTGGTAACAGGGGTTCGATTCCCCTACGGGCTACTAACTTAAGTAAGAAAAAATGGCAAATCACAAATCGTCCAAGAAAAGAATCCGTTCCAACGAAACGAAACGGGTACTGAATAAATATCAGGCACGCTCAACACGTAATACTGTTAAGGATTTGCGTACTGAGAAGGACAAAGCAAAAGCAGCAGAAATGCTTCCAAAAGTAACTGCTATGCTGGACAAGTTGGCGAAGAAAAGCGTTATTCACAAGAATAAGGCAGCCAACCTGAAGTCCTCTTTGACCAAGCACGTTACCAGCCTGTAAAAAAATACTTTACATTTTTTTTGTAATGAACGCTCTGCGGCTATCGCTGAGCGTTTTTATTTTGTGAAAATCAAGACAGTAATTATTTTTTAACTCTTCCGCATTTATGTCCCATTGAAGCGTACCATAAGATAAACAGATAACAGGGAATCATAATAATATACGCTGCTTGCATATTCCAAACATCACTTAGTTTTCCATAAACCAACGGCAAAAGAGCGCCTCCAGCAATCGCCATGATCAGAAGTGCTGATCCAGTTTTCAAATGCTTCCCTAAACCCTGTATAGCGAGTGGCCAAATGGCAGGCCACATAATTGAATTCGCAAATCCCAGTAAAGCAATAAAAATTACACTTACCATCCCACCTGTCATTATAGCTAAAGCAGAGAACACGATTCCAAGTAAAGAAAATATTGCAAGTGCATTCTCTTGTTTGAGAAATTTAGGTATACATATAATTCCTGCAAAATAGCCAAGGATCATCCCAATCAGTGTATAAGATGTAAAAACTAGCGGGTCTGTAAGGTTTACAGTAAACCAAAACAGGTTAACAATAAATGGATCTGGATTAATTTGCATTCCAAATCTGATTATACTGTCACCTGCGATAACTTCTACACCCACATATAAGAACAAAGCAATCACACCATACCATAAATATGGGAATGAGAATATTGAAGTTTTTGTATTCAGGTTACTTTCACTACTTTCTTTCTCGGGTTCAATCTCAGGAAGTGAAGCCAAACGAACTAAAGCAGCAAGTATAACCAAGATAACGGCCATTATTAAATAAGGAGTTACTACACGCATTGCCACATCATCTAAAAACTGCATTCTTGCGTTATCAACTAATCCCGCCAAACTTTTTTTAATAGTTTCAGAATCATTCAAAATCAGGAAACCTAATACAATCGGGCTTAATGCGCCTGCCACTTTATTACAAACCCCCATGATACTGATTCTTTTTGCTGCACTTTCAATAGGTCCCAGAATTGCCACGTAAGGATTAGAAGCAGTCTGGAGAATAGATAATCCTGTTCCCTGAACAAACAGTCCTGTTAAAAACAATGAGAATATTCGATGCTGAGCAGCAGGAATAAAAAGTAAAGAGCCTAAAGCCATGATGAATAATCCTAGTGACATTCCATTACGAAAGCCCACTTTTTTTAACACCCAGGATGAAGGCAAGGCCATAAAAAAATAGGAAATGTAAAAAGCAAAAGTTACGAAAAAAGCCTGAAAATTTGTCAATTCACATGAAATTCCAAGAAAAGGAATTAATACACTATTCAGCCAGGTCACAAATCCGAAAATAAAAAAGAAGGCACCAATAATTATGATCGGAATCAGATTGGATTTTTTTGCAGTTTCTACGGAGCTCATTGAACAGTTTTTTATAAACAAATGGATTATTTCTGCGAATATCGGAAATTTTAACAAATCCGAATCTCATCTTTTATCAGAATTAACAACACTTTGAACAAACTATTTCTGTATTGATACACAGATGTCAGTATTTATACGGGTAATACAGACTCCATAAGCAAATATTTTCTTAATAAATGTAATTTTTACTGATTTTATTTTCGTCGAAATGAGACCACCTTTACATAACAAATTTAAACTGTTGAATCATGAAAACAAAACCCACCATCTCCGCAAAAATCAATCTGATTGTAATTGTGTTCTCAATTTTTTCTTTATTGGCAAATACGGCCAATTCGCAAAATCCCGAACAGTTAAAAGTAAATCCCAACTACAGCTCGTTAGCTGGTAGTGAAATAATTATATCGGAGTTTTATACTCTTTGTAATTTAGACAGTACATTAACAATATCTTGGGAAGTACGCTCTGAACCGAACTTTACAGAGTATACAATTTTAAAAAGCTCTGATAATTTAATTTGGGATAAAGTAATTACTATAAATGGATTCAATCCCGGACTTTCAGTGTATACTTATTCATACATTGAACCATTTAAAAATACTACCGCAACCTATTATAAAATATCGGCTATAATTAACTCTGGTCCTACACCAATTACTTTGGAGGAATTCGGTGTTACAGCAGGTCCTATTACAGCACCTTTGTGCAACGATCCAATTGACTATTCATTTTCTGTATACCCCAACCCTTCAAGAGATCTCGTTTATGCGAAAGTAGATGGTTTGAAAGAAAATCAAAAGTGTCTTTTTACAATATTCAATGAAAATGGAATTCCTGCAATGGTTACAAAAGGTATTCAAAGCAAAAACTCATTCTATATTGACATTATCAATCTCAAACCCGGTCGTTACATTTTAATGGTAGAAATTCCTGGAGTATCTATAATGTCGAGGCTTCTGGTAAAAGTTTAAAAAATCAATTCGCGTTTTTTCATAGCTCTATATTTAATGCATCGTTGGTCAGAAATTTCTGATCAACGATTTTTTTTGTAACATCATCATCTTTTTTCTTAATATCTTTACATTCTAAAAATCATTCAATAATGAGATTATTTCCTTTACTGATTATTTCAATTCTTCTCTCTGCATCCCTTTCTGCGCAAAACATTCCCATAAAACCGGGGCATTCAGCCGGCGAAATTAAAATTGGAATGTCGCAACAAGATGTCTGCACAATACTTGGCGGCGATTTTCAGATAAAAAACTATGAAGAAGAAAAAACCGCCTTTGATGGCAATTACAACATAAGCACATTGCTTCAGTTTAAAATTGGATTCGACAGTGTTGTTGTGTACAGCGACTCTTTTCCGAAATATCCTTTCTTTAAACTTTATTTTAAAAACAATCGCCTGAATTACTATATCCTTACCAGTTATGGTGCTGATGAAAACATCATTAAACGATACATCCTCCCAAAAAAGATTCGCTTTGGTGATAAAAAAGAAAAGGTTCTACGCAAGTATAAAAAACCAACCTCAGTTGAAGAAATAAATAGTTACGATGGCGATTATACCTGGGAAAAGAAAGGAATTGAACTTTTGTTTGATACTGAAACAGGACTTTCGGTTGTTTACATTTTTACTCCGTTAAAATGATTTTGTGAAAGAATACAAACAAAATTTAAAAGGAATCAAATCGTGGGCAGAAGAAGATCGCCCTCGCGAAAAGCTTACCATGAAAGGGAAAGCTGCATTGAGCGATTCAGAATTATTAGCCATTTTAATCGGAAGCGGGAACAAAAAAGAAACAGCTGTTGATATTGCCAAACAAATTCTTGCAGCATCCGAGAATAATCTAATAGAACTTGGAAAACTAAGTGTAAAAGATCTGCAGCGCTTTTCTGGTATCGGCGAAGCCAAAGCTATAACGATTGTTGCTGCCCTTGAATTGGGTAGCCGCCGCAAGAAAAGTGAAGTTTCAAACAAGACGATTATAAAAAACAGTAAAGATGCATTTGACTATTTGTATCCTCTTGTAGAAGGTTTGCGGCACGAAGAATTTATCATTTTACTTTTGAATCGATCGAACCGTATCATCAGTCATCAAACCATCAGTAGCGGCGGGATAACAGGTACAGTAGTGGATGCAAGAATTATTTTCCGTATCGCTATCGATGCGCTGGCTACTGCAGTTATCCTTTGCCACAATCATCCTTCCGGTAATTTAAGACCCAGCGATGCCGATATCTCACTGACACGAAAGCTTCGCGAAGCAGGAAATCTCTTTGATATCAATGTTGCTGATCATATCATCATTCATGAAAACCAATTTTACAGTTTTACCGATGAAGGAATTTTCTAAATTTTTTGTTATAGCAACTACAGCACTATGGCTTTATTCGTGCAACGATTCCAGTAAAAAGCGTCATGAAATAAATGGTTTTACACAAGGCGGCAAATATCATATTGCATACCTGGCAGACGATACAAGCAAGATTAATGAAGACGTTGATTCGATATTGAATTCCATTGAAACTACATTTTCAATTTTCAATCCCAATTCTTTTATTTCTAAACTGAATGACACGGGAATAAATGAAATGAAAGTACCGCCTATGTTTGCAGAAGTATATACTCTTGCGAAAGAAGTAACTGAATTATCGGGCGGAGCATTTGATATTACTGTCGGTCCTCTGGTGAATGCCTGGGGCTTTGGTTTTAAAAAAGGAATACGACCTGACAGTACTAAGGTAGACAGTCTTCTCAATCTGGTCGGAAGCAATCATGTTACTTTCCAGAAAAATATTCTGACAAAAAAAATCAAAGGTGTTCGCATCGATATGAATGCAATTGTGCAGGGATTCACCTGCGATAAACTGGCAGAGTATTTCATCCAGAAAAAGATTACAGATTTTGTGATTGAGATTGGCGGCGAAGTTCGCGCTGCAGGAAAAAAAGAAACCGGTCAGTTGTGGAAAGTGGGCATTGAACGTCCTTCTGAAAATGAAAGCGAGCGTGAGTTGGAAACCACAGTATTACTTGATAACAGATCGCTGGCAACATCGGGTAGTTACAGAAAATTTTTCGTTGAAAACGGAATAAAATATTCTCATACCATTGATCCTTCGACAGGGTATCCGGTGCGTCATTCCTTGTTAAGCGTCACTGTTCTTGCGCCCACCTGCGCGCAAGCCGATGCGTGGGCCACGGCATTCATGGTGATGGGAAAAGAAAAAGCGATGACATTTTTAAAAAATAAAGGAAAAGGATTACAATTGGAAGCGCTCTTCATTACTGCAGAACCGGATGGTAAAATGAAGACGGAAGGAACGGAGGAGTTTCAGAAAATTATTGCGGGAAGCAAATAGTTATTGAGTTATTAAGTTATTGGTTATTGAGTAAATGACTAAAAAGTAGCTAGAAATTAATTTTCATTATTATTTTTACATTTTCACAACCAGCCTCATGAAAAACCTATTTTGCATTTTACTGTTTTCCTCTTCGCTTTGTATGGCACAGCAGGAGCCGCAGTATACGATGTACTGGAACCAGTATTCTATTTTCAATCCTGCTGCATCCGGTTTATTTTACGATAAATATGCTGCAGTAACTAGCAGGCATCAATGGGTTGGGTTTGGAGCAGAACCAAAAACGCTTGCCGCTCAATATTGTCAGAAAATTGATGCTATTCATGGTGGAGCCGGAATAAATTACTTCTATGATGAACTTGGTTTAGAAAAGAAGCACCACATTAATCTTAATTACTCTTTTCACCTGAAATTGAAAAACGATAACATCCTAAGTTTTGGTTTGTATGCAGGAATTTTAAGGTATACGATAGATAGAACCCAATTTGTTTTTATTGACCCAAATGATCCTTTATTACAAAATCTAAAAAAAGAAACCGATTACAATTTTAATTCGGGTTTTGGAATTGTATTTAAAACTCATAAATATCAAGCTGGAGCAGGAATATCACAACTGAATGAACCGAAGTTTTTCTCTCCCTCTGTTAAATCTTCCAGACATTATTATTTGAGCAGTTTATACAACATAGATCTTTATAAATTAGTGATCCAGCCAAACCTTTTATTTAAAACTACATTAAAAAATTGGCAGATTGATGTAAGTTTACGTGCTTTTTTTATAAAGCATTTCTGGCTGGGCACAGGCTGGCGCTATCAGGATGCGATTATGTTTATGGCGGGATATGACTTCAAAGAAAAATTCCGTATTGGATATTCTTATGACTACACAACTTCAGATATTGGTCATTTCAGCCACGGCAGCCACGAACTTACGCTTGCCATGACGCTAAACAAGAAGAAATGACAATACCATCCCTTCAACATTCCTAAATTGAATAAATACAATCCCGAAGGGATGGTATTGTAATTATTCTATTCGTGAATTTTGTTTCATATACTGAACACGGCTATACAACGTAGGATCAGTAAGCAATTCACGGTTCAGATGTCCGCGAAAGTCTTCGATCTTATCATGATGATGCTCAGTCATCCAGTCGGAAAGTTCTTTGTGGATGCTTTCCATTTTTTGCAAACCCTCTTTATACAAAGCAGAGCAAACCTGCACCGTCTGCGCTCCGGCGAGAAGCATCTTTACGGCTGCATCGCCCGAATGAATTCCGGTTGAAGATGAAAGTGTACAATTTAATTTTGTATCACCTGATAACAAAGCAATCCATCTCAGTGAATTGTATATCTCAGAAGGTGATGAGAAAAAAGAATGTGCAGGAATAACCTCCATTGTATCCGTATCAATGTCCATCGGAAGAAAACGGTTGAACAAAACAATCGAGGAAATACCCGACCAGGAAAGTTTTCGGATGAATGCAGACATTGAAGTAAAATGTGATCCGATTTTTACTGCAATGGGCAGTTTCGTATGTTTTTTTACAGATGCTACGATGTCGAGATATTGTTGTTCATACATTCCGCTGTCAGCAGCCATATCCGTTGGCAGGAAGAAAATATTCAGTTCAATTCCATCGGCACCAGCTTCTTCAATTTGTTTTGCAAAAGCAGACCATTCGCCATGTTTCACACAATTGATACTGGCAATGATGGGAATCTTAACTGCCTTCTTTGCATCTGAAACCATACTCAGGTATTCATCCAAAGAATTACCTTTTTTATAAAAATCAACATATTCAAAAGCTTCTGTTGAATACATCCCGGCTGAAAGCTGAGAAGCATCATTCAGAATTTGCTCTTCAAAAAGTGATTTTAAGATGATAGCACCCGCACCAAATTGTTCCAGTTTAATAATGTTATCAATATTTTTTGTTAAACCCGAACCACCAGCGATCAGGGGTGACGGGATTTTCATCCCCATGTATTCTGTCTGTAATGATATCATAAATTTTATTTTACAATTCCAGCAAAGCCCATAAATGCTAATGAAAGCAGGCCTGCTGTAATTAATGAAATCGGAAAACCTTTCATTCCCTTCGGCACACCAGCGAGTTCTATTTGCTCACGAATTCCCGCCATTAAAATCATAGCCAGTGTAAAGCCAGCTGCTGTTGCGCTTGAATACACAACACTTTCAAGGAGTGAAAAATTCTTTTGTATAGCGAGTATTGCTATTCCCAGCACAGCGCAATTTGTTGTTATTAATGGCAGATAAATTCCTAAAGCCTGATAAAGTGTAGGCACTGCTTTTTTAAGAATAATTTCAACAACCTGTACCAGAAATGCAATGATAAATATGAAAGACAGCGTTTGTAGAAATTCAATGTGATAAGGAATGAGAATGTAAAAGTGAATAAAATAGGTTACAAAATTTGCAAGTGCCATTACAAAAATTACGGCAGCTCCCATACCCAGTGAAGTGGAAACCTTGTTGGAAACACCCAGAAACGGGCATATTCCAAGAAACTGTGCCAGTACAACATTGTTGACCAGCAGCGCAAGGATAATAATATTGAGGTATTCCATGGCTACAGTTTTTGTTTGTTTTTATAACGGTTCATCAAAGCAATCATGTATCCGTATGTGATAAAGGCACCCGGAGGTAATGCAAACAAAAGAATTGTGCGTGCATTGTCACTCACAAGTTTGATATCAAAGAAAGATCCGTTTCCGAGTAACTCGCGGAAAGCACCCATAATCGTGATTGCTAATGTAAACCCGATTCCCATTCCGATTCCGTCGAGTATGGCAGGTACGACTTTATTTTTTTGAGCAAATGCTTCCGCACGACCCAGAATAATGCAGTTCACAACGATCAGCGGAATAAAGATTCCCAGCGTTTCATACAAATCAGGAAAATAGGCTTGCATCGTTAAATCAACGATAGTAACGAATGTGGCGATGATTAAAATAAACGATGCGATACGTGCGTTATCAGGAATTAAATTTTTAAGAAGTGCTATCAGAAGATTTGAAAACACAAGTACAAAAGTGGTGGCAATACCCATCCCGATTCCGTTTATGGCAGCAGTCGTAACGGCCAGCGTAGGGCAAGTACCCAGCACGAGTACTAGTACAGGATTCTCTTTGAGTAAACCGTTGGTAAAAAACTTTATGTTACTCATGACTCTTTTGTTTTTTCAGGTGCAAAACGCTTGGGTCGAAAACCTTTATTGATCAATGGTGTCAATGCATTCATGATTAATATGGCAAAGGAAACTCCCTCTGGATAAATCCCCCACACGCGGATGACAACTGTCAGCAAGCCGCAGCCCAAGCCGAAGAGCAGCATCCCTCCTTTCGTCATGGGAGAAGTCACCATGTCGGTTGCCATGAAAAACGCACCCAGCATAACACCTCCGGAAAGAATATGGAATATAGGATCTGCATATATCATCGCATTTTGCTCGTGAAGAATTGCAGTAAAAATAAAAACCGTTAGCAAAAATGAAACAGGAATATGCCACGAAATTATTCTGCGTATTAATAAAAACAAACCACCAATAATTATTGCCAGTGCTGAAACTTCGCCCAGCGATCCGCCCATGTTTCCGAGAAGCATATCGAGATGGGAAGGAACTTTTTCCATTAATTCTCCCAGTGTTTGTCCGTTTGTCATTCCTTCGCGGACCATTCCCAACGGCGTGGGTCCTGTTACTGCATCCGTAAGTACCATGCGATTCTGCAAAGGCAAAGGCCAGCTTGTCATTTCAACGGGAAAAGAAATCAAAAGAAATACACGTGCCGCTAAAGCAGGATTGAAAGGGTTTTTGCCCAGACCGCCATACGACATTTTTGCGATGCCAATTGCAAACAGTGCACCGAGCATCATCATCCAAACGGGCAAATTCGAAGGAACATTAAATGCAAGCAATAATCCTGTAATGACCGCAGAACCATCGGTCCAGGAAGGGGTCTGTTCTTTAAAAAATAATTTCTGAATTAGAAATTCAAAAGTCACACAACTTCCGACAGATAATAAAACAATTAACAAAGCACTGATTCCAAAATACCAGACGGAAACAGCAAACGCCGGCAGGAGTGCAATGACAACTGTCCACATGATTTTCCGCACCGACATGTTGTCGCGGATATGTGGGGATGGAGAAACAGTTAGCATATTCATTTTCCGTTCAGATTATGATTTTTTTCGTAACAGTTCATTCAGTTTCACTTTTCCTTTTCGAATATAGTCTAAGAGAGGTCGTGCTGAAGGACAGATATACTGGCAACTTCCGCACTCCATGCAATCAAGAATAAATTTTGATTTTGTTTCTTCGTAGCGTTCTGCGAAAACCATTTGCTGCAGGATATAAGGTTCAAGGCCCATCGGACAGGCGCTCACACATCTTGCACAACGAATACAGTTTTCAACAGCAGGACGGAAAGCATCTTTCTCATCCAGTACTAATAGTCCCGACATACCTTTGGTGACAGGCGTTTCCAATGATGCTATTGCTTTTCCCATCATGGGTCCGCCGGCAATTACTTTCCCTTTAAAATCATTGGCAATACCCGCCTTCTCTAATACGTATGAAACAGGGGTTCCAATCCGGACACGATAATTTTTTTGAACACCTGTTTTTTGAGTAACTGTTAGAATGCGTTCAACGAGTGGTTTATTTTTACAAACAGCATCATAAACGGCAAGGGCTGTTCCTACGTTATGAACGATGCATCCCGTTTCCACTGGCAATGCAAGCGAAGGAACCTTTCTTCCTGTGATTGCATAGATCAGCATTTTTTCTGCTCCCTGCGGATACTTAACTTTAAGTGGAACAATTTCAATCGAAATTTTTTCCTGCTGAATAATATTTTGCAGCAAATCTATCGCATCTGCTTTATTTTTTTCAATGCCAACAAATGCTTTTTCCAGTCCAAGTGCTCTCATCATCACTACAACGCCTTTCAGCATTTCATGCGGGTTTTCAAGCATTAAACGATGATCGGAAGTAAGATAGGGTTCGCATTCCGATCCGTTAATTATTAATGTATCCACGGTTTTTCCACGGGGAACCATTAGTTTCACATGCGATGGGAATGTTGCACCACCCAAACCCACAATGCCCGCCTGTTTAATTTTTTCAACCAGCGTTGCTGCATTAAAATTCGCAGGAGTAGTTTCAATATTTGATACAGAAGTATCCCAAACATCTTCTTCCGATTTAATGACAATCATCATCGTCGGGATGCCGCTGATATCAGGAAGCGGAGAAATACTTTCCACAACTCCGGTAACCGATGAATGAACATTCGCAGAAATAAAATCATTTCCTGAAGCAATCAACTGCCCCGTTTTCACTGCATCTCCTTTCGCTACCAACGCAACTGCAGGCGCACCTATATGCAGGCGAAGAGGAATTGTAACCCGGGGAGGAACCGCTAACACTTCAATAACAATACTTGCCGCAAGTTTATTTTCCGGTGGATGTATGCCTCCTTTTCTGAATGTATGTTTCTGTCCCATTATTCCACCTTCGCTTTCTGAATTTCTTCAACATTCATTCTTTTACCGCTGTTTCCAAAAACTGCATGTATAGTATTGTTCGGACATTCGGCAACGCATTGCATGCATGAAATACAGTTAATATCTTTAATGTATGCCAGATTATCTTTCACAGCCACGGCATCATGCTTACATGCTTTTACGCATTTGTTACAGGCTATGCAGGTGGTTGTACAGTTTTGTTTTGAAAAGATTCCTTTCTGAACATTCACACAACTGACAAAAACACGATTACCATCTTCCTGTTGTCTTCGCAGCTCGATAATTTTTCGGGGACACTCTCTCACACATGATGCACAGGCATTGCATTTTTCGTCAATGACAACAGGAAGTTTTGTAAACGGATTTATATGAATGGCATCAAACGGGCAGGCACGAACACAATCACCCAGACCCAGACATGCATGCGGGCATCCGCATTCGGACGAAACATTCATGGCTGCAATAAAGCAATCGCTGAGACCATCCATTTTTATTTTTTCATCATCAATAAAAGGAGAACAGTTGCAACGAACAACCGCCACATAAGCCGCTTTTTCAGGTGATACAACACCCATCAAAGAAGCAATTTGCTTCATGGGTTCACTGCCGGCAACGGGGCAGAAAAAATCTCCCATATCTTCACTTTTGGCGATGGCTTCAGCAAACGCATTACAACCGGGATATCCACAACCACCGCAGTTAGCTCCGGGCAGGATTTCGCGAATAAGTGCAATTCGGGGATCTTCCTTTACGTAAAATTTACGTGCAACCACAAACAGCAAAACACCTGCCAGCAAGCCAATAGATCCCATTACGATGATGGAATAAAGAATTAGTTCATTTCCGCCACTTCCCATTTTTCCTTTTATCGAAACCAAAAATAAGAACTCTGATCGTATCAAAAACCTAAACCTTAATTTTTTTTCTACATTTGTCCTTTCACAATTGTATGGAAGAGAAAAAAGATTCCGTTTATTTCCAGCATCTCGATGTGTTTCGTTTTGTTGCAGCCTTTATGGTTGTAATCATGCATTCATATGACAACTGGAAAGGCTGGTTTGGAAAACCCGGCATTCTGACTGGTGGAACATACCAGGAATTTACAACTATTGGAAGAGGCATCGACATGCTGATGAAAAATTTTCAGTTTGGTGTTGATATCTTTTTTCTGATCAGCGGATTTCTAATTACGTATTTGCTTCTACGCGAGAAAGACCGTTTCGGAAAAATTCATATCGGCAAATTTTATGTGAGACGAATATTACGCATCTGGCCTTTGTATTTTCTGGCAATTGCTATTGCTCCACTGTGTGTTGCATTCACAGATTCTACACCGGAACCCAACTACTGGGCAAACATTTTGTTTTACAATAATTTTAATGCGATTTATCATAACGAGTGGACCTATCCTTTTGCCCATTTCTGGTCTATCTGTATTGAAGAACATTTTTATTTAGTCTGGCCCTGGGTTATCGCTCTGATTCCAATGAAAAAACTGCCCCATGCTTTCTTTACAATTTTTCTTGCAAGCATAGTGTTCAGAGCGTACACTGCATTTTATGGTGAACAACAATGGTTTGTTTATTACTTACACACACTGAGCCGTTGTGATGCTTTAGTGATTGGTGCATTTTTCGGATACATGCATTTTAAAAATCCAATCAAACTGAATGTCCCCGCCTATATCCGCTATCTTGTATACGGGCTCTTCATTTTTACGCTGTGTATGGATGATATGTGTGACTGGAATTCCTTGTTCACAATCATGTTTAAGAAATATTTCTACCTCGGTATTGCTGCTTTCTGGATGGGTAATTATATGTTTAATCCCAATGCTTTTCTTACTTTTAAAAAGAGAAGTATCTGGCATTACTTCGGGAAAATTTCATATGGGATATACATATACCACGTGTTTATAATTTTGATTGTAATCAAACGTGTGATGATCGATCACAACTCAAATAATATTTGGATATATGCTGCGCTGATGTTCAGCTTATCATTGATTATTCCGATGATCAGTTATGAACTCTTTGAGAAACCCTTCCTGAAGTTGAAATCGAGGTTTGAAAGAATTAAAACTTCTCAGTTTGGGAAGGAAAAGGAAGAGCCTGAACCTAAAGTTGATTCGAACTAACATCTTCTTTTTTATAAAGTCTCTTTGCAATTTTATCAATCTGCATTTCTAAAAATACAGCTAACTTTGAATTTCATCTTCAATTAATTTTGAAATAATGAGACAAATATTTCTCTTCCTCTTTTCAATCATCACTTTCGCAAGCAGCGCACAAACCTGGCCCGCAAGCCTGAAAGGAAGGTGGACGTTTGATCATGCAAATAATTTACTGCAAGCTACATTGGGAAACAACCTTGTTCTGCAAGGCACGCATACTGCTGTTGCGGGACCTTCCATCAACGACAGCGCTGCACGAATTGGTATTGGAAGTTATTATCATTGCTATCACGATATTGCTGCCAACGGATCAGGGACGCCTCAATTTGTGAATCGCTATTCAATACTGATCGACTTCCGCATCAGTCAACTGGGACAGTGGTATTCGTTTTTACAAACCAGTTATCAAAACAGCAATGATGGTGATGCATTCATCAATACGACCGGACAAATAGGTGTTGCTGCAACCGGATATTCTTCTTTCACGGTTGTTCCCGGAGAATGGTACCGCCTTGTGATTTCAGCTGATTTAGGAAATTCATACAACTATTATATCGACGGGCAGCTTATTCAGAGCGGTGGTGCACAAATTGCCGATGACCGCTTTGCACTGTATCCATTGAGCAATGGCAACGATGTTTTATTTTTTGCGGATGATGATGGCGAAGATAATTCCATCGATGTAGCACAGATTGCGATTTTCGACACCTGCCTTAATGCATCTGAAATACTAGGATTGCAGGGATTCGGACATGTGATAAATACAACCGGAATTAAACCCTATCTGGAAACACCAACACCCACTTCCATTTATATCAGTTGGCATAATGTAAACACATCATCAACAAAGGTGATTTATGGAACCGACTCAACGGCTCTCACACAAACAGCTAGCGGAACCAACATGGACAATGGCGGAAAACGCTGGCATACTACAAAACTAACCGGACTTACACCCAACACAACGTATTATTATCGCTGCATAAGCGGTGCAGACACATCCAATATTTTTCCTTTTCATACTGCGGTATTGCCCACAACTACTGGCGGACACATTCGCTTTGCCGTGATTGGTGATTCGCAAACAAACTATGGACAAGCGTCTCTCACAGCAACAGCAATGCGTGAAAAATTTATTGAACTATATGGACCTGATTGGCACAACAGCGTGAATTTGATTCTGCATACAGGCGATCTTGTTGGAACGGGCTCCATCATTGCTTCCTACGAAACTGAATTTTTTAATCCATTTTCTGTTTTGTCATGCTCAGTTCCTTTTATGATTTCAATCGGAAACCATGAAGGGGAAAATAATTATTTCTACAATTACATGCACTACGATGATTTCTCTTCGTATCAATATCCCAATTTTCTTTGCGAAAAATACTACACGTTTAATTTAGGTAATGTTCAATTCCTTTCCATGAACACAGCCGGCTCATACGACAATATACTTCAAACAACATGGGTTCAGCAAAAGCTGGATGAATCAAATACAAATACAGAAGTGGATTTTGTTTTTGCCTATGCGCACAGGCCTGGCCGCAGCGAATTGTGGCCCGATGGAAATGCAACATACGTATATGATAATATCTACCCCGTGTTTTCAACCTATCCAAAGATTGCGATGCATTCGTTCGGACATTCGCACAATTTTGAACATGGAACTTATATAAGCAACAATAGTCAGAAACGCGACTTCCGCACTATACTGGCCGGTGGTGCTGCCGGTGATCTCGACCGTTGGGGCATGTATGCAAACCAGGTGGATCTGCCGAATGTGCAGGTTTCGTACGATTATCATTGCTATGTAATCGTGGATGTAGATTTGGACAATCAATCGTACACGGCCACCATGTATAGTCTCGGCAATCCGGATGTACCGATGTATAATGTTGCGATGGACAGTTGGCATGGCGTTGTGGGAAGACCCGCACCCTCCACTCCTGTTGCGATGTATCCGCAGGCTGTATGCAACGACACAACACCTACTTTAATTGCATCCCTTTTCAGCGGTGTTGATTCGTTGATGAGTTCGCATTTTCAGATTACGACAACACCCGGAAATTATACAACACCACTTGTGGATACATTGCGCGACTGGACAAATATTTATGGTGTTACACCCACACCGAATTTTGATCTGATAGATAAAAATGCAGGAATTGATTTGCGTCGATTAACTGTTCCTGCCGGATTACTTCATGCCGGGAACACCTATGAATGGCGGGTTCGCTATCGGGATCACAATGTTCGATGGAGCGAATGGTCATTACCTTCATTGATTAATGTTGTTACCAATGCAAGCGACAGCATCAGTTTTGTAGCAGACACTACTTTCGGGAATGCCCCGCTGACCGTGCACTTCACCGACTTAAGCAATGTGGATGCAACAGCGTGGCAGTGGGACTTCAACAACGACGGCAGCTTCGACAGCAACCTGCGCGATCCGGTTTATACGTATACTTCAGCCGGTGTATATTCTGTCAATCTGGTTGTAAGTTATAATGCAACCATTGGCAACAAACTGAAAACGGCATACATTGTCGTAGGGCCCGGTGGCATTGATCCTTCCGCTGCCAATGAAAATAGAATTCATATTTTTCCGAATCCGGCGGAGGATGAGATAAGTATTCAACTGAGCGACACACAAGGCACACAGCGAATGCAGCTTTACAATTCGACGGGCAGTTTGCTGAAAGAATTTTCTGTAAACAAGAGTGCAAAGCTGAGTGTGAAGATCCTTCCGGCTGGACTGTATTATTTGATGATCAAGGAAAGAGGGATGGTGAAGAAGTTTGTGGTGAAGTAATTATTTCATTTCTATCAAAATCCTCACTTTATTCTTCAGCTTTTTATTAAACAAACTAAGCACCACATAATAGATTACCAGAATTCCAACCGCAACTAATCCCGAAATATCTTCCGGAAAATGAAGTTGTGTAATGGCAATCACAAGCCACGAAATAAATAAAACAAAAGGAACAAGGAACGCAAGCAAAACGGCCAACATTCCGTATTTGGGTTCAATTGTTAATATTACTTTATCATCAGTAAGAAATTGCTTTTCGGTTTCAATAGCCATTTCTTTTTGTCCTCCGCCCAGGCTCATACACACATGCTTCGATCCGCAGGCATCGCAGGCCGATTTCACATCCATACGAACGAAAACTTTTTTTCCTTCCGAACGAACTACGATGGCTTCGTGTTATACTTTTTCTGACATAGGGCAAAAGTAGTTATTAAGTTATTAGGTTATTGAGTTACTAGGTATGTTAAATTGCGAGCTGGTGTGCTTCTATGGATGAGTGGTTCAACATGTCGTGCCTCTGGCACTCAGATTTTTCTTTCCTTTTCGTGTTACCAATATCCCGTGCCTCCGGCACTTGGCTTTTCGTGCTTTGCTGAAACTGCTACTGTCACTGCTACTGCAACTATTAAATTCCACTTCGCTGATCCTTGTTCCTTGTTCCTTGATCCTTGTTCAATTGCTGCAACTGCTCCTGCCACTGCAACTTTTGCCTTATGGCTTTTGCCTTTTGAATGTCTTTGTCCAATAATGTTAACCAAAAATTACCAATAACCTAATAACAAATAACTAATAACTGCATCTAACCTTCATTCTCAATGCAATAGAAACTGTTAATAAAGCACCCATATTTTTTGTTGGAAAACTTGTACGGGTCAAAAGAATTCTTTTACATTTGCTCGCTAATTTGTTAATCTTTTATCAAGCTAAGATATGAGCAGCGATTCACTAGTACTATTCTTCATTGTCGCAGTGGTGCTTGTGGGCGGTGCAATCACGTTTTCAACGTTGGTGCCCCCCCGCAGTAAGAACCCTGCCAAGTTCGAGCCCTATGAATGCGGTATCGAAACACGCGGCCTCACCTGGATTCAGTTCAGTGTAGGTTATTATCTCTTCGCCATCATTTACCTCATCTTCGATGTGGAAACAGTATTCCTGTTCCCCTGGGCTGTGGTGATGCGTGAAGTTGGATTACGCGGATTTATCGAAGTAATGATTTTCTTATTCATTCTGGGCCTTGGGCTTTTATATGCATGGAAGAAAGGAGCTTTGAAATGGGAGTAAAAATCAAATCCATGAAGTATGAAGATTTCAAGGACAACGAAACCCTCGAAACCTTCCGCCACAAAGAGAATTTCTTTCTGGCAACCATCGACGACCTGATCAACTGGGGTCGTTCCAACTCGGTTTGGCCGCTTACGTTTGCCACCAGTTGCTGCGGTATCGAAATGATGGCCGCCGGTGCCTCGCGCCACGACTTTGCCCGCTTCGGCGTGGAAGTGTATCGCGCAAGCCCCCGCCAGGCTGACGTTATCGTGGTGGCAGGAACTGTCGTTCACAAGATGGCGCCAGTGTTGAAACGCCTGTACGATCAGATGCCCGATCCGAAATATGTAATCGCAATGGGTGCCTGCGCCGTTTCGGGTGGTCCCTTTTTCTATAATTCCTATTCGGTGGTTCGTGGTGTGGACAACCTCATTCCCGTTGATGTTTACATTCCCGGATGCCCGCCCCGCCCCGAAGCATTGCTATACGGAATCATGCAGCTGCAGCGTAAAATCAAGACAGAGACGATCTGGAAAAAACGCAAAGACCCTATGGCTGATTTTGTCTAATCTGAAAAGAAAAGAAGATGGATCAAGAATCATTACAAGCAAAAATCCAGGCACTGCTTCCCGAAGCAGAGTTCGTGGAAAACAAACAATACGTCGACTTCATTGTACCTGAAGAAAAAATGCTGAAAGCATGCAAGGTTCTGACAGAAAACGATGAGCTCGCACTGGATTATCTGATTTCATTAACAGCTGTTGACTGGAAGACACATTTTATGGTGGTATACCATATCAATTCTTCCAGGCACAATCACACAGTTGTAATGAAAGTAAAGGCGGATCGTGAAAACCCTGTTGTCAATACTGTATGTAAAGTATGGCCCACTGCGGAATTTCACGAACGCGAAACCTTCGACATGTTTGGAATTCATTTCCGCAACCACCCCGACATGCGCCGGATCTTTCTGGATGAAACCGATATTATCGGCTATCCCCTGCGCAAAGATTTCGTGGATGACATTAATATAATTCAACGCTGAGGAACCGTATGAACGAGACTATCATCCAAACCCATTCGCCGCACGCCCAGGATTACATTATAAACATGGGCCCGCAGCATCCGTCGACGCACGGAGTACTTCGGTTTGAAGTATCGCTTAAAGGGGAAACTGTAGATTATCTTATCCCCCATTGCGGATATATTCACCGCGGTATTGAAAAAATGTGCGAAAGCATGACCTATCCGCAGACCATACACCTGACCGACCGGATGGATTATTTTTCGGCACACATGAACAACGAGGCTGTCAGCCTTTGCGTTGAAAAAGCCCTTGAAGTGGAAGTTCCTGAAAGAGCTGTGTATATACGCACTATTCTGGCCGAGCTTGGCCGTATTGCCAGCCATCAGTTGTGGTGGTGTGCCTTCGGAATGGACCTTGGCGGATTGACCTGCTTCTTCTACGGCCTGCGCGATCGTGAAAAAATTCTTGACATCTTCGAAGAATCATTCGGCTCACGTCTGCTGCACAGCTTTGTATGCCCGGGCGGTGTGATGCACGACATCCATCCGAACTTCCAGAAAAGAACAAAAGAGTTTATCAAATATTTCCGCAAAATTCTTCCTGAATACGACCGTCTGCTTACAGGCAATGTTATTTTCAGGGAAAGAACAAAAGGCATAGGCGTGCTTTCGAAAGAAGATGCGATTGCTTACGGAATTACCGGTCCTTCGGGGCGTGCTTCCAACTTCGCCTGCGATGTTCGCAAAACCGCACCATACAGTGCTTACACAAAAGTGGACTTTAAAGAAATCCTGCATACTGAAGGCGATACCTATTATCGTTATGTGGCACGTATCGACGAAATGTGGGAATCGATGAATCTCATTGAGAAACTGATTGACAATATTCCTGAAGGTGACTTCAGCGCCAAGATGAAACCCGTGATAAAACTGCCCGCCGGTGAATATTTCCAGCGTGTGGAAACAGCCCGTGGTGAATTGGCCGTGTATATTGTGAGTGATGGCAACAAGACACCTTACCGCATGAAATTCCGTACACCCAACTTCTCGAATCTTTTTATAATGAATAAACTGACAGCGGGTTATAAGATTGCCGACATGGTTGCCATCAGCGGCTCGCTTGACTTAATAATACCGGATATTGACCGTTAAACCTACGTTGTTATGGGATACGAAAGATATGACTTTACACCGCTGATCAACACCATTGACGAGTTCATGTTTGAAAATCTGCCTGCATTTTGGGCAAATCTTTTCGAACTTGTTTTAATCGGGTTGATTTTCCTGATCGCTTATGCTGTCATCGGGCTATACTTGGTGCTGGCAGAACGCAAGGTTTGTGCCTTTATGCAGAACCGCCTCGGCCCGAACCGTGTCGGACCCTGGGGACTGGTACAAACCATTGCCGATCTTATCAAATTACTGATGAAGGAAATGATTCCCATCCGTAAGGCAGACAAGCTTCTATACAACATTGCACCTTACATAGTAATTATCGCAGGCTTCATGGCCATTGCTGCAATACCTTTTGCGCAGGGTCTTCACGCGATCGACTTCAACATCGGCATCTTTTATATGATCGCTGTTTCGTCGCTGGGTGTAGTGGGCGTGCTAATTGCAGGCTGGTCGTCGAACAATAAATATTCGCTCATCGGTGCCATGCGTTCCGGTGCACAGATTGTGAGTTATGAATTATCGGTTGGATTATCACTTCTTGCTATCATTTGTTTCGCAGGGACACTGCAGCTTTCCGAAATCGTTCAAAGCCAGGCCGACGGATGGTGGATCTTTAAAGGACACATTCCTGCCGTTATTGCTTTCTTTATTTTTCTTATCGCCAGTACAGCGGAAACGAACCGAGGCCCTTTCGACCTTGCAGAAGCAGAATCAGAATTGACGGCTGGTTTCCATACCGAATATTCGGGGATTAAATTCGCATTTTTCTTTCTGGCCGAATACATGAATATGTTTATTGTAGCTGCCTTTGCAACTACTGTATTCCTGGGCGGATGGATGCCATTCCACCTCGGTCCTTTATTTGGCGATTGTTCCGGGTTCAATAATATTATGGACTGGATTCCACCTCTGGTTTGGTTCTTCGGAAAAACAGCCTTCGTTATTTTCATGATGATGTGGTTTAAATGGACATTTCCACGTTTGCGTATCGACCAGTTGCTTACACTGGAATGGAAATATCTGTTACCAATCAATCTGGTGAACCTTATTGTTGTTGCATTTCTAGTATTAATGGGTTGGCACTTTTAATTTATGAGAAGTATTTTCACATACATCAGCGGAATCTTTAAAGGCGTGTGGTCTCTGATACAGGGGATGCGCGTCACGGGGAAGTATTTCTTCAGCCCGGGAAAGATTGTGACACAGCGGTACCCCGAAAACCGCAACTATAAAAAGAAAAAACTTGTGATGCTCGAACGCTTTAAAGGCGTACTGATCCTGCTTCACGATGCACAAAACCAGCATCGTTGCACAGGCTGCGGCATCTGCGATATGAACTGCCCCAACGGCACCATCAATGTGATTACAAATAAAATCACTACTGCCGAAGGAAAAAGCAAACGCGTTCTCGACAAATATGTATATCATCTTTCGATGTGTACATTTTGCGGATTGTGTGTAAAAACTTGTCCATCCAATGCTCTGGCATGGGGACAGGATTTCGAGCATGCCGTATTTGACCGGCACAAACTCACCAAAGTATTGAATAACCCGGGTTCCACCCTTGTAAAAGATATTGCAGAATGAGTACAGACCTGATTATGTTTTACCTGTTAGCCGGCGTCATCGGAGTATTTTCTATACTGACCGTTACCAGCCGGAAAATCCTCAGAGCAGCCATCTTTCTTCTTTTTGTTTTGGTTGCCACAGCAGGATTGTACTTCATGATGGACTTCCAGTTTATGGCCGGGGTTCAGCTTACTCTCTATGCAGGCGGTATTGTTGTACTGATTATTTTTTCGATCTTACTTACCAGTCGCATCAATCAAAAATTCGATTATCCTGATCTCGGTAAGATAGCAATGGCAACCATTGCCGCCATGAGTGGCCTTGCGCTTACATTGTACACAATTATTGAATACAAATTCACTCCTTCTGGAAAAGAACCTGTCAGCAGGAACATGGACGAAGTGGGCCGTCAATTAATGAGCGTCGACTTTAACGGATATGCACTTCCGTTCGAAGTCATCAGCATCTTGCTGCTGGCCGCCATGATTGGAGCAATCATTATAGCAAAGAAAGGGAAACAGTCATGACTGAAGAAATCACATTACAACATTTTCTGATCATCAGTTCCATCATGTTTTTTGCAGGCATCTTCGGATTTATAATCCGTCATAACCTCATCACTATGCTGATGTCCGTCGAACTGATTCTGAATGCCGTGAATATTAATTTTATTGCGTTCAATTATTTTCTGCATCCTGAAAGAATGCATGGTCTTTTCTTCGCGCTCATAGTTGTGGGCATCGCTGCTGCCGAAGCTTCAGTGGCCATCGCTCTGATCATTAATGTTTACAGACGTTTCTCCACAATCACTGTGGAAGAAGTAAGTGAAATGAAGTATTAACCGAAAAAAACTGGAACGATGTTCGACTTTTCATATACCATCTGGATACCTCTGATACCGCTGTTCATGTTTTTACTGCTCGGTCTCTTCGGGATGAAATTCAAGCCAATGCTCTCTGGAATTCTTGGAACACTGGGGCTGGGCGTTGTAATGATTCTCTCCTATTACACTGCCTACATGTACTTTTTCGAAGTCGGAAAAGTGAATGATGTTTATCAAACCCTTATCGGCGCAAGCACTCCGTGGCTTCGTTTTACAGACACACTGATCATCGAAATGGGAACATACCTCGATCCAATTTCCTGCATGATGCTGGTTGTTGTGTCTACCGTGTCTTTCATGGTGCATCTCTACAGCATCGGTTACATGAAAGGTGAAAAAGGATTTCAGCGTTTCTTCGCTTTCCTTTCGCTTTTCACTTTCTCGATGATGGGACTGGTATTAGCAACCAACATTTTCCAGATGTATATTTTCTGGGAACTGGTAGGTGTTTCTTCCTTCCTGCTGATTGGATTCTATTACGAAAAACCTTCCGCTGTTGCGGCATCGAAAAAAGCATTTATTGTTACACGATTTGCCGACCTTGGATTTCTTATCGGTATTCTTTTACTCTCTTATTGGACCGGAACCTTCGATTTCCAATACCTGACAGGACCCGAAGGCATTGATGTGGTTCGCAATATCGGTGGTACATTTGTAGGTGTTTCCGTTGTAACATGGGCGCTCTTGCTTGTTTTTATGGGCGGTGCCGGAAAATCGGCTATGTTTCCTTTACACATCTGGCTACCTGATGCGATGGAAGGCCCCACGCCTGTTTCTGCATTAATCCACGCAGCAACCATGGTTGTGGCCGGTGTTTTTCTCGTTGCACGTCTCTTTCCGCTCTATGCTTTTGCAGCACCCGATGCACTGACAGTCATTGCCTACATTGGCGGTTTCACTTCTCTGTTTGCCGCTGTTATTGCCTGTACGCAGTTCGACATAAAACGTATACTTGCCTTCTCCACACTTTCACAAATCGGTTATATGATTCTTGCGTTGGGTGTTTCCGGCTATGGTGAAGGCGAAGCAGGACTTGGTTACATGGCTTCTATGTTCCATCTGTTTACACATGCCATGTTTAAAGCATTGCTCTTCCTGGGAGCCGGTGCGATTATTCATGCTGTTCACACCAACCTGATGAACGAAATGGGCGGGCTTAGAAAATATCTTCCTATCACACACATTACTTTCCTGATTGCCTGCTTAACGATTGCCGGTGTTCCGGGATTGTCGGGCTTCTTCAGTAAAGATGAAATTCTTGTGGCTGCTTTCCATCATGACAAAATTCTCTTCGCAGTTGAATTCTTAGTTGCTGGTTTAACTGCATTCTATATGTTCCGACTTTACTTCAGAGTGTTCTGGAACAAAGAACCACACTATCATCACACACCGCACGAATCGCCGCTTACCATGACAATCCCATTGATGTTCCTTGCTGTGGCCTCTATCTTTGCAGGATACATTCCTTTCAGCGAACTGGTTACTTCCGACAAAATGCCTTTTGAAACAGAAATGAATTTTGGCGTTGCCGGTGCTTCCGTCGGAATTGGCCTCTTGGGAATTCTGATCGCAGCACTTTTGTATATGAAAGACAAAGCAGCTCCCAACAATATTACACGCAAGCTTGGCGTTTTTTACAAAGTGGTTTACAACAAATTCTACATTGATGAAATCTATCTTTTCATCACGAAGAAAATTATATTTAATATGATTTCACGGCCTGTTGCATGGTTCGACCGCCATGTGATCGACGGTGCTATGAACGGTGTTGCATGGGTAACAAATGCATCATCTATTCGCATGAAAGGATTGCAATCAGGACAACTTCAGGGTTACGCCTTTGTATTTGTTCTGGGTGCAATCGGATTTGCATTACTCTTTATTTATTTATGGATCTAATAACCGAGTGAAGATATGAGTATCCTGAATTTATTTATTCTGATCCCCGCCCTGACCATTGTCGGGATAATGATCGCAAAAGATTTCCGCGGCGCACGTATCGTGTCGGCCATTGGAATGGGCACGCAACTTATTCTGGCCGGTGTGCTGGTTTATCTGTACCTGCACGAACGTGCCATTGGAAATACAGCTGAAATGCTGTTTACAGACGATTACCTTTGGTTTGAAAGTCTGAACATTCATTACGCTATTGGCGTTGACGGAATTTCCGTTGCCATGATTGCTCTTACTTCTATCGTAATTTTTGCCGGCATATTTGCATCCTGGCAGGTGGAAGAACTCTCGCGTGAATTCTTCATTTCATTGATTATTCTCGGAACCGGCGTATTTGGTTTTTTCATTTCGCTCGATTTGTTTACCATGTTCCTGTATTACGAAATCGCAGTTATCCCGATGTATTTGCTGATCGGGCTCTGGGGCAGCGGACCGAAAGAATATTCGGCCATGAAACTCACGCTGATGCTGATGGGGGGCTCTGCCCTGCTGATGGTCGGTTTGCTCGGCATCTATTTCAACTCTGCTGCTGATGGCGGGCAGCTTACTTTCAATATTATTGACATCTCGAAAGTGGGTATCCCGCGTGATGCACAAATGTTTTTCTTCCCGTTTACATTCATCGGATTTGGAGTGTTGGGCGCACTTTTCCCGTTTCACACATGGTCACCTGACGGTCATGCATCAGCACCAACCGCAGTATCTATGCTGCATGCCGGCGTTCTGATGAAACTCGGAGGCTACGGTTGCTTCCGCGTTGCGATGTTCCTAATGCCTGAAGCAGCCAACGAATTGGGCTGGATATTTATCATTCTCACTACAATTAGTGTTGTATATGGTGCATTCGGTGCGATCTGGCAGAAAGACCTTAAGTATATCAATGCCTATTCATCCGTGAGTCACTGCGGCCTTGTGCTCTTTGCCGTACTGATGGCAAACACAACCGCCATGAACGGCGCTATCCTCCAAATGATCTCACACGGACTGATGACAGCCCTTTTCTTCGCATTGATCGGCATGATTTACGGAAGAACACACACACGCCTGATCAACGAAATGGGCGGACTGATGAAAATTCTTCCTTTCCTCGCGGTTTGTTATGTAATCGCAGGTCTTGCTTCACTTGGACTTCCTGGCCTCAGCGGCTTTGTTGCTGAGATGACCATTTTTGTTGGCGCTTTCCAGCATCCAGATGTCTTCCATCGTGTAGCCACTATCATTGCATGTTCTGCAATTGTAATCACAGCTGTATACATTCTGCGCGTCGTAGGAATACTTTTATTTGGACCTGTAAAAAACTCAGAATATCTAAAACTAACCGATGCCAAATGGTTTGAACGGTTGAGTGCAGGAACTTTAATTGTAGCAATTGCCGGAATCGGATTGTTTCCGCTCTGGCTTTCCAATATTATCACAGATAGTCTGCAACCGATTGTTGAACAACTCGGAGCTGCATTTTAATATTTAGTAACAGAAAGAAATCAGAAATATGAATTTCGAACAATTTTATCTGATGAGACATGAGATTCTGCTGACAGCAGCAATGCTCATTATACTGATTGCTGAACTAGCCGTCAAGCCTTCAAAAAAACAGGTTGTCATTCCGTTTGCCCTTGTGCTTTTCACTATCGTGACTGCCGTTGGCTTTTTACCTGCCAGCTTCGGATCTATGTTTGGCGGAATGTACAGTTCAACCGAACTGAATGTTCTTGTAAAAAACATTCTGAATGTCGGAGCTCTGATTGTATTCCTGCAATCGGCAACATGGCTGCGTAAACCCGGGAACGATGGGAAAATCAGCGAGTTTTACATTCTGATTATTTCCACACTGATCGGGATGAACTTTATGATTTCATCAGGCGACTTCCTGATGTTTTATCTGGGTCTTGAACTGGCTACCATTCCTATCGCAACTTTGGCTGCATACGACAGCTACCGCAACAAATCGGCAGAAGCGGGTATCAAACTGATTCTGATTTCTGCTCTTTCGTCCGGCATCATGCTCTTTGGTATTTCTATGATTTACGGTGTTTCCGGATCCATTTATTTTTCAGAAATCGCAGCTAACTTCAGCAACACATCGCTCGAAGTTCTCGGACTAATGTTCTTTATTTCCGGTATGGGTTTCAAAATTTCGCTGGTTCCCTTCCACCTCTGGACAGCTGATGTATATGAAGGCGCTCCGGTAAATGTGACTTCTTATCTTTCTGTAATATCAAAGGGTGCCGCTGCATTTATTTTTACTATTGTGTTGTTTACCGTTTTTAAAAATGTGATCGACATCTGGGAAAATGCACTGTACATAATTGCTATCCTTACGATGACCGTCGGTAATCTCTTTGCCATACGGCAGAAAAACATGAAACGTTTTCTTGCGTTTTCATCCATTGCCCAAGCTGGCTTCATACTACTCGGGATCATGGGTGCAAACCAATTGGGTATGTCCACCGTTGTGTATTTTATCATGATTTATATCTTTTCAAACCTCGGTGCTTTCGGTGTTGTTTCTGCTATCTATGATGCAACCGGAAAAGATAACATGGATGATTACGACGGACTGTACCGCACCAATCCAAATCTCAGCCTGCTGATGATGCTCGCTTTGTTTTCTCTGGCTGGCATACCACCTGTTGCCGGATTCTTTGGAAAGTTTTTCCTTTTCACATCTGCAGCCAGCGTGGGTTATTACTGGTTAATTTTAATTGCTGTTCTGAACGCCACGATTTCATTGTACTACTATCTGCTGGTTGTGAAAGCAATGTTCATCAACAAAAATGACAGTCCGATTGCACGCTTCAAAAGCAGCTTCACCACACGCTTAGCTCTTATACTTTGCATTGTTGGTATCTTCGCCATTGGTTTGCTCAGCCCGATTTATGAATACATCTTCAGCATCAGTTTTGGTGTATAATTTTTTAGCGTTATGGTAACATTAAACAACGGAAAACACAATACAGGCGTGGTGGAAAACACCCGCTGCTCAATTGCTGAATCAGGCTGTACTGCAGCCCGCGCGCAATTTCTGAAGGAACTTCTCGAACTGAATAAATATGAAGTAAAAGTTGAAGAAGAAAAAAAGAAAAACGAAGGGGATGCTACTACTTATGTAGTGGGCGTTACAGACATACTATTTCATCCCATCATTGATATTTATGAACGCAGACTAAAAACCAAAACAGGAAAAAAAGTTTCTCCTGCTTACTGGTTGCAGCAATCGGATCATGAAACTGAAGCGGAAGCGAATTACTGGACGTTTAAGAATTAATTAATCGTTATTCGTTTAATCATTAAACGTTAATTTGAATACAAGAGCCGATGCAAGTCGGTTTTTTTTATTGAATGAAATTCTAATGATAACTTTCAGCTTTTTCAACCGGAATGCAGTATTCTTTCGGGACATTTCTGTATAGTGGAATGTTTTTATCTGTCATTTCCCCATACCAGATTCCGAGATGATCTTCGGGGGTTTCATTTTCGAATTCCAGCATAACCACAACACCAATATCATTGCCGACGCTAACAAACATTCCTTTTGAAATTTCTTCCATAGTCTGAATATTTGAAATTTTCAGATGCCCGATACCGGGTAGGGCTTCACTCCTTTTTCTTTCAGGCTTTCTATCAGGCTAATCAATTTATTTTGGATAGCTTCTTCGTTATCCAGCCCGGGCGTATATCGCAGTACAAAGCCTATCATGGTGTAGCCATCCCCTTTTACAGTCATATATTTTCCAAAAAAGCCACTCATAGAAGTTAACTGTTCATCAGGGAGTACAGAAACCCACACCTGAAAATTATCGCCACTCATATATCCAACCCTTTTCAGTGAAGTCGTAGCATAAACATTTACATAGTATCCACGGCAGATACCGGCATATCCATCAGGCTTTCTTTTCAAACCCAATTGCTCCAACTCAGGTATGGAATCCAGCATCTGATTGGTCTTTTCGGGATAACGTTTTGTAAGAAACCATTTGTAGATTACAAACAAGAGTAATGCAATGCCAGCAGCAATTAGGAATAAGATCAGTGTATCCATAGATTGATTTTGTGAGAAACAAATATAGGGAATTTTCATGTTTTTGCCAAAACTATAATCGAGTTGATTACGATATTTAGCTATTAAAAATTGTAACTTGCATATTCATAACGATTGAAAATATGTCTGTAATTTTAATCAACAAAGTAAGCCGTTCCTACGGCACCACCCTCGCAATAGACGGGCTGGAGCTACAAGTGAACGAAGGTGATATTTATGGTTTCATAGGACCCAACGGCGCTGGAAAATCGACTACCATTCGCATGCTGCTTAACTTCATCCGGCCCGATGCAGGTGAGATCAGCGTGCTTGACCTGCATCCGCAAAAAGATGAAGTACAAATCAAAAAAATGTGCGGGTATGTATCGGCAGAAACTTTTATGTATCCTGACATGAAAGTAAACGAACTGTTTCATTTCACAGAAAGCTTTCATGGTATACATGTTCCTGAGCGCATTGAAAAGCTTTGTGGGGTGCTGGATATAGACCGTCACAAAAGATTCAGGGAACTATCGTTCGGCAATCGTAAAAAGATTTCTATTGCCTGTGCCCTTTTGCATTCACCCAGGCTGCTCATCATGGATGAACCCACCAACGGGCTGGATCCGGTGATCAGAAACAATCTTTACGAACTGTTGCGCGAAGAACAAAAGCAGGGCGTGACCATCTTCTACTCTTCGCATGTGCTGGGTGAAGTACGGCGTTTCTGTTCACGCATTGGTTTGATAAAAGAAGGGAAATTAATTAAGGAAAGTAGTGCCGAAGAATTTATTCAAACAGGTTACCTGCATGTGCGCATCGAAAGCGATGCACTGCCAGAGTTCTACAACATCCCCGGTGTGGCAGGACTGGAGCGGGAAGGAACACACCTTCAATTTATGTTTTCAGGCGACACAAATCTTCTGATGCAAAAACTGGCAAGCTGTAAGCTGCGTTCTGTTTACATTGAAGAACCGGATTTGGAAAACGTATTCATGCATTATTTTAAAAACGAAAATCATGATTAAGGCAATCATCATTCGCGAGCTGAAAAGGAATTTTCTTGCTTTTGCAATAACAGCAGTCGTGTGCGGAATGACTGCCATCTATGTGATCTCGCTGGGACCCAGCTTCGGCAAAGACATTCAGCAGATACTGGATCTAAAAATGCCCAAGAACTTTCAATCCGCTTTTGGCATGGCAGGCATCGATTACAGTAACCCTATGGGCTTTTTCGGCATGGTGTTTCTGAACATATACCTGCTGACCGCCATCTATATAGCCGGCATGTTTTCGGTCATCGTATCCAAGGAATACCGCGACAAGACAGCCGAATTCATTTACTCACTGCCGGGAGAAAGACTGAATATCATTCTGAGCAAACTAACGGTTGCGCTTGCATATTCAGTACTTACAGTCATCGTCACCTATTTGTTTTCTGTCATCGGTATGCGGCTGATAATTCCAGATGCTGTGGATTTGCAACCCATTCTGATGATGTCGCTCGCATGGTTGCTGGGCGGACTGGCACTGGGATCCCTCACATTTCTGCTGATTTCATTCAAGCCCGAATCACGTGGTTCGTTCGGATTGGCCGCAGGAATCGTGATGCTTTTTTATATGATGCAGCTTATTATTTCTTTAAATGAAAACGTGCGTTGGCTGGCGTATTTATCCCCTTTCACTTGGTTCCGCGGGGCTGAAATTGCAACCACCGGCACGATCGGGATTGAATTCGTGATTACGGCGCTTGTTGTGTGTGCAGTTTGCTTTTATTTTGGAATAAAGAGATACAGGAAGATGGATGTGTTGATTTAGGTTTGACCAATGATAAAAAAATCATATAGAATAAAATAATGGAACACAGATAACACAGATCGAACAGATGGTCACAGATAAAAATCAGTGTGAATCTGTAATATCAGCGTCCCTGGTCGGCTCAAAGAGACGACATCAGTGGTCTTAAAATTTGGAACACAGAGAACACAGACCGAACAGATGATAGCCGAAAATCGAATCATCTAAACAAATTCAATATCTCCGCCTCCACATAACCGTCAATAATGATTTTATCACCGGGAAAAGCTTGCGGGAATATCATAATTAAATCAGCTGTACGGTGAAGGCCATACTTCATGATAAGCGAATTTGTTGTAAAAGCTGAAGAAAGATAAACTGCCTTTCCACTTCCTGATTCGCCGAAGGCATTCCACCAAACCGCAACTGGGTGCACTTTGCTCCCGTCTATGCGTTGCAATGTAATGTTTTTAAAACCGCTTTTCAGTTCAAACTTTCTTCCATAGTGCCTGTGTAGTTTCAGCCACACGCCAGTGCAGGACTGCTCATCTAGCTTTTTGCAATCAATCGTTATTTGACGCAATGTATCAGCCTTGGTGATCGAAAAACGACGGGCACCCTCAGGGACAGCACAAAAAGATGCAGGTTTCCAGATTCTGCAATCGGGGATAACGCTTTTCTGTGCAGTTAGAGCCAAGGGAAGCAACAAAATAAAAATGATCAGAATAAAATATTTTTTCATATTTCAAATATCAAGAGCTCAATTTACTCAACCACCACCTTCTCCGTCGCTACGCCCGCAGGTGTTTGTACATGCAGCACATAAATTCCGGCAGGGATGTTTGTCAGTGGAAGCTCTTCGCTCCAAGTGTTATCCGGCTTGTTTATATATCGTCTGACTACCGTTTTTCCTGTAACGTCGGTCATCTCAATCGCGCAGTCTCCGCTGCGGCTTCCGTTGCAAAGCACCGTGATCCTGTCTTTTGCTGGATTGGGGAATGCCTTTATCTTCACGCTTTGCAGTGTGTTTCCTTTCATTTCCACCAATGGACTGTTTCCATATGCCACCAGATATCCCTGTACGCGGAAGAAGGGTTCGGTGTGGCTTCCGTTGTTGTATCCGGTGTTCAAAAGATTGGTGTATGACTGCAATACATAATCGAGTGAGATGGTTCCGCCGGCAGTGAACATTCCGGCCAGATCATAAAACGCGGGCTGCACATCCTGCCCCGGGCACCAGCCGGCGCGCGAGTATGTGTAAGTTCCGGCCTGCGCCGTGCAACTGTTCGATCCGCAGTCGGCTTTCCACAAATGATGCGTGAAAGTAGGCGCGCTGTTTACGTTGATTGCGTGTGTTGCATCAAAAAACTCGGCTGCATTATTCGTATTTCCCTGTCCGTGCCCTGTGTTGGTCAGGCGTATTTTTAAAGCCGATGTGTTGGGTGGTACATTCATCAATGTATCCGGCAGATTATAGGAAATGCCGGGATCGCCATACACCCAGTTGTCTTCATCCCACAGCTTTTGCACCTTCACATATTTGTATGTGGGTGTTCCGGGAACCAGTTCTATCTGCGTATACAGCAACCATCCCGATGCACCCCACACCTGAATAAATGATTCGAAATCTACTTTTCCTGTTAGCTTTTCGCGGAAGTCGGTGATGTCGAATGTCCAGCCACCACAGGCAATTCCGAAAGGTGTGATGAAACGTGCCAGCTCCCATTTCTCGTTATCCTTGCGCAACGAAATACGTGCAAACTGATCCCAGGGATCGCAGCCTCCGGTAGGACAGGTAAGGTTTACATGCAGCAATATCTGACTATAATCGTTCAGCGAATCGGGCATGTAAAAGATGTTGTGGTTGATCTGCCCGTAGGAACCGAAGTTGTGTTGCAGATTATTGAAAAGCACGTTGGTCAATGACTGTGTGACGGTATTCGAAAGTGTATCGTTTGCATAATTGACATCTGTAGCAAAGCTGGTGTATGCTTTCACCGTAGCTGATCCCTGCCCCTGCAGGTTTTCCGTTCCGGAGAATGTATAGATATACGATTCAAAAGGCTGAATGGTTGTGCTCACAGTTTCAGTAACAGGTGCACCTCCGTTCAGACGATAGCTCACCTGAAATCCGGTGATCGGATATACAGAAAAGTTTTTAATTTCAACTTTAATCTTTTCGCTGTTTGTAAATCCTTGTCCCAGCAACGATGGGCTGGCGATACCTATCACACCGACATCAGCAGCGGATACAACAAATCCGGGAACCCAGTCAGTAGCGGGATCCATATTGAGCATGGTGCCTGTGTTTCCGTTTCCGGTGGCATCACCCACCGAGGTGCCGGTGTTTTCATTCATCTTGTAATAAGCTACCAGTCCGGTTTGCGGAAGGGTGAGTTCGGCTATGAAATTAGTTTGTATTTCCGACTGTGTGCGTGCCACGTTCCAGATGCGTACTTCATCGACTGTACCGTCGAAATACCTTCCGGTCCAGGTAGGATTTTCTCCAATGTACATAGTATTGGAAGATGTACTGATAACACCCACCGCAGGATTGCTCACCTGCAGTTCGCCGTTGATATATACTTTTATGGTTGAACCATCAAACACACCGGCCACGTGGTACCACGAGTTGAGGCCCATCACAGCGGGGGTTGTGGCGCTTACCCATATACCACCGATAGAAACTGTAAACTCCGCTTTTCCGCCTTCACCGGCTGTTAAACAATAACCCCGATCGGGTGAAGTTGCCTGCTTGCCCACAATGGTTCCCGCCCACACACTGCTTTTCCAGAGGTCGGCATTGATCCATGCTTCTACCGTTAATGCAGCAGAAGGATTGATGGAGGTTGAATTGGCCACACCAATTTTATCATTCACCGCATCCAGATCGAGTGCAAAGTTTTGTGCGAATGTGGCCACATTTACTAGAGAGAGAATGAGCAGCGCGAAATGTTTTACAAGATTTTTCATACAGATATTCTTTTGTTTATTTTGATTTTACTGAAGTACAATTTTCTGTGTTTCTGTGTTGGCAGATGTTTGAATGCGTATAAAATAAATTCCTTTTGAAAAAGAATGCACCGGAATCTGCTGCAACCCTTTTTTGAAAAAAGAGTTGTAAACCGCTTTTCCCGACAGTTCAAACAATGTGATTTCAGAATCATCGGTTACATTTACAAACAGATTTTCCTTTACGGGATTGGGATAAATCAACGTATGTTTCTTTCCTTCTGTTTCAGAAATGGCAGCTGTTTGCGCAAGTCGTTTGGAAGAATAACCCAACGTATAATATTTATCCTGCAGTGTTACTTTATCGAAAAGAACTGTGTTGCTCATTACTGTGGTTGCGGCATACATCGGCATGAAATTGCCAGTACTGTCGTCACGTACAAGAAGTGTATACAGTGAATCGGCACCGGCGGAAGTCAGCGTTGCACCGCCGCCCGCTCCATCCAGAATATTAAACACAACCTGCGATTCGAACACGCCTCCCTGATTCACATACCACACCCGCGACATACGTTCAAAGTCAAGAGGCGCTGTGGGAGGTGCGTCTGCATTGGTTTTTCCAACACCATTGTTGTGTCCGAACAAAACATATTTTTGAAAATCCTTTTCCGGAATACTTGTGATTAAAGAGAGTCCGTTAGTCGTAATTGCGTATGTATACAAGTCAGGATCCTTCCCATACCAGGATGCAGCGAGTCCGTTTTTCAGGCTCATGGCTGAATCGCCTACCGGCGCATATGAAGGTGCCCATGTGAAACAGGTAGCTTGCGAATTTTTCAAAATTCCGTTTAAAGTATTCGAAGCAAAATCATGTACAACCGAATCGGTATCGGCATTAAAATTATAATATGCAACCAGTCCGGTTTCATTTCCTTTCAGCATACGAAACATATCATCCTTGATCTGTTGCGCTGTGCGTGCGACATTCCAGATACGAACCTCATCCAGATTTCCAACAAATTCGAACGACAGCAAATCCCAGGGAGCAAGTCCGATGATAAAAGGGTCCGTATTGGCTGCGATAGGTGACTGAGGAAACACGGTTGTTTCGCCCACATTCACGCCATTCAGATAATTCACCATTTGTCCGTTGGCATCAAAGGTTGTTGCAATGTGAACCCAGGCCGAATCCGTAGGCATAGGACCTGTACCCGCATGCGGCACCACCTGTGCATCCGGATTCATGATCTCGGTGTAAATATTCAGGTTCTCGAAACCCATGACATATCCGTTGTTCAGCGTGTTGCTCATCTTACCCATGATCTTCCGGTTTTCACCAAAGATGTATGCCCTCGCCCACACCTCCATCGTCAGCTGGTTGCCGGTATTGAAAGATGCATCATTACCACAGTTAATGTAAATACTGGGATATCCCAATGTGCACCACTGCGCATAATCAACGTAAAAACTTTTTCCCGAAGAGGTCTGCGCAAAGCCTTGCACAGCGAAAAGTCCAGATAGTGTCAACAAAATTAATGTTCTGAATGTTTTTATCATCGTTGTGTTTTTTTAATCAGTATTTGTCCCACCACACTTTTACAAATTCGTTATCCGGCCCTTGCAGTTCGATGGCTTCCAGGTAATGGGCATTGTTCAGTGTGCTTTCATAGTTCGGATAAATCATACGTGTTGGAACTGTGCTTTCATTTATATAAGAACCGTCATATTTTTTAAATCTCGGAAAGCCAGTGCGACGGTATTCTGCATAAGCTTCATACCCGTTATCAAAAGCAAATGAAATCCATTTTTGTGTAATAATATTTTCCACACTCACCGCTGGTAAAGCTGAAAGGTAAGACGTAATAATTGCGGGCGTAACATACCAGGATGTATCACCCGGCACATTATACGATTCAATATTCGCAGCTACTCCGTTTTCATAAAATGTCTGCGCACTGCCCGGCCACAGGCTTTGCATAGCAGCCTCCGCTTTCAGGAAACACACTTCTGAATAACTGATGATAACACCCGGCGTTACATCACGCGTAAACCAGAATCCAATGCGCGAAATATCGCCCCAGTTTCCATCCAGATTATAATTACTCCATGCCGGATCGGTTGTTGTCAATAAATTCGGAACACCGTTGTAGGCGGGAATCCACGGAAGCACCGACATGGGTGTTTTCTTGAAAAATATTTTAATGCGCGGGTCATTACTGTTCACCAGCATATCAACCAAAAACTTCGAAGGATTACTCTGCACAATCGACTGACCGGTGTATATCGCTTCATACACAGGATTTCTTTTTCCTGAACCAAACGGAAAAAGTACCGATTCGGAATTCGACGACATGCAAACTTTTCCTGACAGGTCGGTCATTTGCTGTGAATACACCGAAGGGAGACGATCTTTGATTCTTGTGGCAAGCCGCATGCGCAATGCATTGGCAAAGATCTTCCAGTTGTTTACACTTCCCTTACAGATTAAATCCGCCGATGGATCGAAGAATGTTTTCGCAGCATCCATCTTCGCTTCCGCCTGCGTGAGTTCATCCAGCATGTTCAGATAAATGCTTTCCTGCGTATCGTATGCAGGTGTGTAATTCAGATCCGACAGGCCTTTCAGCGCATCAGAATACGGAACACTTCCCCACAGATCGGTAATGCGGTGAAATAGCCACACCCGCCAAATGCGGGCTGCAGCGTTTTTATTAACAAGAGCATCATCACCATCCGTCACCAGAATGACTTCATTGATGTTGCATAAGGCATCAGCATATTGCTCCGTCCAGAAGGCATCCTTGCCGGTGGGAACCACATATTCTTTTCCCGGCTCCACGCCGCCGCGCGGTGCAAAATACATCATCCAGGTCATCAGTCCCCACTGCTTCAGATTCACATCCGAATTGTAACTGCCGATTCCCTGCTTCAATGAATAACGAAACAAATATTCAGAATCAGTTGTAAGCGTTTCGTTGGGATTTTTATT
>JAZDMK010000255.1:0-53076 GCA_043800975.1 Bacteroidota bacterium | reverse complement strand
CTGCCGGAATACTTTCGTACAGAAAAAAACTTGTGGAGTATTACAAGCATTGGAATATTTCTGTGAATGAAAATGAAATTATTGTTACCAATGGTGGCTCGGAAGCAATTCTGTTTGCTTTTATGACATGTTTAAATCCGGGCGAAGAGGTTATTGTTCCGGAACCCTTTTATGCAAACTACAATGGTTTTGCTATGACAGCAGGTGTTAAAATCAAACCCATCACTTCTCATATTGAAGATGGATTTGCACTTCCACATATCAGCGAATTTGAAAAACTAATTACGCCCAACACAAAAGCAATTTTAATTTGCAATCCAAATAATCCGACAGGAACTCTATACACGGAAAAAGAATTGCTCAACCTTCGTGAAATTGTAAAGAAACATGATATGTATCTTTTATCGGATGAAGTGTATCGTGAATTCTGTTATGAAGGAGCGCCTCATTTTTCTGCAATGAATTTACATGGAATAGAAGATAATGTCATCATGCTGGATTCCGTTTCGAAAAGATACAGTGCATGCGGTGTTCGCGTTGGCTGCCTCATTACAAAAAACAAAGAAGTATACAATGCAGTCATGAAATTTGCTCAGGCACGTTTAAGTCCACCCACTTTCGGGCAAATTTTATCAGAAGCAGCCGTTGATACTCCTCAGAGTTATTTTGATGACGTTTTGAAAGAGTATGATGAAAGACGAAACACTGTTGTGAATGCAATCAATAAAATGGAAGGCTGTTTTTGTCCGAACCCGAAAGGAGCATTTTATGCAGTTGCCAGATTACCGATTGATGATGCAGATAAATTTTGCCAGTGGCTGCTCGAACATTTTAATTATGAAAAACAAACTATCATGTTAGCTCCTGCAACTGGATTTTATTCAACACCTGGTTTAGGAAAAAATGAAGTTCGTTTCAGCTATGTCTTAAATGTACAAGATTTGAAGAATTCGATGAAGTGCCTTGAAGTAGCATTAAAGGAATATCCGGGAAGAACAATTTAAGATTTTAAGTAAAATCAAAAAAAAAGCCGGTGACTTCACCGGCTTTTTTTATTCAACATGAACTTATTTCTTTTTACAACCACAACCACATTTTTTAGCTGGAGTTTTTTTTGCATCTGATTTAACAGTTGCTTTTTTTGCTGGAGTTTTTTTTGCCGTTGCCATAATTTAATTTTTAAAGTAAAAAAAAAGCTGGCAATTTGCCAGCTTAATCATTAACATTACCGCTTATTTCTTAGCAGCAACTTTTTTTGCAGCTGGTTTCTTCTTAGCTACAGCTTTTTTAACCACTTTCTTTACTACTTTCTTAGCAGCGGGCTTCTTAGCTACGGCTTTTTTAACCACTTTCTTTACTACTTTCTTAGCAGCGGGTTTTTTAGCTACAGTTTTTTTAACTACTTTTTTTACTGCTTTTTTTGCAGCGGGTTTTTTTGTTACTTTTTTTGCAGTTGCCATGGGATAATTATTTTTTGATTAACTGGACAAAGATAATTGCATATTAATACATATTAAAAAAAATACACCACAACTTATAAACTACAAATTGTTAATAACGTGAACTCAAAATAAAAATTACTTGGGTTGATTTTTTATCTGCTGAGCTTTCGCTTCGTATTCGAGGGCTTTCGCATCATCACCAAAATTTCGATAACTACTTGCAATGTTCAAATACGTCTGAACATTTTTTGGATTTATTTTTAATGCACGTTCAAACATCTCGATGGATTCTTTGTATTGCTTACGTATACCATAGACTACGCCTATGTTTTCAAGTGTTGATGCAAAATTTGGATTGATGTTGTATGCTTTCATTAAAAATTCGAAAGAAGCATTCAAATCATTTTTTTGTTTTCCATAAATTTCACCTAGCAAGTTGTAAGCCTTGTAATACGTGGGATGCCGCTGAACAAGATTCTTTAGTAACGCAATTGCATCATCAAGTCTTCCCATCATTTCAAAAGTGACTGCTTTTCCCTGAACATAATCTAAGCTATCCGGATTTTCAGAAATTAACTTATCATATGCCTTTAAAGCAGGTGAAAAATCTTTTCTGTCGGTTGCTTTCTGCGCCAGAAAAAATAAATTGGTGTATATGTCTTTGTGGCGTGGATTAAGGCGTAGACAGTTGTCGAAACAGGTGTAAGCTTCTTCATATCTCTTTTGATACAGAAAACAATTTCCATACAACATCCACCCGGCAAAATATTTTGGATGAATCGACACTCCTTTTTCAATGTAAACGATGGCTTGTTCTCTTAATTGATATTGCGTAACTGAATCTTTTTCTTTCAAAGATTTTTCATAAAGCATCCCTCCCGCTGAAACGTTGCATTTGGCGCTGTTCACAGAGGTCTTCACATCGGTAGTAAACAAAGTAAAGTCATCTTTCCATGCCGGATTTCTGGAAATTGTTTTTATCGAGTAACCCAAAAGAAAAACTGCCATCAGAAAAATTTTAGCAGTTGAAGAAGAGTTAGGAAAGAATTTCTCACATGCTTTGATCAAATACCAGGCAATAATGAGTGAAAAGCCTAAAGATGGAACAAACATGAAACGTTCATTCATAAATGTACCTACATTAAACACAACATTCGATACAATAGAAAAACTTGCCAGATACAAAAAGACACCAAACGCCACTTTGTTTTTTTTGATCACACCCCAGATTGCAAAAATGCCGAGTGCGATATACAGAATGAGCGGTAGTATCGCGCGCATATCGCTAAACTCGATGATCGGGATCTGTTTGGGATAATAATCGTGTGTGAGCGGATGAGGATAAAACAAAAGTTGAATGTATAGCCAGAGCGTATAGAATATCGTTGCAAATTTTTCGGAAAGGGTAGATTCAAGATAAGGATCGTTTAACAATTCCTGTTCTACTGTTTTTCCGGATGTGAACATAAATCCCAACGCATAATCTCGCAAAAGAAAAAATATGGCAACCGCACTGAGCATCCCAAGAAATGAAAACAATATCTCTTTTTGTTTCCCCCTGTCAAAAACATACATCGCAGCAGGAATAATTACCAAGAAAGTTACGGCACTTTCTTTTGAAAGAAGTCCTAGTAGAAAGCAAACACTTCCCAAAACCAGATGAAGGATTTTCTTTTCGTCAGTATATTTAAGATAGAACCACAAAGCGCCCAAAACACCCATCAATGTCATAATCTCATCCCGGCCCTTGATGTTTGCCACAACTTCGGTGTGGATCGGATGCGCCATAAAAAGAACCGTTGTAATAAACGGCAGTGTCAAATACCATTTTGATTTCTTCTTTTCAAGAATCAGAAGTTTTAAAACGGAATAAAGCAAAAGTGTCAGTAAGGAATAAAGCAAAACATTCATCAAATGACTTACCGATGGTGTTAAACCGAAAAATTCATACTCTGCTGCAAAAGTTATCTGCGACAAAGGACGAAAACGTCCACCCGGCAAAAGGTTTTTATCTTCTCCATAAAATCCGACAAACTGATCGTTCGAAAAAATATCTCCAATGCCTGAAAGACCTTTTAAGGTAAATTTATTTTCAGAAAGCACCAGACGATCGTCCAGTGCATATTCATGAGTCAATGTATTTGCATAAAGAATGAATGACACAACAAAAATCAGAAGTTGGGGCAGGTATTTGAAATTACCTGTAACAGGACTCTTCTTAATCGTTGTTGTTTCCTTCGGGGCTGTTTTTTTAGCCGCAGTTTTTGAATGATTGGATTTTTTGTGTGCTGTCATAACTTGAATCAAAAATCAGGATAGAGCAAATATTGTTGTCGGGTTTGTCGGAACTTATCGAGAGAAAGTTTCCAGGTTGCACGGATTTCATCTTCGGATTTACCGGCAATAATCTGCTTCTTCAACGTGTCAGTTCCTGCAAGTTTATCAAAGAACGAATTGAAGAACTTTTCTTTTACAGGATAGGACTGATACATTTCAATCAGCCAGAAAAGATACAGTGATTTTGAATTTTTGATAAAGACATCGGCGAAGTCAGTCAGTTTGTATCCAGTGCAAAGCTGATCCTTATAAATAGGATCTGCACATTTTCCCGGAACACTTTTAGGAGTAAAGGTAAAATCTGAATTTTTATTCTCAGGATAACCGATAACTTCAAAAGGGAAATTTGTTCCTCTTCCAACGCTTACTGTGGTACCTTCAAAAAAACAAAGCGAAGGATACAGATAAACTGCTGCCATTGTTCCCAAATTGGGTGAAGGCGGAACAGGAAGTGAATACCGTACCGAATGGGTGTATTTATCTAATGTGATATAAGAAAGATCACATTTGATTCCGTTCGAGAGCCAACCTTCACCATTTATCATGCGCGCATATTCGGCGATGGTCATTCCATAGACAACAGGAACCGGATGCATTCCTACAAAGGAAGAAAAAGATTTTTCAAGAACCGGACCGTCGATATAAAAACCATTTGGATTCGGACGATCAAAAATGAGAAGTTTGACTTTATTTTCGGCACACGCTTCCATAACATAATGCAAAGTCGAGATGTAAGTAAAAAAACGGGCACCCACATCCTGGATATCGAAGACGACAATATCAACACCTTTTAAATCTTCAGCAGAGGGCTTGAATTTTTTTCCATAAAGAGAAACAATAGGAATTCCAGTTTTCTTATCCTTTCCTCCGGCAATTTCTTTCCCTGCTTCTGCATCACCGCGAAATCCGTGCTCGGGAGCAAAAATTTTAACAATGTTAACCTTCAGATGAAGTAATGTGTCAACTAACGACACATTATTAATACGTGATGACTGATTTGCAACAAGGGCAATTTTTTTTCCTTGCAGCTGCGAAAGGTATTTATCAGTACGGTCAGCTCCGCATACAACATCTTTTGCAGAAAACGGCCAGGAACTACCTCCGCTTTTCACCTGAGAAAAAACAGGCGAGCAAAAAAGGAAACTCATTAGCAAAAGGAAGGTTCTCATATTGGGCAGGTAAGTCATTTCCCTACAAAAATAAAAAACAATTTTGATTAATGCTGAAATAGAATTCTTTAAATTAAATTACCTTTGCCCCTGATGAATTTTGAATTTTTCATATCGAAGAGAATTGCTTCAAAAAGTAACCGAAACGGGGTTTCTCATCCGATCATCCGAATTGCGATTGGCGGGATTGCGTTGGGTATTGCAGTTATGATTATTTCCGTTGCGATTGTAACAGGATTTAAAAAAGCAATCAGCGAAAAAGTGGTTGGCTTTGCTGCACACATTCAGGTGACGAATTACGATGACAACGTTTCATTGGAAACTTTACCCATTTCTCGTAATCAGCCTTTTTATGCCAGCCTCCAATTCATGAAAGGAATTCGGCACATTCAGGTTTTTGCAACCAAAGGTGGAATCATAAAAACAAAAGATGACATTTACGGCGCCATCATGAAAGGCATTGGAAGTGATTACGACTGGAGTTTTTTTGAAAAGAAAATGGTGGAGGGAAAAACCTTCCGAGTTTCGGATACTGGTAAAACAAACGAAATTCTGGTTTCGCGTTTGATTGCAAAAAAGCTAAAGCTGAAATGCGGGGATGATCTTGCGATGTATTTTATTCAGGATCCACCCAGGGTAAGAAAATTTAAAATTTGTGGAATTTATAAAAGCGGATTAGAGGATTTTGATAAGTCATACATCATTACCGATATTGCCCACATTCAAAAACTGAATGACTGGAAACAATCGCAGATTGGAGGCTTTGAAATTTTTCTGAATGACTTTAATGATCTTGATAAGATTTTTCCTAAAGTATATTCTGAAGTGGGATTTCAACTCAATGCACGTTCTGTAAAAGAAATTTACCCTCAGATTTTCGACTGGCTCAATTTGCAGGACATGAATGTTCAGATCATCATTATCCTGATGATTCTTGTTGCCTGCATCAATATGATTTCTGCTTTACTCATTATTATATTGGAACGCACTTCAATGATTGGTGTTTTGAAAGCAATTGGAGCAACCAATGGATCAGTTCGCCGAATATTTATTAATCACGCAGTGCTTTTAATAGGAAAAGGAATGATCCTGGGAAATATTCTCGGAATCGGACTTTGTCTTCTTCAATACTACACGGGAATAATTTCACTGCCACAGGAATCTTATTATGTAAGTTCCGTTCCCATTAATTTAAATGCACTACACATTATTTTAATTAATGCAGGGACATTGGTAGTATGCACCCTGATGATGATACTTCCGACATACATTATAACGCGCATTACCCCAGTCAGAGCAATCCGCTTTCAGTAATTTTATTTTACGACCGAGAATTTCTTGGGCAAATGATTTCCGGCATTCACAAAATACAAACCTGCCTCAAATGATTCAAGTGAAATCGGAATACTAAATTTTGTATTCGCAGCTACATTTTCGAACCACACTTTTCTTCCTGAAGCATCAAAGATTTCTATCATTTCGGGTTCGCTTCCGGAAAACCCACTTATCGTAACAATGTCTTTTGCAGGATTGGGCGAAATCACAAATTCATTCTCTTTCATCTGTTCATCTATTCCTACAGTACAAGTCCAATGCAGTTCAAATCCTGCTTCCGTAACATAAGAGTCGGTAAATTGACGGATCGTAACAGCAGGGCCAGCGTTAATTGTACCACCGTTAGGCAAGCTGTATCCAGTATATTCTCCGATCAAAGGACTGTTTGTTGTGGGTCCGTTGTATATAAATAATGTGTCCCAATCTAATTCATATTCAAACGACACAAAATTTAACGTAACAGAAGTGGCCCCCGTTGGTGCAATCGTAATTCTGCTGTTTGTATTATCCGTATAATTTCCGGTTGGGCCCCCACTGTCATACATAGTACCATTGCATGCAGTCTGTGTTGCACCTACTCCGTTCATTGGCATTAAAATGATACACGGATTGGAAGGACTTATTGAAATGTAAGCAATAATTTCAAGAGTATCCTTTCCGCAAGTGCCACCGTCTGCAATAAGGGAAACTGTATAGGTTCCATTTGCCGTGTATGTGTGCGATGGGCTAAGCACAGTGCTTGTTGCTGAACCATCACCAAAATTCCAGATAAATGAAGATGCATTTGAACTCAGGTTTTGAAAATTAACCAAAGCGGGTGCAGAACAAAAAGCAGTATCCGATGTTGTGAAATCGCTGAAAACGCCATCTATGTATGCAGGTCCAACATGAACAGCATACCATGCATTTGTTACGGCTTGCACTTCAGGAGAACATCCGCCATACAGATCAATTGCACTCATGATGGTATAAAAACGCGCATCCTGATAGTTTGAAGTGTTTGTTAAATATACTGTTTGGGCACGAAATGCAATTTTTTCAGCCTTCGCCTGCGTAATTCCGGTTATGCTATAGGTTTCTCCAAATTCATTGGTTCCGGCACCGCCCAATGTTGAAAGATAAAACCAATGACTAAAAACTGTACTGTTGCAATGAACTTCTTCCCATGTATCCCAGAAATCACCAAGATAACAATCTGGATTATTATATGCATTTGGATTAGCGACATTACGTATAATCACACCGCAATCTTCTCCCATCGTCCAGTTTGCAGCAATTGGTTTAGCATAGAATTCAACGCAGGTTCCAAACACATCACTATATCCCTCACTCAGGGCACCCGACTCGCTTACATAATCGAAATTTGAAGTAAATGAAGTTAAGCCATGTGTTATTTCATGTGCACAAATATCAACAGTCGTAAGTGGTGTTGAAGGACTTCCATCACCATCGCCATAATACATAGCTTCACCATCCCAAAATGCATTGAAAAAACTGTTATCATAATGCACAAAACTTTTTAAACGAAAACCTAAACCATCAATACTATTTCTTCCATGGATATTCTTAAAATAATCATACGTCATCTCCGATGACCAGTGCGCATCGGTAGCGACTTCATCCTGCTGAGGGTTGACTGTGTTCCAGTAATTATCTGGATCAACAAAGTCAGTATAAGATAATGTGTCCGTTCCATTATTCAGATTATAAGTTGCTATTCCGTTTCCACGTGAATATTCTCTCAATCTATATTGGGTAGATGAAACACTATCCACCATGATAGTTTGATTGCCACTGTACTTTGTGACAGCTGTCGCAGGCTTATCATGTGTTTGGATCAGATTCAAATTGCGAATATATTCTCCATTTTGAGCATCAATAAAAACCAATTTGTGTGCAAGAGGGGTTTGTGAATAAACATCAAAACGGTAAGCAAGTTTGTAGGGAGAATCGGAAGAAGGAGTTGCTCGGATAAAAATTAATTGTCCGGATGTAGAACCAAACATTTTGTTTTCTACATTTCCTTCACGGTACGATTTTGCAGGCATAAATTGTTTTGCAGCAACATAGGCAGTTTCCAACATTACCACTGGTGTTGCATCGCATCGGATCTCATTATTTAATTTCCCGTTCACTGAATACACCAAACCATTTCGTGTATGAAGTATAAAAACACCATCATGAACAGGAATTCCTGATTTTGTCAGTTGACATTTTATGTGTGTGTTTCCTGCATCATCAATAAACTCTGAAATTTTTTGCATATTCATTTCTGATGAAAAATGATACACTTTGGAAATCCATTGCATCGCTTTAGATTCCAGAATATAATTTTCAGCTTTCAATTGAATAAACTCAGGCAGGCCTGTTTTTTCAGAAATGAGAATTTGCTCTGTTCCCGAAATTTTTTTGTTGGCTTCTTTTCCTTTTAATAATTGCGCATTCACAAAAAAAGGCAATAGCGCCATGCATAAACTGATGGTAATGGATTTCATATTCATGAGAAATTAAATAAAAAAATTGCCATGTCGTTTGACATGGCAATTTGATTAACGTTCGATTATTACTTTTTTAGTAAGAGTAGCATCAGCGGAATACAAGGTTACAAAGTATATTCCGGGTTGCAGCTTTTCGAGTTGAATTTCGCTATTGTGTTTACCGGCATTGCTTATCTTTTCATTCCAAACAATTCTGCCAACAACATCTGTCATTGAAAGCACCACATCCATATTTCTGATTGATGAAAATGCAATATTGAGAATGTTGTTTGCCGGATTTGGATAAACAACAAATGTTTCACCGATTAAATTTTCAGGTACTCCAATCGAGAGAATTGTTACATTTTGGTATGATGTATCTGAGCCACAACCATTGATTGCAACCAGCATTACATTATACGTTCCACTTGCAGCATATGTATGATTGGGATTATTCAGTGTTGAATTGGTTCCATCGCCAAAATCCCAATAGTAAGAAGATGCAGCTGTAGAAGTACTTGTGAAGTTAACAGTGGAGCCCAAATTTGAATATATAAAAGCAGCCACAGGCACACTACCTGTATAAACAACCTGCACAGGAGATGACAAAGCACCACAACCACTTTGTGTAACAGAAACGGAATAGGAACCTGCGTTTTCTACCCAGATCGATTGTGTAGTTTCACCACCTGGAGACCATATGTAAGTTGTAGATGCATTTGCTGAAAGCTGGACACTATCCCCTGTACAAATATACTGTGTAGCTGATGGTGTTATTTGCGCAACTGCATTAACAACAGTTGCAACAACAGGCACACGCGGACTTGTGCAGGGCGCGCCAGAAACTTTCCAATTATAAAAATAATAGTAATAATTTGAGGCTGCTGAACTACTTGTTACAGAAAAAACGCCAGATGTAAGATATGGATATGTAACGCCAGCATTGTTTCTGTATAAATTGGAAGTGGTCCCAGTGATCAGTCCCAACTGGTGCTGTGTTCCTGACGGCACAACCAGATTCACTGTAACTGTATTGATACCCACATTATAACAATAAACCCTTGCCGAGTCAAGCCTGACACCAGAACTGCTTCTTAACTCTATATTTCTGTATCCTGCAGCCCCTGCATAAATATCCAACGTCTGAATCGTAAACGGTATGTATGCATCAAAGTTCAACCATTGATCCGCATTATTTAAATAACCACCGCCTCCTAAATTATCTAGTTTAGCGCCATAAACGGGAGCTGTTGCAACTTGGTTTTCGGCATAATAAGTTGTCGTTGAACTGATCGAAGGAGTAATAAAACTTGTTCCTGTTCCCAGTTGATTAAATCCAGTCAGTGCATCAAACCAGACTATAGAGCCGGTGCCAGTTGCAGTAAGCGTGAGCGTTCCCGTGCCACAGCGTTGCGCACCAGTTGCTGTTGGTGCATTTGGCATATTAACAGTAATGTAATTTGTCATCATTAATGTATCATCACCATATCCATTTACAACGATCAACTCAACTGAATACGTTCCATTGGTTGTATATGAATGTAAAGGATTTTGAAGTGCTGAAGTAGTTCCATCACCAAAACTCCAAAGCCATGTTGTTGGTCCATTCGAAGATAAATCAGTAAACTGAATATCACCGGTACATGAACTTGTGCTTGATGCAGAAAACAATGCAATAGGCGGAATCGTTGCAACCTGACATTGCCAGTTTAATTCAAAGCCAGAACCAATAACACCCATATCCGTTGACTGACGCAGTGTAATTGAACCACCTGTAGATGTAATTGCACCTCCATTTGGTAAAGTTGGTCCATCATATTGCCCAATTAAAGTACTTGTAGTAGTTGGTCCATCATAGACATATAAATAATCGTATCCTGTTTCAAAACCAAAAGAAAGAAAAGTGAGTGTAACACTGATTGCACCCGGAGGAGCAATTGTAATAATTCCATTTGTATTATCTGTATAACTTCCGCATGAACCATTATCCATCAATGTTCCGATGCATGCAGTTTGTGTAGTGCCTGTTCCGCTAGCTGGCATAGTAACCGTACAAGGATATGAAGGTCCGATTTTGATAAATCCGGTTTTCGTAATTGAATCTTTTCCGCAAGTACCACCGTCAGCAACAAGCTTAACATTGAATGTTCCGGTAGTGGTATATGTATGAGAGGGTGTAGAAAGAGTGCTGGTCGTGCCATCACCGAAATACCATTTAAAAGTATTTGCCATTGTACTTTGATTGACGAAATCAACTGTTACAGGTGCATCCATGCAAAATGTTGCAGGGCAAGCCGTGAAATCACTGTTAGGTGTACCGGGTGTCCATGCAGCTCCTACACCAACAGCGTACCAAGCGTTTGTAACAGTTTGCGCTTCGGGGCTGCAACCACCATACAAGTCAGTGCATGCCATTAAAGAAGCGGTGCGACATTCATTAAACCCTGTTGATGAAGTGCAATAATATACTAATGTGCGATAGGCTATTTGTTCTGCTTTTGCACGAGTTATTGAAACAACATTGTAAGCATCACCATTGTCATTGGTTCCTGTTCCACCTTGCGACATCAGATAAAACCAATAATTAGGCACACCACTATTCGTATGAACACCGCCATTGTCACCGCCAGTAAGAGATGCCCAGTTTGTTCCAAAATAAGTATCAGGTTGTGAATAGGCATTTGGATTCGACATATCACGGAAAGGGGAACCAATTTCTTCGCCCATCGTCCAGTTGCCTGTTTGAGATGGAGGCTTAGCATAGAATTCAATACTAACTCCAAAAATATCACTGAATCCTTCATTCAAAGCACCGGATTCAGCCTGGTATATCAGGTTACTCGTATTTTCAGTAAGGCCATGGGTAACTTCATGCCCGCAAATATCCAAAGTGGTTAGGGGGGAATAAGTTCCATTTCCATCTCCGTATGTCATTCGTGTACCATCCCAAAAAGCATTCACATAATCTACATCATAATGCACATAGCTGATCAGTTTGAATCCCGCATTATCTAAACTGTTACGACCAAAAGTTGTAAAGTAGTAATCGTATGTTTTTTCAGTTCCCCAATGTGCATCTGTTGCAATTTCATCTTGTGCAGCATTTACATTATTCCAGGTATTATCAACATCTGTGAAATCAACAGCACTTCCGTAATTAGTACCGGTTGCCAGATTATATGTTTCCACACCAAGACCACGGGATGTTTCTCTTAATCGATAACTGCCCGAATAACTATCGGTAGTTATAGAACGGGTGCCGCTATATTTCGTATCAGCACTTCCAACTACATCAGCAATTCGAATACGGTCAATGTTCATCAGAATTTTTCCGTTTTCTGCATCTACAAAAATGTATTGTCGCGACAGAGGCTTGTTTGCATATACATCGAAACGGTATGCAAGGCGGTACGCTTTATCTGTATAATTTCCTTCAGCAGGAATTAAAAACAATTCCCCCTTTGGATAATAGGTTGCATTGGCATCACCTGAAGTTCTTTTAAGCAAATCTTCTTCAGCTGGCATTTGCCATTTGTATTCCGTTGCATTAACCGAAGCTAACGCTTTTGCTACTGCATCAATTTCATTCAATGAAGAGGGATTAGAAGAAGAAATGTTGTTTTTAATTTTTCCATTCACACAAAAAACTTTTCCATTGCGAGAATGAACAACAATGTCTGCACCCAGCACAGGAACATTATTTAATAATTGCTGATATCGAGTATGAACATCTCCCTGCATATCTTTTTCACTTTTAATTTCAGAAAATGTAATTCCCTGATCGAAGCGAAATTTTGAAAATAGCCAGTTGTTCCATTCTTCTTTAGGAATCTCCTGACCAGAAGAAAACTTTATAAAACTCGGTATCTGATAACCGGGCGTTAGCAAAATCATTTCTGCTTCACTAACAATTTTCTGAGCCTGCGGCCCTTTCAACTCCTGCGTAAAGCCAATAAAAGGCAATAGCATCAGCAACAAGAAGTAGCGGTACTTTTTCATTCGATGATTGTTTAATTAGGTTATAAATTTACAGATTCTTACAATACAAACAAACCACACATTAATTAATTTCATTCTCAAGACTGATTTGGCGTTAAATAGTTGCAGAGATTCGATAAAATTTAAAAAAAATTTGCCTGAAAATGAAAAAGCAGTATATTTGCAGTCCTTAAAGCAGGATCGGTAGTTCAGTTTGGTTAGAATACGTGCCTGTCACGCACGGGGTCGCGGGTTCGAGTCCCGTCCGGTCCGCAAACTAAGGAAAGCCGCGCAATCGCGCGGCTTTTTCATTTTACGCAAGTCCGTCAAAAACTTGTTTTTGCAAGGATGAGCGGAAAATGAAAACGGCTCTGAAAGAGCCGGACTTTCCTTAGTTTGCAGGCGCCAATCCAAGGGTCCACGCTTTCGAAGAAAGCGTAATCCCGTCAACTTTTTTTTTGAGAATTATCATTCCCGTTCTGAAAGAGCCGGACTTTCCTTAGTTTGCAGGCGCCAATCCAAGGGTCCACGCTTTCGAAGAAAGCGTAATCCTACATCCTAGAATGGTGGAGTATGCATAAACAAATGTTTGTCTAGCGCATCAAAGACTAAAAGCCCATTTCGTTAAATTCATAAAAGTTCTTAATACTGCTTTTACAGGAATAATCTTTGATACATAAAGCCCTTCATAATTTTTACGAATGAAGAAATCTTTACGCTGTCTACCCTTTATTCTGTCCCTTCTGTTTATTCAACATTCGCTGGCGCAGACCAAAACAGGTTTTCCATTTTCAATGAAGGAACCAACAGGTCCTGACACACTATTTTATCCATTTTACAATGGGGTGCAAATGATCGAGATCGACCGCGTGGGATGGTGGGAGAATATCGTTAACTTTTATGAAGTCACGCAGCCGCGCGCACTGGAATGGAGTTCACTCATTCCCTGGAAAGGCCCGAACATCTATCTTTTTCGTGACAGCACGAAACGAATCGTTAAGGCATTTAATACGAATGTAAGTCTGGCGACACTGACCGCGCATTTTCTTAAGGTGCCGCTGAAGAAGAAAAGTAGCGGGATAACCGCGCTCTTCATGCCATACCATAAAGGAAAGAGATCGCTTTACGAAGGAGGCATGATCCGGAGCTTTAAACGGGAACTCTGGTTCGACGGATTCTACAAAGTATATACGGATCCACTACCATCCGCAAACTCTTTTTTCTATACTGGCATTATGGGCAGCGGACCTTGCGGGCTGATCGATTCCCTCGGCAACTACCGCATCCCTCCCGAATACGATCAGATCATCCCTGTCTACGGATTGCTCCTGCTCAGCAAGGACGGGAAGTGCGGAATGGAAGATATTAATCGTAATGTTATCCTGCCGATGGAATATGACCGCTTTGAGTTTTTCTCCTATTCAGGTATCGCATTCTATCAAGGGGATTCCTTATCCGGCATCTTCAATCAGGTAAAAAAGAAATTTTATCCATTACCTGGCTACGAATGGATGGGATTTGACTTTGTTGCCAATGCAGAAATGTACAAACCCCAAAAGAACTGGCAACCTTTTATTCCTGTCCGGAAAAACGGAAAGCGCGGGCTTCTCGACACGAACTTTACCGAAGTGGTGCCCGTAGTGTACGACTTCTGCAACCCGCCACGACAGGAACGATCCAGGGTTTGCCGAAACAGCAAGTGGGGATATATGAATACACGAGGAGAGGAAGTAATAGCCTGCACGTATGAAGATGCCGGCGAGTTTTCGAAAGGTTGCGCCGATGTTTACAATGAAGGAAAATGGATCCGGATTGACACAAATGGCCTGCCATGCGACACATGCAAAAAAAGCCAGGATTATTTTGGGCATCCCTTTGAAACAAATAACGGGACATTTATGAAACGATTCCGTATTGCAGAGCGGAATCATTTTCAGGGGATCATGAGTTCCGACAAAAAAATTGTCGTACCGATTCTTTTTGAGCAAATTTCAGGAATTGGGGATCCATCTTTTAAAGAAGGCTATTCACAAAACGTCTTCCGGGCAAAACGTTATGATAAATTCGGCATCATCGACACGGCGGGGCAGATCATCCTCCCCTTCGAATATGATTACATTGATCATTTCCGGAACGAATGCAACCTGGTGATGATTAGTCGCGACAAGCTGTGTGGAATGGCTAACCGCTCATTCCGCTTCATCATCCCATGCCTATACGAAGGCCTGAATCCATACTCCATAAAAGGGAGAGTGATATATACCGAAAAAGGAAAGAATGGAATACTGGATACATTGGGAAACCGGATCACCGAACCCATTTTTGATCAGATCGGATGGCTAAACGACGGAATGGCCCGCGCTTCGAAAAATAAACTGTTTGGCATGATCGACGCAAACGGAAAAGAAGTTATTCCTTTTCAGTATGATCAGATCGGTGACAAATTTTACAATGGGTTACTCATGTTTCAGCAGAATGGGAAATGGGGATTTTTGGATTTGGACGGGAATGTTGTGATTCCTGAAGGTTTCGATGAAGTGCGAAACTTTGAAATGAAAATCACCGGCGCAAAGAAGGATAAGAAAATGGGGTTCATCGACCGGAAAGGGAAAACAGAAGTACAGTTCATATATGACTTTATCGGTCACACATGGTATAAGGACGGAACTGTAACCGTGAGAAGAAACGGGAAGATCGGTTTTGTGAATGAAAAAGGAAATGAAGTGATCCCCTGTGAGTATGATGATGACTGTGGTTTTTGGCCGGACAACGGACACCATCTGAAAAAGAACGGACAGTGGATCTGGGTGAAAGCGAAATAAATTAAAAATCCTTCAACGCTCTGCGGGTTTCTTCATACCCGATATCATGCATCTCCTGCGCTTTTGAAAGATCCACCAAACTATATTTTCTGAGTTCTTTCGGCTCGATAAAAAGATCACATTTTTTTGCGTTGGCAATTACATGCGAATGGATGCTTAAAGAAAATGTACGTTCAGCAATATCTCTGAGACCTCCTAGTTTTTCTCTTTTTCCGAAATGATTCAGATGAATCCCGATTATTTTCTCACAACAACTTCGGATAGGCTTAACCGGCAAGTTATCCAGCACACCGCCATCTGTATAAGTAATTCCATCAATTTCAACAGGAGGAAACAAAACCGGAATACTGGATGAGGCAATCACAGGTTTTACAATTTCGCCTGAACTAAAAAAACGGATTTTGCCATGATTCAAATCAGTTGCTGCAACGATAAGTGGCTTTTTTAATTCTTCAAAAGTATCAGCACGCAGGTTTCTTTTCAGCATCCATAACAATCCGTTAATGCGGACCAGTCCTGACTTTGGAATCGCTATCTCAAAAAAACTTTTAATTCTCTTTCTGGCAAGTATGGCATAAATCTCAGTAGGCGAATATCCATCTGCATAAAATGCTCCGATAATGGACCCCGCACTGACTCCAGAAATAATATCCGGATACAGCCCGTGCTCCTCCATTGCCCTGAGTGCACCGATATGAGCAAAGCCACGCGCACCACCACCACTGAGCACAATACCCAGTTTGTATTTCTTTTTATTTACTATATTTTCACTCATCATTGATACGCTGCTATTAAATATCCCACCCAGTGCCGTAACGATGCATCTGCGGTTTTTCCAATATTTATTTCATCTATAGGAATTCCCGCTCCACCCAGACTGGTAGCATAATCAGTAATTGTTAATTTCATTTCTGTATTTAAAAAGCTTGCCACTAACATCCCGAAAGGTACGGAATACCTGCCACACCAGGTACGTTTGTATTCTTTATAATTATTGGGTTGGGTCAACGAATTGAAAAGATAATGAATGCGGGCTGTATCAAGTTCTGAAGAAAAAACGGAATCCATCAGACTTTTTTCTTTCATCAGCATCAATTTATACCCAGCTGAATCAACACCGAATGGTGCGTAAAACTTAGCACCCCAATCTTTGTCACCATAATGAACCGCATCATTTGAAATGAGAATACAAACATCTTTTCCTAAGCGCATTCTTTTTTTATTCATTATTAAATTGAGCGCATCTGCAAAACGTGAAGCGATGGAAAGCTGCATGTTCCATGACATGTAGGGAATAAGAATGGGCACAATCTGAACTGTAGGATTGAAATACTGAAGAAATGGAACCATGGCTTCGGCTGAATGCTCGATACATTGCGATGAATCACTGATGGTATAATCATCCTTTGGCAAAAGTGAAATGAGCTGATCGCGCAAAGGAGAAACTGGAACAGGCCCTGCTGGCGCATCCCACGCATCATAAGAGTCAAAAACAATTTTATTCTCATGCCCGAAAAGCCGTGCTTTGTGCGACACTGCAAAGATAATTACGATTTTTGCTTTTACATTTTGCAAAACCTCGGCATACAACCCAGCTGCATATGCATAATCATCATGCGTACAGACCGCTAACTTCCATGGGAGGTTATTGTTTTGCTCAACTGGATACAAACTAGATGTACGCGCAATGATGGAATCGATCTGGTATTTATGCGTACAAAAACCAATGGTGTCGACTGTTTTACGAATTTTCTGTGCAGATAATTGAAGTGAAAAAAACAAGAGAATCAATAAAGACCCCTTTTGAAAGGAAAATCTCAAAGGTTTGATAAAGAAAATGGTAAATTTTTTCACAAAAAAATGCTTATCCGTTGAGATACAATGATAAAAAATTTATTAACACCATTGTCTGTTAACCTCATTTTTCACGAATAAATTTTAATTTTACGTCCCTTTATAATTTATGTGTTCAATTTAAAACAAAACGATATGAATGAAAATCTGATTATCCCGATAAAAAGGAAAAACATCCAGTTAATGATCGACTATTGTCTTGAAAACAAAAACGGATTTACTGTTCGTCATAAAAACGGTGAAGAGTGGGAACTGGAAATGGAAATCAATTCCATTAAAAAAGCAATACAACTTGGTATGTTCCTGCGTGAAAATCGCATTGAAGTGCCCGGATTTACTGAAGTTTCAAAGCCTGCTACTGCAACAAAGCCTGGAAAGAAGGAAGATAAAAACAGTCATAAAGTTGTAGAAACGCTGGATGCAGATGAAATCTTCGGTGATTTCCCTTCTGAAAATTCAAACGGAAAAGAAAAAAGTGATGTTGTTGAAAACGACAGTACGCTGAAATTCGATTAAGATTTTTCTTTTGCTTATATTGAAAGACGCCCGTTAATGGGCGTTTTTTATTATGCAAAAATTCTAAAATTGAAATCTATTGGAAGCAATCAGTAGTTTAATTTTCTAATAGCATTAATTCTGCTTATTAACGGCGGATGCGAATAATGCACAAAAACATATAAAGGATGCGGGCGCAGGTTGGAAAGATGATTGACTGAAAGTTTTTTTAATGAAGAAATTAAATTCTCGCCCTGACCTTTTGAAGCTGCATAAGCATCTGCGCGGTATTCATGCCGGCGTGAAACGATACTTCCAAGAATTCCCAAAACAGTAGAAATCGGACTGAACAGAAATGCAAAAGCAAGTGCATTTAAACGAAAACTGACTTCACTCCCACCCAATGATTGCGATAGCAAACTACTATCAATAAAAAGTGAAAAGATAAACAACAAAACTGCGGTTTGAAACAGTCCTGAAAAAAGTCCGATCAACATATGCTTTAAATGAAAATGACCTGCCTCATGCGCAAGAACAGCAACTGTTTCATCAGTAGTGATATCTTTAATGAGTGTATCATACAAAACTATTTTCTTCCCTTTTCCAAATCCGGAGAAATAAGCATTGGCTTTGGATGAACGTTTAGATCCGTCAATCATGTATATATTTTTCAAATGGAATCCAGCTTCTGCTGCGAACTTTGAAATTGCATCACGCAATTCACCTTCGGGCAAAGGGGATAGTTTATTAAAGAGAGGAACAATTAAAGAAGTATAAAACATGGAAAAGAAAATCATGATCACCGAAATTAAAATCCACGCATAAAGCCAGAAATCTTCTCCTGCATATTGATAAAAAGTAACCAATGCCGCAATCAAACCCCCACCCAGAATGGCTGTCAGAAAAACAGATTTTATTAAGTCGAGAATAAATGTCTTTGGTTTCATTTTATTAAAACCAAAACGTTCCTCGATGACGAATGTATGATAAATAGAAAAAGGCAAAGAAATTACGCCTGAGATAAGTGCTATAATTCCTGCAAAATAGAGGGTTTTCACAATTTCACTTGTTGATTGCGCCGTGCAGAATAATTCGAGTGTTGCAAAAAAATCAGTAAACAATCCAACCAGAAGCAATACCAAGCTGAATGTTCCACTGATCAGCGAGAAACGCTGGTTGACGCGATCGTACTCCATAGCTTTGCGATATCTGTCGGCATCGTACACATCCTGAAATCCATCTGGCACATTATTATCACGGCGGGAAGCATTCAGAAAATCGAGTGTTAATCCGAAGAAAAAATCGAAAAGCAGAAAAGCAATGATTAAAATAAAAATTGTTGAGACATTCATATTAATAGGCTCCGTTGCGTTTGCGAATAAACCATTCAAAAGCAAATAATGCGAGCAGTACAAAGAAAATCCATTTCAGACTGATGATATCCACTACTTTTTTTCTTTCATATGATACAGATTTAATGTCTTCGCGAGCCAGAATGTCCTTGAGAAGCTGATCCAGATTTTGCGGGTAAAACATTTTGGCATCATGTGATTTTGCAATACGATTCAGCAACTGGTGATCAGCCACTGTATTCATGGCTTCCGCAATGATAGGTGTAACAATAAACTCGCCCTGTTTGGAAAAAGATTTGCCACCGAAAGTGGTTTGAGCAGAAAAACGATACTGACCCACCGGTAATCTTCCTGCATCAATTCGGTAGGCATTCGATGTGCGTCCGAAACCAAACGGGAAGCGTTTCCCTTCGTTATTAAAAACATCCATTTTTACTTCGGGCTGGTTTACCAACTCATAGCTATCATTGTAAAGTTCTGCATCAAAAACAATGTTGTCGTTTTCTGTAAAACGGTTTTTACATGTTACACGAAAGCGGCTTTTATCGATACGTATCGAAAGGTATTGAATCATTTTATCGAGTGATTCATTGAATGCATCCTGATTCTGGTGCTCCATATAATCAAATAAACGCCAGCGCCAGATTCCTTCTCCTGCGATGACACCGGAACGGCGATCACCCTGCGTTGAAAACAGAATCAAAGGATCTCGCGTAGTAACAGAACCAATTTTCTGATATAAAAAAACAGTTGCATTCGGAGACGTCCTATATGTTCCATAAAAACTAATGAGTGGCGGAAATTTTTCAAGCGAACGGATTGCATAATCACTCAGCGTAAAAAGGCTGAAGCGTTCATCATAGGTTGATAATGCTTCGTTCCATTTTGTTTTTTTGTTATAATCCAGACTCATTCCGGCGTTCATAAGATTAAAGCGGGAAATATCGGATTTCGATCCGAGAATAAACAATGCAGGCACATTCGATTTTCTGAGTGTATTGATCACATTATTATCCGAGGCATTAACGCCGGGCACCTGATGAAGGATTACAAGATTGTATGCATTGATATCTCCCGAGAACTGTTTTGCTTCCATCAGATCAGCAGTGAAGGCAGGATTCCGCGCGATGGTTTGCTGAATAGCCGCAATATCGGGATGGGGTGAAGAATACAGTATCAGAATTTTCTGCCGGTCGTCAATCACTTCAATAAAAATATCTGCGTGGTTATTTGCCGTAGTCACCTCTCCGGGAAGCGAAGCAATTGCTATATGCAGATGAATCGTACCGGGCTGATCTGCCTGAAGTGTAACGGGAATATTTGCAGTAAAATCATCGGAAGTAATTGGAATATTTTGACTATAGACTACCTGGTTTCCTTTGGTAACTGATATTTTAGCAACTTCCCCTTTGCATTTTTTTGCTGTGATAAAAGGTTCAATCGTAAATTTATTTCCGGGAAAAACAAACTGATTATATGCAACGGAAGGAACAGCAATATCTCGGCGAACATTTGTATCGCCCATGGCAATTGTATACAGCGGCACTTTTAACTTATCCGCTGCCCATGCAGGATCGGGCCCACGATTATAAATACCATCAGTAGCCAAAATGATACCTCCTAGATTTCTATTTTCATATCTGTTCTTAAGATCTGTAAATAATTCTGCTATATCCGTCAGTTTATCATTGTAACGGAACTGCAGGCTATCCCTGACATCGGAACCAAAGGACAACAACCGCACTTCATATTTTGAAGAAAGTTCATCAGCCAGTTTTTGTAATTTGACGGCGTATTCATTTTTATAAAAAGCTGAATCGCGATTCAGCAAAATGGATGAAGAATTATCCTGCGCAATGACGAGAACCGGTTTTTCAACATCACGCGAAATAAGATCCAGCAAAGGATTGAGAAGAAGAAAAGCAATTACAGAAACAGCAATGAATCGAAGTGAAAAAAGAATTCTGCGAAGCCAGCGGGACGTGGATTCCAGATGACTGTCTCTTCGATACAAAAGAAATGCATACACAGCTCCCAGAAGAAGACACAGCAGGATAAACGCCGGATGAAAATCGGTGGATAGAGATATGTTCATTTTATTGTAACGTAAAAAACATCATTCATTGCACAAATATACACAAACCACACAAAATTTAAGTTTTAGAAATTACAAAGCAGGCTTGCGTTACGGAATAGCAAATTCAATTCATTCATTTAGAAATATCCCTGCTTCAACTGAAGTGTAAAATTCCACTGTAACGTATCTTTCCCGGCTACCAATTCAACGGTTTTGGGCTTTTTAAATGTATAGTCCGTAATCTGAAACAAATCGAGGTTCCCGGATTCATGATTAATTGTAATACGAATGATTTCATCATTTTCAATCATATCATTTTTCAGGGTGATCCAATTTTCATCATCTCCCTTCCGGGCACGAAGGCCTGTCAGCGAATGAAAAAAACGATTGTTGAAACCAAGGCTGCACGCAGGAAGTGCCGCACCACTTTTGTTAGAAATTCTAAGTTCAAAGGCACCGTTGGGATCATACATCGTGCGCCAGAACTTTCCATCCATGATTACACCTTCTTTCTGCCGCCCTTCAACAGCGTCCATTTTATCATACTTTGAAACATTCACACAGGCAGAAGAAAATAACAAAATGCCAGTCAAAAATGTAAATACTAAATAACGGATCGGCATTGTTGTTTAGTCTTTAAATCCAGCTTTAACGTGACTTCCATCGCAAAATGGCTTTTTTGAAGAGTGACCGCAACGACACAAAGAAACTTTTTGAGATTTGGGTAATACATTTCCATCAACACCTTTGATAACAAAGTTCCCATTTATAATGACAGGTCCATTGGGAAGAACAGTAACATTAACTTCTTCGCCTGTTGAACGATCATCATTTTTCTTTTCGTTTTCCATATTTTTTCGAACTTTAAGTGCAGCCGTAGGGCATTTTTCAACTACTTCAATAATTCTATCAGAGGGAGCGCCCTTCATATTAATCCATGGGCTAATGGCAGGCTCAAATACTTCATTTAACTCAGTAAAACAAATAGCTGCATGTATACAGAGATCAGGCTCCCATGAAACCGTTATTTCTCCGTTTGTATAATTAAATTTTTTTTGCATTCCGATCTATGTTTGCTTCTATTCAAAAGTAATACAAAATACTATAGGTTGCGATAGCGTGAAATAAATTTCAGGCAAAAAAAAAGCGTTTACAAAACGCAAACGCTTTTCAAATCATTTAAATTTACTATTTCGGATCGTGTGAACAAGCTTTTTTGATAACCTTGTCCTTTGGTGTGAATTCGGTATAGTAACCAATCTTCTCAATAGCGGCTACAATTTTGTCCTGATCGAGCTTGTTCTTATCGTATTTAACAGTAACATATTTAGTATCCAGATCTGCAAAAACGTTGAAAACACCATCCGTTTTAACAAGTTCATCTTCAATAAGGGCTTTACCATTAGCACAATGGAAAGTAACCAGAATTTTAATTTCTTTTTCACGGTTGAGGTCATTATTCTGTGAAAGTGCATTGAATGAATAGCTCATGCTAAGCAGGAAAGCTATAACAATAATAAAAGGAGTTGATAATTTTTTCATGATTTCGATTTTTTTACAAAATTAGTGAAAGGAATTTAGATTTCTGTTAATAGGTTGTTAATTTTGCCAAATGTTGTCAAAAAAGAATCCAATTCAGAAATCGATAGAGAAAAATCACTCATTTATTATACAATTGAATGAGTCAGGAATAATTTGTCCGGTTTATTACGGTGATCATTCGCTGAAATGGCTTCAACAAAGATTTAACAAAACAAATAGCAAATCAGGATGCTTCATTCTGGTTGATGAAAACACCCGAAAGCACTGTCTTCCTTTATTGCTCCCCCAAATTAGATGTTTTGAAAACTCTATCATTATTGAAATCCCACAGGGTGAAGAATACAAAGACATTGAATATTGTCAGCAGATATGGGAAATGCTATTAGAAGAAGGTGCAAACCGCAACAGTGTAATCATCAACCTGGGAGGCGGTGTGCTTTGCGATCTGGGCGGCTTTGCTGCCTCAGTATACAAAAGAGGCATTCCATTTATTCACATTCCCACTACCCTTCTGGCCATGACAGATGCAGCCATAGGTGGCAAAACAGCTGTTAATTCGGGGCATTTGAAGAATGTCATCGGGAATTTTTCTTTTCCTGAAGCTGTATTAATCATGCCCGAATTTTTAAATTCTCTTCCTGAAAGTCATTATCAATCAGGTTTTGCAGAAGTAATCAAACATGCAACAATTGGAGATCCTTTGCTATGGAAGAAACTTTTAAAACAGGAAATTCATTTATCTTCTGAAGAAATGATCACACATTCCATCGCGCTTAAAACCAAGATCGTGAATGAAGATCCTTTAGAACATGGAAAGCGCAGAATTTTAAATTTTGGCCATACGATTGGTCATGCATTGGAATCTTTTTTTGCAAAAAAAGGTAAACGAATTTCACACGGAGAAGCAGTAGCAGCGGGAATGGTATGCGAATGTATGCTTTCGCATACTTTTTGTAAACTTTCAATGCAGGAAAGTGATGAAATCATATGTTTTATTCAGAAACATTTTTCCTTACCTCAATTTAAAAAGGATGATATTTCTGGCATATGCAGCTATATCAGGAATGACAAAAAAAATACAGAAGCTGATACTGCAGGCTTTTCACTTTTATCAAAAATCGGGAAATGCGAGTTCAATTGTCAGGTATCTTATAAAAAAATTGAAGAATCGCTTCTTGCATATCTTCAAAAAAACAAAGCTGAATAAAGAATTATTGTTTTACAACCTTGAGAATATTTACAATTTCTCCGTTAACATTAGATATCTTTACCGAATAGAGACCACTTGCAATATTTGACAGATCCATTTTAGTTGTATAGTTCACAGGTAAATCTATCGATTTTAAATTTTGCCCCAACTGACTATAAAGGGTTGCTTTTAAAATTTCATTGGCAGCTGAAGAAATATTAATTTCATCCATTACCGGATTTGGCCATACTTTAATTTCGGAAATTCTGGCTGAAGAAGCGTAAACTCCAGGATCATAGGCCTGCGCAAAATAAAGAATAGCACCGGTTGCAGCTCTTGAAATTTCAAAGACATAAGATGTGTCAAGATTTTCTAATAAGTCGGATGAGGAATGAGGAACCGACGATTCATTTGTTTCATAATAGCCGGTGATAATATAACCGGCATCTTCAAAAGGCATGTAGTCGGAGCTGTATGCACTGGCCCTTTTTGCAAACAAGGATGAATAAAGATACGTCAGGTTTTCGAGTGTATCCGTATATAGGGCAGATGTAGCATTGTTTGAAGGTGGCGAATTCGAATCATCTTCCTCACAGGTAATTGTATCATTTATTTCACCAGCTACGCCTCCTACTTCATCAATATTAAACATAACACGAATCTGCATAGCTTGCGGCACTACAATATCATCAACATAATGATTGCTGCCAACCAGTCCGATTTCCTCAGCACTGAAACTGATAAACCGAACAGAAAAAGCAGTAGGTGTAGCAGCCATAATACGTGCAGCTTCTAGCAAAATGGCAGTTCCACTGCCGTTATCATTGGTTCCGGATCCATTTTTAGAATCGTAATGCGCACCCACTATAACATATGTGTTGGGTTCAATAGTACCTGTTTTAGTTGCAACTACATTAAAAAAAGTATTTCCAAAAAAAGAGAAAGTATCGCGTTTAACAGAATACCCATAAGATAAGTACTTGTTGTAAATCCACATTCCAGCATCTGATAATTCAATACTTCCTGTTTCCTTAACACCAAAATTTTCGAAACGCTCTAGATAATTCAGAATGCTGTCGTATTTAGCATTTGCAACAATAGACTGATAAAAGGGATTTAATGTTTGCGAATAAGATGGTTTTTCCGCAAACAGAAATAAAACACCCAACAAAATAAAAAATCTCTTCATACCCCTCGTTTTATACCAGACAAAGATAATAATTAAAAAGACGTATGGTATTTTAAACCTCCTTGGTTTTGGAAACTTTATCACCTCCATTCGCATGATTAAATAGGTGATAATATTGTCCACTTTCAAATTCAGTTTTCATAATCACAAAAATAAAGAATCTATCTAACATCAAGTTGTTTTAAGACAAACAAAGAGAACGATCCATTTCAATCGCAGTAATAGCAAGCTATACAAAACACGCATATAAAGTTTGCTTCAAATTTTGTACTTTTGAAATCTTTTAAGAATGCATTATGAACGAAACATTACTGAAGCCCGATTACATTTTTGAAGTAAGCTGGGAAGTTTGTAACAAGGTGGGAGGAATATACACGGTTGTATCTTCTAAAGTGCCTTCCTTAATTAATGATTTACATGACAATCTTATTCTGATCGGGCCGGATATTTGGAAAGATACGGATCACAATCCCGAGTTTACAGAAGATCCCTTTCTGTTTCGTTCATGGCGCGAATACGCAGAAAGTAAAGGATTTCGATTTAAAATCGGAAGATGGAACATTGCAGGAAATCCAGTTGCCATCCTGATTGACTTTACTCCTTTCATTGCTCAGAAAGATCAGATTTTCGCACGTTTCTGGGAAAAATACAAACTCGATTCATTATCCGGACAGTGGGATTATGTTGAGCCCTGCCTTTTCGGATACGCAGCAGCCTGCCTGATTGAAAATTTTTGTGATTTTGTTTCATCACCCAGAGATCATATCATTGCTCAGTTTCATGAATGGATGTGTGGTGCCGGAATTTTATATCTGAACGACAACGTTCCCCGCATTGCCACTTCTTTTACAACACATGCAACTGTTCTCGGGCGTTGCATTGCCGGAAACGGACTGCCACTTTACGAAAACATGGAATTGTTTAAACCCTCTGAAATGGCCACCCAGTTTCATGTTCAGGCAAAACAATCCCTGGAAAAAATATCAGCTGAGGTTGCCGATTCATTTTCGACAGTCAGTGAAGTTACGGCTCGCGAATGCAAATGCTTTCTCGAAAAACCCGTAGATATTGTCACACCCAATGGCTTCGCTGACGACTTTGTTCCCCAAGGTGATGCATTTGAAAAATGCCAGTCTACTGCCAGAAAAAAACTGCTCGATGTTGCCCGTGCCTTTTTAAATCAGGAAATTCCGGATGACACTTTACTGATTGGAACCAGCGGCCGTTACGAATTTCGCAACAAAGGTATTGATGTGTTAATTGATGCCCTTGGAAAATTTCATCGCGAATCTCATTCCGACCGCAAAGCAATTGCTTTCATTCTTGTTCCTGCAGGTAATTATGGCCCCCGAAAGGAACTCATTGACAGAATTGGGAAACCCGATTATCAGTTTCCATTAACGCACGAATACCTTACGCACCGGATTCATGAAAAAGAATATGATCCCGTCATCAAAAGGCTTGAAGAGAATCAGATTTTCAATCTTCCGGAAGATAAACTGAAAGTGATTTTTGTTCCTTCTTATTTAAATGGGAACGATGGAATTTTCAACTTGCCTTATTACGACATTCTTGCAGGCCTTGACCTGACTATCTTTGCATCGTACTATGAACCCTGGGGTTATACACCACTTGAAAGTCTTGCATTCCACGTACCAACAATTACAACCTCATTGGCAGGTTTCGGACAGTGGATCAAATCATCGGTCAGTCTGCCGCAGGATGGTGCTGCAGTGATTGAACGTGGCGATAAAAATGATGCTGAAGTGCGTGATGAAATTCTAAAGCTTCTTCACAAATTCATTTCTTTTAACGCACAGGAACAAAAATCAGCAAAAGATTCAGCATTCGAAATTTCACGAATTGCACTGTGGCAAAATTTAGTTCAGTATTATTTGAAGGCATACAGTATTGCTTTGAAGAAAGCCGAAGGCCGTGCAGGCACTGCAGTTCGAAAAGTATCTACTGAAGTACCGTTCACAAAACCGGTTTCACAAAACAAACCTATCTTACGAAGAGTTTCGATTAAAACTGAAATTCCAGATAAACTGGAAAGTCTTCTGGAGCTTGCCAATAATTTATGGTGGACATGGAACATAGATGCGAAAGAACTTTTTGAAAGCATCAACCATGAATTGTTTCACAAATGCAACAGAAATCCTTTGATACTTCTGAATTCATTGTCATTTGATGATTACAAACAACTTGAAAAAGAAGAAGGGTTTATTTGCAGACTGGAACTTGTTTATCAGCGATTCAAAAAATATCTTGCAGAAAAACCATCTGAAGATTTACCTAAGATCGCTTATTTCAGCATGGAATATGGCTTTCACGACACCATGAAACTTTTCTCCGGTGGTCTTGGAATTCTTGCCGGTGATTATCTGAAAGAAGCCAGCGACAGCAACGTAAATATGATCGGTGTTGGTTTATTATATCGTTACGGTTATTTCACACAAAAGCTTACTCCGGGCGGTGATCAGCTTTCCATCTATGATCCGCAATCATTTTCAAAAATGCCCATGCATCCGGTTCGTGACGAAAATGGAAACTGGAAAACTATTCAGCTTTCATTTCCCGGCCGCAGTTTGTATGCAAGAATATGGCGCGTTGATGTAGGACGTATTCCTTTGTATTTAATGGATACCGACATCTATCAGAACGCACCGCAGGATCGTGAAGTAACGCATCAACTGTATGGTGGCAATCTTGAAAATCGGTTGAAACAGGAATTACTTCTCGGTGTTGGCGGAATTCGAATGCTGAATGATTTAAACATAAAACCGAATCTCTATCATTGCAACGAAGGACATGCAGCATTTATCGGAATTGAAAGGCTTCACAACATCATTCAAAATGAAAACAGAACTTTTTCTGAAGCCATAGAAATTGTCAGATCAACCAGTCTGTTCACTACACACACGCCCGTTCCCGCAGGCCACGATTCGTTTTCAGAAGATCTTCTTCGAACATACATTCCTCATTACGCCGACCGATTAAATATTTCCTGGACCGAATTTATGAATCTGGGAAGAATGTATGCCGGCAATAATTCAGAAAAATTCTCAATGAGTTATCTGGCTGCACATCTGTCTCAGGAAATAAATGGTGTTAGCCGCATTCATGGTGATGTATCACGTGAAATTCTGAATGGTTTGTGGGAAGGATATTTTCCTGAAGAACTTCATGTAAGTTATGTAACAAACGGAGTTCATTACCCAACCTGGACCTCCCGTCGCTGGCGTCAGTTTTATGAAAAACGCTTTGGCGAAAAATTTCTGGACGATCACGCCAACCCGGAACCATGGAAAAAAATCGAAACCGTTCCTCATGCACACATCTGGGATATTCGCTGTGAACAAAAAACTGAGATGATCGAATATTTAAGAATGCGACTTTCAGAAAGCCTTACACAACGGCAGGAACCTCCTCAAAAAATCATTGAGCAAATTGGTTTACTGAATGACAAAGCTCTGATCATTGGTTTTGCACGGCGATTTGCTACATATAAACGTGCTTATCTCCTTTTCAGAAATCTGGATCGTCTCGCAAAAATTGTAAACAATCCGGATAAACCCGTACAGTTTGTATTTGCTGGAAAAGCTCATCCAGCGGATAAAGCCGGACAGGACGTTATTAAAAATATTATTGAGATTACACGCAGGCCCGAGTTTTTTGGTAAGGTTTTCTTCATTGAAAATTATGATATGATGCTTGCCAAAAAAATGGTTCATGGTGTTGACATCTGGTTGAACAATCCTATAAGACCTTTGGAAGCATCCGGCACCAGCGGTCAGAAAGCTGCATTGAACGGCGTTATGCACATGAGTGTTCTTGATGGCTGGTGGGCCGAAGGATATATTCCCGGTGCAGGCTGGGCGCTGAAACAGGAAACAACCTATCAGAATGCCGATTATCAGGATGAACTGGACGCAGTGACAATCTACAATATCATCGAGAACGAAGTTCTGCCATTGTACTTCGATCGCGATGCCGATGGAGTATCGAAAGGCTGGGTTGATGCTATTAGAAAATCCATTGCTGAAATTGCTCCGGTATTTACATCACGCAGAATGATCAATGATTACATTGCAAAATATTATTCAAAATTATACGATCGTCTGAAGCTGATTAGTAAAAATGATTTCGAAGTTGTACGTGATCTTGCTGCCTGGAAAAAGAAAGTGACACGTGGTTGGGAAAGCATCGAAGTAGTTGCCGTGAATGTTCCTGACACAAGCCATACTCCGCTCCGCTTTGGTGATACATTTGAAGCGCAACTTATTCTTGATGTCAATGAACTATCTGTAACAGATATTGGTGTTGAAATTGTTTTCATCGAAACACTTGCTGAGAAACCTCACATTACATACAAAGAAGAATTAAAAGTATCGGATATTCATGGAAAGAAAATTACGTACACCGTTAAAATTCCAAGCAACAAAGCGGGAATTTTAAATTATGGTTTTCGTATTTTCCCGCGCCATGAAATGCTTCCACACAGGCAGGATTTCAATCTTGTCCGCTGGGTTTAATACACGAACGTTTTTTTTATATTTGCATAACAACTAAAGCTAATTTTAAAAACTTTTTCAAATGAAACTTTTAGAAGGAAAAAACATTTTAGTAACCGGTGCTGCACGCGGCATTGGTAAAGGTATCGCACTGACACTTGCAGCGCAGGGTGCCAACATAGGCTTTTCAGATCTGGCATATGATGACAAATGCCAGGAGCTTGAAAAAGAACTGGCAGCAATGGGTGTAAAAGGAAAAGGTTATGCATCCAATGCAGCCGATTTCAATGCCGCTGAAAAATTAATTCAGGATTTTTCAACTGACTTCGGCTCAATAGATGCACTTGTCAATAATGCCGGTATTACCCGCGATAATTTATTAATGAGAATGTCAGAAGCGGATTGGGATCTTGTAATTACAGTCAATCTGAAATCCATTTTTAACATGACCAAAGCTGTACAGCGCATCATGTTGAAACAGCGTTACGGTTCCATTATCAATATGAGCTCTGTTGTGGGAATTGAAGGTAATGCAGGCCAATCGAACTATTCTGCATCCAAAGCCGGTATCATTGGTTTTACAAAATCAATCGCTCAGGAGTTAGGATCGCGCAATATTCGTACAAATGCGATTGCTCCCGGTTTTATTGAAACTGAAATGACAGCTGTATTGCCAGAAGAATACAGGAAAGCATGGATTGAAGATATTCCATTAAAACGGGTTGGTACTGTTCAGGATGTTGCCAATGTTGTTCTTTTCCTAGCCTCTGATCTTTCTGCATATGTAAACGGGCAGGTGATCAGCGTTTGCGGTGGAATGCATACATAGAAATTTTTTAAAATATCACGGGTGGGTTTTCATTAAATTGGAAATCCACTTCTTTTTTTGATAATGACACATCCTAATTCCGACACTCAACCCGAAGCATCACCTGCATTAAAGCGATCCGTTTTAACGGTTGCAATGCTGAGTGCATTTCTTACTCCGTTCATGGGTTCATCTGTAAATGTTGCCCTTCCTGCTATATCTGCAGAATTTAAAATTGATGCTGTCATGCTTAATTGGATTGCAACATCCTATTTGCTTGCTTCAGCCATATTCCTTGTTCCTTTAGGAAAATTGGCAGATATGATTGGCAGAAAAAAAGTTTTTATTTCGGGATTAATTGTTTTCACATTATTCACATTGCTTTCCTCTTTTGCCGTTAATGTTGAAATGTTAATTGCATTTCGCGTTGTTCAGGGAATTGGAAGCGCCATGATTTTTGGAACCGGGATGGCAATCGTTACTTCTGTATTTCCGCCCAAAGAAAGAGGAAAAGCATTAGGAATCAATGTAGCTGCTGTATACCTTGCATTATCTCTGGGTCCGCTCTTTGGTGGCGTATTAACCGATTGGCTTGGCTGGCATTCCATTTTTCTTTTCGCAGTTATTCCGGGCTCAGTTGCCATTATCATTTCCGTTATTATGCTGAAGGGCGAATGGAAAGACAGCCACGGACAAAAATTTGATTTTATCGGGAGTATTTTATACATGATTGCGATGGTTAGTTTAATCTATGGCTTGTCAAAACTAACGACTCCTTTAGGAATTATTTTTGCAGTTTCAGGCCTTGTACTTCTTTTCATTTTTATTCTCTATGAAAGAAAAACTGCTTTTCCTGTTATTCCAATCAGTCTTTTTACAACAAATAAGGCTTTCGCCTTTTCAAATCTGACAGCCCTTATCAATTACAGCGCAACGTTTGCAATAACATTTCTTCTTAGCCTTTACCTTCAATATATCGATGCGTTATCCGCAAGAGACGCCGGGTTGGTTCTGGTTATTCAACCCATCGTGATGACTATCTTTTCTCCACTTGCAGGAATATTATCCGACAGAATAAACCCGGGTCATGTAGCAACAGCAGGCATGATCGTGACTATTGCCGGTTTATGCGGTATCTTTTTTCTGGATGCTGAAACATCGCGTGCATATATCATAGCATGCTTACTTGTATTCGGAATGGGTTTCGCACTTTTCTCTTCTCCGAATACCAATGCTATTATGAGCTCTGTCGAAAGAAAAGATTTCGGTCTGGCATCTTCTATGGTAGGCACAATGAGACTTACGGGGCAAATGTTTAGTATGTCCGTATGCATGGTTGTTTTCTCTTCAGTTATTGGCCCGCGTCAAATTACAAAAGAAGTATATCCTGAATTTTTACAGAGCCTGCAGATCATTTTCGGAATATTCATCGTGTTATGTGTACTAGGGACTTTTGCTTCACACATTCGTGGCAAGTCTTCTATTCAGAAAGCCAGTTAAACTCAAATTATTTCATTGCATTATATTGTGAAAAGATTATTTTTGTCCAATAATCATTTCATCCGATGAAAAAAAATCAATTGGTTTTCGCACTTGTTTATTTTGTTTCAATAGCGCTCATGCTAACAGGAAGTAGTTGCAACAGATCCAAAACAACACAGTTTGAAATACAAAATTTTAAAGCAGTTACTAATTTTGCTTCAACCACTGAAAAAAACAAAGCTATTGCACTGGATTATACCGAGGCAATTGACAGTGGATTTATAATTCCAACCGTTCGCCAGTTTAAGGATGGTAAATTTTCTTTTGAATTTTCAATAAAAAACAAGACGGGTAAAGCACAAAAGTTTTTTTACAAGCTTTACTATCAGAACGAGAGTTACAAGTTCCCTGAATTCGTAGTTGTAAATAATGAAAAGTATCAGCATCCATTTGCAGGAGAAAATTTTTATGGAAGTTGGGAGAACCCATCGGTTGCATTTCTTGAAACAGCTGAAATTCCTAATGATGGCGAATTTCATACAATTAGTTTTAACTTAAGAATTGCTGGCAATCCTCGCAATGAAGAAAGATTTTTTGGATCCCCGGATCTTTCAAAATTAATAAATGAGAAAACGATTGCTGACCGAATTAATGGGATTCAATCTTCACCCGAATGGCTGGCTTCAGTGAAAAAGAAAGCTATCGAAAACAAACGCAGTCTGAATGAACAACTTCGATTGGATGCCATTTTTGTTATTGGCATGGATAACGAAAAAACAAAGTTAAATCAACGATGGAAAAGAAATCCACGCGTAGGGAATTATAGTTTCATGCTCGTTGTAACTACTGAGGAAAACATTAAAGACAGTCTTATTGATGACCATGCCCTCGATATTTCAAAATCAATTGCGGGTGAATTCATGAATCCTTATTATTATTTTCTTTATGGCAAAGGAGCTTCAATAAAAGAAACAGAAACAATTATGGCTGACAGCATTCTGTGTGTAAAAGCACAACCTGACTTGTCAAAAGGGATTTACATTGATCCTAAAAGTATAAGCGAGTATAATATTCCGAAGACTGCATACAACAATTTATGTAATAATACAGAGAAATTGTATAAAGAAGCATGCTTTGCGCAATTCTTTCATTCATATGATAAAAAGGAATCTTTTAAAAACGTAAACAAAACTGAGGACCTTACTAAGATTACGAAAGAAGAATACTTACTTCTTGCAAAAACAGCAGAAAAAAGCATGATCAACACAGCCAGGAAAATCACAGATTGTGCTTGTAAAACCGTTAGCTATGATTCAACGTCAAAAAGTTTAACCATTTTCAATCCGGGAAATGTAAAACAAAAGGAAAGTGTCGGAGTAATTACTAGACACGGATTCACATACGGGAAGTATACGATTAAAGTAAAACTGACAGAACTAATGAATAAAAGTAATGTCTGGAATGGAATTACGAATGCAATATGGATGATTAATCAGGACAACAACCCCTGGAACAACCGCAGAGACTGTTTCAAGGGTGGCTATATTCCGAAATATGACGATTCTCAAAACGATAAAATGCGACAGAAAAGAAATTCGTATTCTGAAATTGATTTTGAAATTCTTAAAACAAGTAAAAATTGGCCTGTTTTTTCATATAAAAATAAAAAAATGCGGGTAAATGAAACCGCTGTAGATGAACCTAACATTATTGTTACATGCACCAACTGGGATCTCGCATGTCAGGATCCTAAAAAATTTGATGTTGGTGTCAGATACATTCAGTATAAAAATTTTATTTTTGAAGTTCATCGTTGGCATCATTGGTACAAAGCCCTCACTTCAAAATATTCTGCAAACGAAGATGATTTATTTGCTAGAGATTATTATTACTTTCAGATTGAATGGAAACCCACTGAAATCATTTGGCGAATTGGCCCTGAAAAAGGAAAGCTCAGGGTTGTTGGTTATATGAATGATCTAGTAACTTCTATCCCGAACAATCAAATGTTTATGATTGTAACGCAGGAATTTCATTTATCTCAATGGTGGCCGGAATCTCAATTTATACAAAACTATATTCCTTTTCCATTAAAAGATTTACAAGGAAAAATTTTCAGTCTGGAAATTGAGTAGAGAAAATACTTAGCAACATTTTATTGCTTCTTCACCAACAATTTCAATATTGTTCGTACTGTCAGCATAGGGCTGGATATATTTTGTGACATCAAAATCAACCGGATATCCTTCCGGATTACTTTGAACACCCAGTAATTTTTTCTGATTGTTACGTTTGCGGTAACCCCGGTTCAGCGTCATATAGAACAAGGCTTCTGTAAATCCAAGCATCACATTGGGAAGCGCTCTCTTGTATATTGAACTGCGGCTGTAAATACTTTTTTGAATTTTATGAACTCCCTCCAACAATTCTTCAGAAGTCATATGCTTTGGTTCAATTAAAACTTTCGTTGCATCATAATGACTCCAGTTATCCGATAAAATTCTTCCTTCACTTTTCAGTTTCTCAAACAAAGGTGTTCCCGGATAAGGCGTAACTACGCACGATTGAAAGAATGCACTCTGTGACTTCATGATGAATTCGTAACTCAGGTCAAACACTTCTTCCTTGTCTGTGTCCAAACCAAAAATAAGTGAAGCCATTGTCAAAATACCATAATCACGCAGTCGCTTTACGGCTTCCACATTCGCTTCAATGGTTTTTAAAGTTTTGCGGTATGAATTCAAGCCACTGTCGGTCATAGATTCAAAGCCAACCAGCAAGGCTTTGCAGCCCGACTTTTCAGCCAGTTTCATCAATTCTTCATCAGCAGAAATATTGATGGCTGCCTGCCCTACCCATATTTTCTTTAACGGGGCTAGTTCAGTGAAGAGCTCACGTGCAAACTTTTTATCACCGCTTACATTATCATCCAATATAAAAAGTGCATTTCCGGGAGCGCTTTCAGCTTCTTTGATAATATCCCTGATATTTTTATGTCTTTGCTTTGTTCCGAAGAAACGCGATACAGTACAGAAATCGCAGTTATACGGACATCCGCGGGTTGTTTCGATCGGAGCCGGTGTAAACTTTCCTGTTTTGCAATTGACCAGATCACGCCGGGGTGCAACATAATTTTGCAGATCGGGCAACTGATCGAGTTTATAAAATTTCCTAAGCTTATTATTTTTGATATCTGTTAAAACTTCTGCCCACAGTCCGCCTTCTGCTTCACCAATAACAACGGCATCTCCAAAGCGAATTGCTTCTTCGGGAATGCAGGTTGCATGGATACCGCCAAACACAACTTTTACATTACGTTTTCTAAATTCATTGGCTACCTGATAACCGCGAATGCATGTTTGCGTCATGATCGTTATTCCAACCACATCGTAGCCACCATCAAAATTAATTTGCTGGCCGTACACTTCTTCACAAACTTCAACTTCGTGTTCGGGTGGAGTCAATGCAGCGATCAGGGAAAGGGTAAGCTGCGGAATACCCATGGTGTTGTGGCGCTGCTCATCAGGATTGCAGGGGGCCACGAGTAAAATTTTCATCTTCTCAATACTAAATCTAACTTCAATTCCGATCTGTCCGCATTTACAGAGCACAAGTTAATAATAAGAAGCGCAGGGATAAGCAGGGAGATTCGTTTGATACAAAAATATAAAAAAAATAAGCACAAACGTCCATTTGCCTAAAAAACTGCTTTGATATTACGATTTGATTTCTCAAAAAACTAAAATTATTTACCTTTACATAGAAATCACTTTGCAATTAGCTTTCAAAAATTATGGCTACTAAGCACAAACACTACAAACCAAAGCACTCAAACGTAAAAGCACAAGCGTCGGCTGTACCACAAAAGCAGAAAAACATGTCATCGAATTCTGCTTTACGTCCTGCCCTGCTGGCTGTGCTTCTCACCTTTGTTGTTTTTATTCCTGCTTTGTTCAACGATTTTACGATTATCTGGGATGACGGTGGTTATATTCATAATCTGAATTCCGTTCAGCAATTTAATCTGAAAGATATTTTTTCGGATTATGTGCATGGGAACTACCATCCTTTTCTGCTGCTTGGATTTGCTATAGAATATTCGATGGTTGGTTTAAAGCCGATGTTGTTTCACCTGAACAACATTCTCATCCATCTGCTCAATGTGTATCTGGTTTTTTTGCTGATTAAAAAATTATCAAAAAGCGATACTGTAGCTTTTATCACAGCGCTCTTCTTTGGAATTCATCCGATGCATGTTGAATCCATTGCCTGGATTGCAGAACGCAAGGATGTAATGTATACTGCATTTTTCTTAATCTCCTCTTTGTTCTATTTGGAATACATAAAACAATCGAAATTAAAATACATATTACTTTCGTTGCTGTTCTTTGTCTTCTCAATCATGTCGAAGTCTGCAGCGGTGTGTCTGCCTGTTTTACTTTTTGTTTTCGACTGGTGGGAAAAAAGAAAATTCAATGTAAAACTATTCACTGAAAAGATTCCATTCCTTCTGGTTGCCATTTTATTCGGCGTGATTGCTGTGAAGGCGCAGGCTGAAGCGGGAGCGATACAAAACCTCACTCCTTTGTTCAGCCCTTTCGAAAGGATATTTATTTCTTCCTGGGCCACGATTCTGTATTTTTTCAAACTGATTCTGCCCATCAACCTTTCGGCCATGTATCCCTATCCGGTGCGTGTGGGTGGATTGCTCCCGTTCTATTATTATGCGGCACCGCTTGTCATTTTAATTGCTGCTTTTCTTCTCTATCGTTTTCGCAAACAAACCCGCCCCTATTTATTCGGTTTATTCTTTTTTGCAGTTACCATCGGACTTGTCATACAGTTGATTCCCGTAGGCGCAGCCATACTTGCTGAAAGATATTCGTATGTTCCTTACATCGGACTTTTCTTTATTGTTGCGATGATTGTAAGACCCTATGTGGAAAAGAAAAAGAATGCCGTTCACCCGAAACGAACGCTTGTTATTATTATTCTGGCTGCCTTCGGATTGTTCTGGTCAGTGCTGACTGAAATGCGTATTCCTGTTTGGAAAGACGACATTTCTTTGTTTAAGGATATGACCGCCAAATGTCCGAATCAGGCGTTTGCATTTAATAATTTAGGTTATGCATATCAAAATCAGAAGCAGGATTTTCCGAATGCATTGATCTGGTACGATCAGGCATTGCTGATTGATTCGAGTTTTTATATGACGTACAGCAACCGCGCAATCATTTACTTTAATCAAAACCGCTATCCGGAAGCGATTCGTGATTTCGGAAAATGTTTGAAGTTAAAACCTGATTATCCGGATGCTCTGCTGGGCCGTGCAAATACACTGAGCCGTGTGGATAAGTATGCGGATGCCATTCCTGATTATGATAATTACATAAAGATACGGCCCGCTGATACCAATGCATATCTGTGGCGCGGCATTGCCCGGGCAAAGACATTCAAGTATCCCGAGGCATTGCAGGATTTTGATGTGGTGATTAAAATGAATCCCGGCAGTGCGCAGGCTCATTACTGGAAAGGATTATCGAATTTGCAGCTAAAAAATTATGAAGCGGCATTAACGGGACTGAACACTGCGATCGGCCTGAATGCAAACAATGCAGAATATTATTCTTGGCGCGGAATTGTTTTTTACAATCTGAAACGTATTCCTGAATCCATTGCTGATTATACGAAAGCGATAGAACTGAGTCCGGCAGATTATGCATCACGGATTAACCGTGCGGTGAGTTATCGCGATTCGGGGAATTTTGCAGCTGCTTTGGAAGACCTTACTGTTGCAGGCAAAGCGGGCTTCCCGATCGATCAGCAATTCTTTTTGCAGGTGCAAAAGATGGCGGGCGGGAAGTGAGAGAATGGAAATGCATTATCGTATTCATATCAGAAAAAAACTACATTTTATATGAATTCAGGCAGTTCCACTCAAGATTTTTAATATTTCCAATTAGGAACTCACTTTCAGAAACCCAAAAGTAAATTTTATTATCTTTTAGAATCGCTGTAGTAACAAGCCATTTTTTTCCAGAATACTTCCCTACAAACAAGCACCCATTTCTTTGCATTTTCCCTTCGAAGTTACTTTCTGTATTTAGCCAATTGTTCCATGTTTTAGCAAAATTTGCCTTGTCTCCATTCAATATTTCTGGATAAGTTTTTTTAAAAAGAGAAATTGGGTCTTTATAAAAAGGGAAAGAAAATATTGTGAAAGAAGAACCATCAACTTCTTGACAACCGAAATCAATTCTCAGTTGGGAAATGGTTGATTTTATAGAGTCATTTAATCCTTGTGATTTTGCATTAAAAAAAAGGATGAAAAACAAAATCACTAATAGTAATTTCTTGATCATGTTTTTTACAAATATAAGCATAAAAGGCAATAAAATGTTTATCGCGACGGGGAAATGATGATAAAAACTGTCAATAGGTTTTAACCACAACCGAATCACGAAGTGATGAGCTCACGAGCACAAATAAATGAATAATGGGCGAGTAAAGGGCACTAAGTGAATTTACACAAAGTGCACAAAGGCGGCGACAGGTTTTTTACTTGACGGATTATTTACGCCACCAAAACACTAAAACACCAATGAGCACCAAAGTTTTTAACCGCAAAGTGCGCAAAGTAAATACAAGCAAAGGACGCAAAGATGCATTTGTATTGGCTTTCCCGTAGGGAATGAATTTTAGTAGAAAAGGAATAGTTATTAATTTGATTCCCGTTTAGGGGATAAACCTTTGCGACGTATTTGTTTTAACGCATACGATCATTTATGTATGGCACATGGATTTTTATTGAATGTATGTTTGTGGCTTCTTGTTTTGCGTTTGGTGCAAAATGATGCATACGATTTGTTGTGAAATGATTTTGGGATGCAGGTGGATTTGCACGAGTGGCAGGGGCTGTGGAATGATGTGCAGGGATTGGCTTGCGGGCTACTGCCCTACTCTTGTGATCTACAAAGGGACTCACGGAATATACACAGGGAGTTGCGAGACCTACAGAGCAACTCACACGACCTACAACGCAAGTCACATGACCTACAAGGGGAGTCGCGCGATTTACTTACGGAGTTGCGTGAGCTACAAAGCAACTCGCGTGACCTACAACGGTAAGCACACGACCTACAACGAGAGTTGCACGAGCTACAACGAGAGTTGCATGACCTACAACGCAACTCGCATGACCTACAACGATAAGCACACTGGCTACAAAGCTAAGCAAACGACCTACAGAGCAATTTGTATGACCTACAAAGCAAGTCGCACATCCTACAAAGCAAGTTGCGCGACCTACTATGGTTATTGCATGGGATGCTAAGGTTATTGCACGGGCTACAGAGCAAGTTGCATGACCTACAACGCTAACCACACGACCTACAATGGAAGTTGCATGAGCTACAACGAGAGTCATACGATCTACAACGAGAATTGCACGGGATGCGGATGTTGTTACACAGACTAAAAGGGAATTCTACGGGTAATTATTCTAACAATTTATTTTTCATCAATACCTAACATTAAGGTAAAAATTGGAGATGTTTTTATCATAGTTATAAACTTTTAATGTAAAGTCGGTTTTCTTACCGGGAGGTATTCCAACATCAGATAGCATTTTTGCAACATCAATACTTTTAAATGAATCAACAGAAAATACTTGCTCGTTCAGCTTATAACCTACAGAAGACACTTGAAATTTCATTGAAAGATTAGTGCTATCTATATTATTATTCTTGTATCTAGGAGTTATTTTAAGATCTTTTATTTGATCAATAGACAGAATCTGATTTTTTATTTTAACAGAGTCAAGGGTAAGGTCTACCCTCCAGATTTGCGTCTTCTTTTGTTCAGGAACTTGTTTAATAAATTCACCCTTATCCCAGAATTCTGAATATAGGGTGTCTCCTGTTTCATCGAAATATGTCCATTGTCCATCATAAATACTACAATAACCTCTTTCCCATAAATTATCCCAATCATTTGTAAGATTTTCTTTGTATTGACCAATTAATTTTACTTTTCCATTAGCAAAATATAATTTGAACCAACCAACCCCACAATCAGAATACTGAACAATTTCTCTAACAAGAAGATCATTTTCATCATACATTTTTAAAATACAAGGTCTACATAAGTCGATATTTTTTCTTGTATTATTATAGTAATTATAAACTGATTGACTGACCTTTTTCCCGTTTGCTTTGTATACTTGTTTGCCATTTATTGTTTCTGAACTAAGCCCAACATTATAATATTTTCTTGTTTCGAGTTTACCATATACTGAACTAGAATCAGATTGACTAAATGTGTTTAGTCCTAATGACAAAAAAAGGATAATTAAAGAATTTTTTAGACTCATAAGAATTATAACGCCGCCATCAAAAGATTGATATCCTTGTACTGCAGGTGCAGCATCTCGCCAATGTTTTTGTTGGTTAGGATTCCATTAAAAAGATACGCACCATGACGCACGCCGGCATCCTGCTTCAGCATTTCGTTTACGCCGCCTTCTTCGGCAATGCGGATAAGCACGGGAGCCAGCACATTGCTCAGTGCAAAGGAAGCTGTGCGCGCCACGCGCGACGGGATGTTGGGCACGCAATAGTGAATCACATCGTATTTTATAAAAACGGGTTTTGTGTGGTTGGTTACTTTGGAAGTTTCCACGCAGCCACCCTGGTCGATGCTTACATCAACGATCACCGATCCGTTTTTCATCTGGCTCACCATGTCTTCGGTGATCACGATGGGTGAACGTTTTTCGTAGGTATGCAATGCACCGATCACAACATCGGCGGTCTTCAATGCTTTGAGCAAAACGCGCGGCTGAATGATGGAAGTATAAATGCGCATGCCCAGATTTTGCTGCAAACGGCGAAGTTTGTAAACCGAATTGTCGTACACCTTCACCATCGCTCCGAGGCCAATGGCGGCACGTGCAGCAAATTCGCCCACAGTACCTGCACCCAGAATAATAACTTCGGTGGGAGAAATTCCCGAAACGCCACCCAGCGTCAGACCCTTGCCATTGTTTACATTGCTTAGGTATTCAGCTGCAATAAGAATGGAAGTACTACCTGCAATTTCGCTCATGGAACGAACGATGGGATAAATATTTTCTTTGTCTTTTATATGTTCGAATGCAAATGCAGTCACTTTTTTGCTCATCAGTTGCTTGAAAAAATTCTCCTGCTGCACGGTATGATGCAATGCGGAAAACAAGGTCTGGCGCGGCTGCATCAAAGCCACTTCCTGAATAGAAGGCGGGCCTACTTTAACAATGATATCGGCTTTGTAGACATCTTCGGGATTGTATACAATCGTAGCTCCGGCTTCACTGAATTCCTCATCGTTGAAACGCGCGGCAACACCTGCACCTTTTTCCACCATCACGGAATGCCCGTGCTGCGTAAGTAGCGCAACTGCATCGGGAACGAGGCCCACGCGGTTTTCCTGAAAAGAAGTTTCGCGCGGAATACCGATATTCATTTGTGATTTTTGCTTACTCACTTCCAGCATTTCTTCCTTGGGAAGCATCTTTCCTGACTGACTAAGCGGGTTCATACCCTGATCGTGTGACATCATGGTGTTTGAATTAATGAGATTGAAATCTTTCTAAAACTGTTATCCTGCTCTTCAACATCCACATGCAGGTGCGGGTATGGGAGCAGCGATCCTGCATTTTCGGGCCATTCGATAAAACAGGGACAGCCACTATCGAAGTATTCTTCATAACCGATGGCAAAGAGCTGATCAGTGTTTTCGATACGGTACAAATCGAAATGATAAACGGCATCTTCCTGATTTTTCCGGTACGTTTGTACAATGGTAAAGGTAGGACTTGTGGCTTCTGTTTCCAATTCCATCAATTTACAGATGGTCTGCACAAGCGTTGTTTTACCGGCACCCAATGAGCCATACAGTGCAATAATCGGAAATTGTTTTGCAAGTGAAATAATCTGAGCGGCTGCTTCATCAAGACGGGCAGGCGTTTCAACTATGTATGTCTGAGTATTCAAGGGTTTTGCAGGCGTATTTTTCCAGCACGAAAATACACTAAATTTTGCAGAACTGCAAACTTAAATTAGTTATTGGTTATTAGTTATTAAGTTGATTAGGAAACATAATTGTGAAGTGGTCAACTTGAGAATTACCTTGAATGAATGGTTCAACATGTCGTACCTAAGGCACTCATTTTTCTTTTTCCTTCTCGTTGTTACAAACATCCCGTGCCTCTCCCACAGGGATCCCTACGGGATGGCACTGTTTTTCAAGCTACGATATCACTACTCTCACCACTGCAACTGCTCCTGACACTTTTATCTGTGCATTTTCTATGTGGCAATGTGTACTTTCTACTGTGTGTTTAAGAAGCCGAAAAGCTAAACAGACCGAAGAACGCAAAGTTTTTCATTAAATAATTCTGAACACTGATAACACTGATGTTACCGATTTTCACTGATTCTTTATATCTGTGATTATCCGTGGGATCTGTGTCATCTGCGTTCTCAAAAACCACAAAGTAAAAAACTGATTACTGATTACTGCTACTGCTACCTGACTTTTAAAACTATTTATTAGTAAGTGTAATCAACGGAATTAAAATTTCCTCCATTGAAATTCCTCCATGCTGGAATGTGTTTTTATAATACGTTGCAAAATGGTTGTAATTGTTAGGATACACAAAGAAATCATTCGCACGGGTGTATATAAAAGTAGAAGAAAGATGAACTTTCGGCAGATGAAACTGTCCGGGTGCTTTCATTTCAAAAACTTCTTTCGGATTGTACTGCATGTTTCTTCCGATCTTGTAACGCAGATTGGTGCTGATGGATTTATCGCCCGTTACTCTTACCGGATTCGTGACTTTCACAGAACCATGATCCGTTGTGATTACGATCTTAACTTTCTTTTCTGCAATTTTTTTGATCAATTCAAACAATTGAGAATGCTCAAACCAGCTGGCTGTAAGCGAACGATACGCGCTTTCATCTTCGGCAAGCTCTTTCACAAAATCAACGTTGGTACGGGCATGCGAAAGCATATCCACAAAATTATAAACGATTACATTTAGTTTATTTGAAAAGAAATTTGAAACATTTTCCTGCAGTTTTTTGCCATAATTAAAATTCAGCACTTTGTTATAACTGAACTTCACATCCTTTCCGTTGCGTTTCAACTGTTCGCGGATGAGATCCGGTTCGTACTGATTTTTGTGGCCTTCCTCATCATCATCCACCCAATATTCAGGAAGCAGCTGCCCGATATCTGAGGGCATCAATCCGGCAAAAAGTGCGTTGCGTGAATACTGCGTACAACTTGGAAGTATGCTGTAATAAATGGATTCGTCGGCCACATGAAAATATTCTTCAAATAAGGGTTGTAACATTTTCCACTGATCGAAGCGCAAATTGTCGATGATAATCATGAAGATAGTTTCATCACCTGCAAGCAATGGAAGCACTTTATTCTTCATGACAGAAGGAGAAAGAATAGGCGATTTTGCTGACTTGCCGCTAACCCAATCCTGATAATTAGCTTCATAAAAATTACAGAATTGTTTGTTGGCTTCTTCTTTTTGATTTTTTAGAATTTCGTTGAGGCCTTCATCTCCGGATTTATCAAGCTCAAGCTCCCAATGAATAATTTTTTTATAAATATCAACCCATTCTGCATAGTCAGGTCTGCCGTCGATAGCCATGCTGATATGCCGGAAATCCTGCTGATATCCCATAGAAACCTTTTCACTAATCAGCCTTTTGTTTTCAAGATTTTTTTTCAGTGACAGCAAAAGCTGATTTGGATTGACAGGTTTGATGAGGTAATCCGAAATTTTTGAACCAATGGCGTTGTCCATGATTGCTTCTTCCTCGCTCTTGGTAACCATGATTATCGGAAGATTCGGATAAATAGTTTTAATTTTCTCGAGCGTTTCAAGACCCGGAATTCCTGGCATGTTCTCATCGAGAATAACGATATCGAATATAATTTTCTGAACCTGATCGATTGCATCCTGACCGTTATTAACGGTTTCAACCTTATAACCCTTCTCTTCAAGAAAAAGAATGTATGGCCTGAGAAGGTCTATCTCGTCGTCGGCCCAAAGAATTTTTGCATTTTCTGACATTAACTGAACGTTTTGAACTGTGAATAATTTTCGTAATATTGCTTAACGAATAAAAGCGTATAAAATTATACAAAAAGTGAATCCTTTATTTTTCAACAAGAAGAAAATTATCAACGACCCTGTTTATGGGTTTATTAATATCCCGGATGACATTATTTTTGATTTAATAGAACATCCCTATTTCCAGCGTCTCCGCAGAATTAAGCAACTTGGGCTGACTTATCTTGTGTATCCCGGTGCGACACATACACGCTTCAACCATGCAATTGGTGCTATGCATTTGATGAATGAGGCGATGGAGGTGCTTCGTTCGAAAGGTCATTCTGTTTCTGAAAGGGAAGCAGTGGCTGCCAATACAGCTATTCTCCTTCACGATATTGGCCACGGGCCCTTTTCTCATGCATTGGAATCCGGGTTGATCAGCGGCGTACATCATGAGTTGATTTCTGAAGTACTCATGAATCGTATGAACAGAGAAATGGGCGGCAAGCTGGATCTTGCACTCAAAATTTATCGCGATCAGTATGAGAAAAAATATTTTCATCAGATGGTTTCTGGTCAGCTGGATGTGGACAGGCTGGATTATCTGAACCGCGACAGTTTTTTCACCGGTGTTTCAGAAGGAATTATCGGAAGTGAACGAATCATCAAGATGCTGAATCTTTGCAATGGCGAGCTGGTAGTGGAACATAAAGGGATTTATTCGATCGAAAAATTTATTCTTGCGCGCAGGCTGATGTACTGGCAGGTGTATCTTCACAAAACTGTTTTATCCGCAGAAAAACTCTTGATCAACATTCTTCGCAGAGCACGATGGCTAGCCGAAAGAGGCGAGGAATTGTTTGCCCCGGCATCCCTTCATTTCTTTTTGTACAATACCATTAACAGTAAAAACTTTGATGATGATACTGTAATTAATCATTTCATCGAACTGGATGATGACGATATTTTTTCAGCGATCAAAGTATGGAAAAATCATTCCGACAAGGTGCTTGCTACTCTTTGTTCCAATTTACAAAACCGTCGTTTATACAGAATCGAAATGTCGTCCAAACCCATTTCTGAAAAGCGCTCTGAAGAAATAATGGAAAAAGTAATGGAGCAGTTTTCTTTCAGCAAAGAAGAGGCCTCCTATTTTGTTTTTTCAGAAAGCATTTCCAACAGCGCTTATGTTCTGACACAAGACAAAATTAAAATCCTTCTCCGTGACGGCTCCGTTGTTGATTTCACAGATGCTTCATCGATCATGAACCCCGAACTGATGAGTCATACCGAAACGCAATATTTCCTTTGCTATCCGAAAGAGTGTGCGGGATGTTGAAAACCTGTAGATAAAAATCTGACTTTCTTTGACCGTTTTTTACTTAACTTGCAGCCAAATTGATGAATAATCCTGATGAAATTTAAAGCAAAGGACATTGCAGCCCTTATTCAGGGTGAAGTTGACGGAAATCCGGATGTGGAAGTATACAAGCTGGCACGTATTGAAGAAGGTGTTCCCGGTTCAATCTCATTTCTTGGTAATCCTAAATACACGCATTTTATTTACTCTACCCAGGCTTCTGTTGTAATCGTCAACCGCGATTTTATTCCTGAAAAAAAGATTGAATGCACCATTATTCGTGTTGAAAATGCGTATCAGGGCTTCGCTTCGCTTCTTGAACAATACAATCAGATTAAACTGAATAAATCAGGCATTGAGCAACCATCCTTCATTTCTGATACAGCAACGATCGGCAAAAACTGTTACATTGGCGCCTTTGCTTATATCGGTCAGAATGCTGTGATCGGAGATAATGTTAAAATTTATCCAAACACCTATGTTGGAGATAATGTATCGGTAGGGAAAAACACAACTTTATTTGCCGGTGTAAAAATTTATTCTGACTGCGTTGTAGGTGAAAGCTGTTTATTCCATGGCGGTGTTGTCATTGGCGGTGACGGGTTTGGTTACACTTCCGGAGATACTATCAACAGTAAAATAACTCAGATTGGCAATGTTGTTATCGGCAATGATGTTGAACTTGGCTCCAACACAACGATTGACAGGGCTACGCTTGGTTCTACCATTATTCATGATGGTGTTAAACTTGACAATTTGATTCAGGTTGGGCACAATGCAGAAATCGGAGAGAATACGGTAATTTGCTCTCAGACAGGTGTTGCTGGCTCCACGAAAATCGGCAAAAATTGCCTGATTGGTGGCCAGGTTGGAATCATAGGCCATTTGGTAATTGCTGACAATGTTAAAATTGCAGCCCAGTCGGGAATTGGCGCCAGCATTGAACAAACCGGCGCATTGGTACAGGGTTCCCCTGCATTTAATATTGGTGAATATAAACGGTCTTACATACTCTTTAAGAACCTTCCTGATCTGAGCAAGCGTATCAATGAGCTTGAAAAGAAAAAATAAACTGTTTTTCTTTTAACGATTCTTTTTCATTACGTTACATCTCAATCTTAATTTTTTGAGGCCTTATTTTTTTTTCTATCTTTGCACGTTAAATCTTTAGCTAGAAAGATGCACGAAAAGCAGAAGACGATCAAAGAGCCCGTAACCGTTTCCGGTGTTGGGCTTCACAGCGGACAAAATGTAAATTTAACATTCCGTCCGGCTCCCGAAAATCACGGATATAAATTTCAGAGAATTGATCTGGAAGGCAAACCCATTATTGATGCTGATATCGACAATGTTGTTGAAGTTTCCAGAGGCACAAGCATTGAACAAAACGGTGCCCGTGTTAGTACAATCGAACATGCTCTGGCAGCAGTAGTCGGACTTGGAATCGACAATGTATTAATTGAAATTGACGGGCATGAAATTCCTATCCTTGATGGTAGCAGCCGTCCGTTTGTTGATGCTTTACTGAAAGCAGGCATTAAAGAACAAAGTCTGGAAAAGCTTTATTATAATCTGGATACCAACATCACCTTTATTGATGAAGAACGCAATGTAGAAATGATCGCACTGCCTTCAGATGAATACCGAGTATCTGTAATGATAAATTATGATTCGCCCGTGCTTCGCACCCAGTATGCGGCATTAAATAATATCGGAGAGTTTCAGTCTCAGATTTCAAATTCGCGCACTTTTGTATTCCTTCATGAACTGGAATACTTGCTTGATAACAATCTTATTAAAGGTGGGGATTTAAGCAACGCAATTGTTTTTGCTAACAAACCCGTTCCCGCTGAAGAACTCCAACATCTGGCCAAAGTTTTTAATAAGGAATCGGTGGAAGTGAAACAGGAAGGGATCTTAAATAATGTTGACCTGTATTATGACAATGAACCCGCGCGTCACAAATTACTCGATGTAATCGGAGACCTTGCGCTGATTGGTGTTCCATTGAAAGCGAAAATCATTGCAACTCGTCCCGGACATGCGTCCAACGTTAGTTTTGCAAAAAAAATTAAAGAACATATTAAGAAAGAACGTCTGAAAAAAAATGTTCCATCTTACGATCCTAACAATACTCCGCTTTATAATATTAACCAGATACAGGGGATCCTGCCTCATCGCTATCCATTTTTATTGGTGGACAAAGTGATTGAAATGACAGATACATATGTTGTCGGATTAAAAAATGTAACCATCAACGAAACATTTTTCATGGGTCACTTCCCCGGAATGCCTGTAATGCCTGGCGTTTTACAGGTTGAAGCCATGGCGCAGGCAGGAGGAATTTATTTTTTAAGCCGTGTACCTGATCCTGAAAATTATAAAACATTCTTTTTAAAAATTGACAATGTTCGTTTTAAAAGCCCCGTTGTTCCAGGTGATACACTGATTATTAAAATGGAACTGATGTCACCTGTCAGACGTGGTCTTTGCCATATGAAAGGAACCGCTTTTGTTGGAAACAGACTTGTTACAGAAGGTGAATTTTTAGCACAAATCTCAAAGAAAACGGAAGCATGAACCAGCCCTTATCTTACGTCCACCCACAGGCCAGAATAGCCGACACCGTAGTGATTGAACCTTTTGTTACCATTCACAAAAATGTTGAAATTGGTGAAGGCACCTGGATTGGTTCGCATGTGACCATTATGGAAGGCGCACGCATTGGAAAGAATTGCAAAATTTTTCCCGGTGCTGTTATTTCAGCCATTCCTCAAGACTTAAAATTCAAAGGTGAAGATTCACAAACACTGATTGGCGATAATGTAATCATTCGTGAATTCGCTACCATTAACCGCGGAACAAAAGCAAACTTTCAGACATCGATCGGCAACAACACGCTGATCATGGCTTATGTTCACATTGCACACGACTGCATTATCGGAAACAATTGCATCTTATCAAATGCAGTGAACCTTGCAGGCCATATTAACATTGACGACTGGGCGATTGTTGGCGGTCTTTCGGCTGTTCATCAGTTTGTAAGTATCGGACAGCACTCTTTTGTATCCGGTGGATCGCTTGTTCGTAAAGATGTTCCTCCTTATACAAAAGCTGCCCGCGAACCGCTCTCCTATGTGGGTATTAATTCTGTTGGTTTACGCCGCAGAGGTTATTCAACTGAAAAGATTACTGAGATTCAGGAAATTTTCCGTATGCTTTTCGTGAAAGGAAACAATATCTCTCAGGCAATATCTATCATTGAAGCTGATCTGCCAGCAACATCCGAACGTGATGAAATTATTTCTTTCATTCAGAATTCCAAACGCGGAATTATGAAAGGATTCAGCCGCAACGGAAGCTTCAAAACACGCGATATCACTGCATCATCATTGAATGATTAATGTTGAAAAATTAGGCAAGCAATACAACCAGCAATGGCTGTTTCGTGATTTTTCTTTTCAATTTCAACCCGGAAATATTTATGGAATATTAGGACCCAACGGTTCTGGCAAAAGTACTTTTGTCAAACTGCTATTGGGTCTCAGTGAAGCAACTGAAGGCAAAATCATTTATTCAATCAATGAAAACAGAATTCAGCCAAATCAATTGCATAAACATTATTCATTTGCCGCACCTTATTCCGGACTGCTGGATGACCTGACATTAAAAGAGCAAATAAATATCTACACACGTTTTAAACCTTTGATGAACGGCATCTCAGCAGATGATCTTTTAAAAAAAACGAATCTTTCGGAACAAAGAAATTTGAAATTTCATTTTCTTTCTTCGGGCATGAAGCAGCGCTTACGATTAGCATTGGCAATACTTTCCGACACTCCTTTTTTATTTCTGGATGAACCGGCTTCTCATCTGGATGCGGATTCTACTCAATGGTTTCACAAATTATTTCATGAACATGCATTAAACAGAACCATCGTTATTGCAACCAATCAGCATTCCGATGAAATCTGTTTGTGTAAAGAAATGATCAACATCACCGAATACAAAAAAGAAAGCCCGACCTGAAAAGACCGGGCTCTTTAATTTTGTTTCATCTTTTATTTGATTAAAGTTACACTTCCTACATATTTTTGTGCTAAACCTGAGAGCGATTTCGCAATGAGAATATACGGATACACTCCCGTTTGAACCGGCTCCCCGTTTCCGCGATAGGTACCATCCCAGGCATTGTTTGTGTTATTCGAAAAAAAGATTTCTTCTCCCCAGCGATTGAAAATGTACATTTCGAAATTATTATTTTCTACACCAAATCCTTTGGGGAAGAATGTATCATTGTGTCCGTCACCATTAGGAGTGAAAGTATTTGGAATAAACACATCGTAAGGAGGCTGAATGGTAATGTCAACACGCAGTGAATCGTAACATCCCAACTCATTGGTAGCATACATCCATACTGTGTATACTCCGGGTGTGGTATATTCATGCGTTGGGTTTTCCAAAGTGGATGTGTTGTTTGTTCCAGAAGCAGGATCCCCAAAGTACCATGTAATATTGGTCCAATAAGTTGTTTCGTTAAAGAAACTAACCGTTCCATTCGGCAAAGAAGTAACTACTGGAGATGCCGTAAACACTGCATTCGGTGTCGGATAAATGAAAATCATATCGTGCTTCACCTTTAAATCAGAACATCCATATCGTGTAACAACTTCCAGCGTTACATCATAAGATCCCGGACTATTGTATAAATGCGTTGGATCTTTCAATGAAGAATGGTTATTCATTCCTGATATTGGATCGCCGAAATCCCAGCTCCAGCTTACAATTTCATCGAATGATAGATCTGTGAATTTTACATTTGCCAGATCACAACTAGGATTGTAATCGGAAATGAATTCTACAATGGGCATGGGTCTTACTGTTACGGCATAAGAAGAAGTGCCGGTGCAACCATATGTATCTGTACCGGTAACAGAATAGGTCGTATTATGTAAAGGTGTTACCAGTGCTATCGATCCATTTGTGCTTCCAAAAGTAACAGCCGGTGACCATGCGTATGATGAAGCTCCGCCAGCGATTAAGGTAGCTGTGCTTCCAAAACAAACTTCAGGATTATTAGAATTCATTGTTACTACAACCGGTGCGCCCACATTGAGTGTATAAGATTCCGATCCTTGACAACCCCAGCTGGTAGTTCCCATCACTGTGTATATTGTTGTTTGCAAAGGATTCACTTGGATGGAGGAATTATAAGAACCATTACTCCAGGCAAAACTTGTTCCCGGCAAATTACTATTTACATTCAAGGTTGCTGAAGATCCATAACACAGATGAGTTGTGCTTGAAGTGACTGTCAACAGAGGTGTAGGATGAACGACGACATTAACTCCCATGGTTGTTGAACAACCAAAATTATCAGTAGCGGTAACGAGATAGGATGTTGTAGTCATTGGAGAAATGATAACCGGATTTGTATTACCTCCTACATTCCAAAAATAAGTAACACTTCCTGAAGATGAGGATGCAGTTAGTGTTGCGCTTTCTCCCTGACACAATTCTGTTGAGCTTGCATTGATAGTGAATGAGGGATTTGGATTTACATTTAAGACAACCGTTGCACTTCCATAGCATCCAGTGGTCATCGTACCAATAACTGTATATACAGTTGAAACTAAAGGTGACACTGTAATTCCCGGTGAAGATGAGCCTGTATTCCAAAGAAAAGATGTTCCGGTCAAAGAACTATTGGCATACAGATTTGCTGACGAACCGCTGCAAATCGAATACTGACTGGCCAGAATATTTATTTGCGGATTTGGATATACTGTAACTATAATGGATGAAACTGTTGAGCATCCATTGGCATTTGTCCCCGTTACAGTATATGTAGATGTATTATGAGGCATCACCTGAATACTTGAACTTGAACTTCCATTACTCCATAAATACTGAGTACTTGGATCATTGCTGAAAGCATTGAGCGTAGCTGTATTTCCATCACACATTTGCTGATTCATTGCATTCAAACTGACAACAGGATTTGGATTAACAGTAATGGCAACTGATACAGCAGCTGAGCATCCGTTCAAATCTGTACCTGTAACAGAATAAACTGTATTTGCAGTCGGTGCTACAATCATGATTTGACCGCTTTGATTATTGCTCCACAAATAGCTTCCGATAGCACCATTGCCTGAAGCCATTAAGGTTGCAGAAGTTCCAGAACACAATGAAAGTGATGTTGACTGAATCTGAATATCAGGAAGCGGATTTACATTTACCATCACAGCAGAAGTGGAAGAACAACCATTGGGTGCCGTTCCTGTTACGGTATACAATGTAGATGCCGGAGGAGAAACTGTAATGGAAGAAGTATTCATATTATTGCTCCAGATAAAAATAGAACCCGGAATATTGCTTGACACACTTAATGTCGCAGGATCACCCTGACAAATTACAACACCCGGAGATACATTGGTAACAATCGGATTGGGAAGAACTGCAACATACGATTGCTCAGAATTGACACAACCATTGGGATCGGTTCCCGTTACTCTGTATAATGAAGAGGCCGGTGGTGTAACAATCATCATATTGCCTGTCCATCCTGTATTCCATAAATATTGTGTGCCTGTATGATTGCTAGTGGCAGTCAATGTGGCTGAAAAGCCTGTACACACAGTACCACTTGTTGAAACAATATTTACTAAAGGCAAAGGATTTACATTGACTACAGTTTGAGCAACATTAGAACAACCCTGAGAATTTGTGACAGTAACCTGATAGGAAGTTGTTGTAAGTGGTGTTACAGAAATGAAAGCTGTTGCATCGCCTGTATTCCAGAGATAAACATTACCGCCAGCAGCACTTATATTTACTGAAGTTCCAGCACAAACAGTCTGATCAGGGCTTATTGATACAACGGGCATTGCACCTGAAGTTACAGTATATGTACCGATCGCAACGCAATTGTGAACATCTGTAACTGTAACTGAATATGTACCAGCAGAAAGTCCGCTGATAATCTGAGTATGCTGCCCACCTGACCAATTGTATGTATAAGGTGATGTTCCGTTAGCAACAATAATACTTAATGAGCCATTGTTTGCGCCCGGGCATGTTTCATTGATAATATCCGCTGTGATCGTTATCGGAGTATAATCAGCAGATTCTGTTACAATCCAAACCTGCACCAAAGAAGAAGTGCAACACTGCCATGGGGCACATGAACATACGTCATAATCATCGCAATAATGAACACAACATGGGTCAGAAGCAAATCCGGAAGGGCAGGAAGGTGCTTCGGGAACATTCGAACAACACCATGCGTAACTGCTTCCTCCGCAGTTTGTTTGAACGGGTCCTGTTGATGAATAAAGCGTTTCAACCCAATAACAGCAGGTACCATAGAATGTTTGCGTTTGGCCTGTAGAAGTATATCCTGCCGGAACTGTTTCAACCGGGTTGCATCCTGCTTTGGCTGCTCCCTTTTGAACATTTTCATTTTGTATGGTTGGATTACCAGCACCTGAAATTGCGTTCAGGGTTTTTAATTGTGCACCAAATGAAGTT